>NZ_CAWNQF010000074.1:0-60100 GCF_963876465.1 Xenorhabdus sp. KK7.4
CACACGTTACATGAAACAGTCACACGTAACCATTGTTGTCGGTATATGTGGCAACTGCTCAGTAATGTGAAAAAATTCTTGAAAAAATCTGCAAATAGACTCTTTCAGAGAAAGTAAATCGAGTGTCCCACTATTATGAAAAGTTATTTAGAGCAATCTGATTTTGCTGAGTTAATTGATAAAGAACGAATAGCAGCAATTGGTCATTCATTAGGCGGCTGGTCTGTTGTTGAACTTACAGGCGCTAGATTCAACTCAGATTTATTAGTTACTGACTGCAAAACTAATCAAATTCTTGCTTCTTGCAACATATTATCTGAATTAGGAATAGGTAAAAATGAAATCATCAAAGCAAAATTAGATGGTGATTTGGGTGACCAGAGAGTTAAAGCCATTATTTCCCTTGATCTGGCACTAACCAGAGGCTTTTCATCTCAAAGTTTAAGCATGATAAATATACCAACACTCGTTATAGCCGCTGGTGTTGATGTGGGGGATATGCCTGCTGAACTGGAATCTGAGTATCTGGCTAAAAACCTTCCAAAAGAGAAATCAAAATACATCGTTATTGACGATGCAATGCATTTTAGCTTTAGGCCAAATTGTAAACCCAATGCAATCGCTCTTATTGAAAAAAATAACCCAAAAGGTGGAGTTATTTGTAAAGATGGTGGAGATAGAAGCCGGGAAGAAATTCATAATGAGATCCTGAACCATATCCTTATCTTTTTCCAACAAGTATTCCCTAAATAAAAACTCACCTATTTCAAAGTAACAATCTGTTAATTAAATAAAAAACTGTCTTTAAAAGAGGCAGTTTTCTTTTTTCAATTAAAAATAAATTTCTCTTGAAGTTCGCCATTTTTCACAAAGATAACCTATCCTCAAATAGTTATCTTTATACAAAAAAGATAATTTTCCATAGTTAATAACTTCGTCAAAATGTGGCTCTTAAACATCAGATAGAGACTTCTGGTATGGATCATATATTAAATACCCAATCACAGAATAATTTCTGCATTAGCTGTGGTGCCTGCTGTGCATTTTTCAGGGTCTCATTTTATTGGGCGGAAGCTGAGGATGGAGGAGGTACAGTCCCGGTTGCTGCCACTGAAAAACTGAACGATTTTATGTGCTGCATGAAAGGTACAAACGAGCCCCATCCCCGTTGTATAAACTTACAGGGCAAAGTTGGCCATTCGGTTTCCTGTACTATTTATGACAAGCGCCCTTCCCCTTGCCGAGAATTTTCGCAGGCATGGGAAACTGACAATTACAATGAAGCCTGTGATCGTGCCAGAGTTGCTCATGGCCTTCCTCCACTACCAAAACCACAAACCTGAACTAGCACATTCGTCGTACTTTTATCATTACGATGCAATTTGAAATCTCTTGGATATATCTTATTGTTATCAGACCATATTCGTTATTTTCATCACAGACACTTTACTTTTGTATACTTATAGTTAACAACTGTAAAAATCCATTACCGCAAAATGTGTTATCCCTGTTCATTTTATGAACTTTCTTTCATGATATTATCAGGATGAAAAATAATGTCTGTTTATGTTCCTACTGAGTATATCCCCCAGACCTGTGAGTCTTTACCACATTATCTTGCGAAAAATTTACCCGCCACCATCTCACTCGGAGGATTGCCTGAAACCTGGCAGATACAGGAAATAGGTGATGGAAACCTGAATTTAGTTTTTATTGTTGCCGGAACAGAAAAAACTATTGTGGTCAAACAATCCTTACCTTACGTTCGGGCTGCTGGTGAATCATGGCAGCTTTCCCTTGTCCGAACCTATTTCGAATACCATGCCCTATTAGAAGAAAAAAAATTTGCTCATCAGTATGTACCCGATGTCTATTTCTATGATGAAGAAATGTCTTTGTTTGCGATGGAGTATTTAGATAAACACATTATCTTACGCAATAAACTGATTTCTGGTGAAAAATTCCCTCATCTAGCTAAAGACATTGGCATTTTTCTTGCTGATACACTATTCCATACCTCTGATATAGGGATGGATAGCAAAGAGAAAAAAGAACTGGTAAGCCGTTTTGCCAATAACCATGAGCTTTGTAAGATCACTGAAGATCTGATTTTTACAGAGCCATATTTTAATGCCGAAAGAAACAACTGGACTTCCCCTCAACTTGATAATGATATTCATGCCATCTGGCAAGATCAGGCCATGATCCAAACTGCAATGCGGTATAAATACAAATTCATGACTGAAACGCAGGCACTTTTGCATGGTGATCTTCACTCCGGCTCCATTATGGTCACACCTGATTCCACAAAAGTGATTGATCCAGAATTTAGCTTTATGGGTCCAATGGCATTCGATATAGGCAATTATATCGGCAATCTGTTTATGGCTTATTTTGCTCAACCTGCTCTGCGGGAGAATATAGAGCAATGTGCTGATTATCAATCATGGCTCTTCATGCAGATTGAAAAAACATGGGAAATATTTGAACATCATTTTCGTCAATTATGGAATGAAAAAACAACCGGAGAAGCCTATCCTGTCACCATCTACCAACAGGGAACTTTCAATTCATCGTTCCTTAAAACTGCCCAGGATGATTTTTTCTCCAATTTATTCGAAGAAACTCTGGTCTATGCCGGGCTTGAAATTAATCGCCGCATTATAGGCTTCGCCGGTGTTGCTGATTTCAAACAGATTGATGACCCGACATTACGAGCCGGTTGTGAAAAACAAGCACTAAAACTGGCACGTGAGTTAATTGTCAACAAGAATAAGTACCAGAATTTTTCACAGATTAAACATCATATTACATAAGGTTAAGAAACCGAGATGAAGATTAATGGAACCCATTATCGCTCTGTTTGGCTTGCTGACGATGGGTATACTGTCGAAATTTTTGACCAGACCAAACTGCCTTTTGAATTAAAAACTATTCAGTTGAATACCGTTCAGGATGCTGCAACAGCTATCAAAGATATGTGGGTAAGAGGTGCACCTTTAATTGGTGCAGTTGCTGCGTATGGTATGGCACTGGCGATGCGTCAAAGTAGCAGCAATGAAAATCTACAAATAGCTTACGATACTTTAGTTAAAACCCGGCCAACCGCCATTAATTTAAAATGGGCGCTGGATCGCACATATCAGGCACTAGAAAACACGCCTCCCGTTCAGCGTGTAGAAACTGCTTATCGTACTGCCAATGAAATTGCAGATGAAGATGTCAAGCTGTGTCATAAGATTGGTGAAAATGGTTTAAAAATCATACAAGAAATCGCAGCCACAAAATCAGCCGGTGAAGTAATGAATATATTAACTCACTGCAACGCTGGGTGGCTGGCAACTGTGGATTGGGGAACCGCATTATCACCTATTTACATGGCACATGATGCGGGTATCAGGGTTCATGTCTGGGTTGATGAAACTCGCCCTCGTAATCAGGGTGGATTGACGGCTTTTGAGTTAGGTTCACATGGTGTACCACATACTTTAATTGCCGATAATGCCGGTGGACATTTAATGCAGCATGGCAAAGTGGATTTGTGTATCGTAGGTACAGACCGGACAACCGCAAGAGGTGATGTGTGTAATAAAATTGGCACTTACCTTAAGGCTCTGGCTGCAAAAGCAAATCAGGTACCATTTTATGTTGCGTTACCATCACCGACACTGGATTTTACCGTCTGGGACGGCGTAAAAGAGATCCCCATTGAACAACGTTCAGGTGATGAACAGTCACACGTCTACGGAATGACGGCTGACGGAAAACACAGTTGGGTCAATACAGCACCTCAGGGAACGGTTTGCGGGAATTATGCGTTTGATGTTACCCCGGCAGAATTAATTACCGGGTTAATTACAGAACGTGGAATTTGTGATGCCAGCGCAGAAGGCTTACGCATGCTCTTTCCTGATTTATATCCATATAATTTATAATGATTATTTTTTATGACAGTCAGTAAAAAACATATTGCTCAAGCAATTATCGATACTTGCCTTAAGATGAATGCTCTGGGTTTAAATCAAGGCACATCTGGTAACATTAGTGCCCGTTATCAAGATGGATTTCTTATCACCCCCAGCGGGATCCCCTATGAAAAATTAACCCCGGAGCAAATTGTCTACATTAATTATTCGGGAGAAGCAGAATCAGATAAAATTCCCTCAAGCGAATGGCACTTCCATCTTTCCTGCTATGAAGCACGCCCTGAATTAAATGCTGTTGTACATAATCATGCAGTCAATGCAACTGCCGTTTCAATTCTCAATCATGGTATCCCGGCTATTCACTATATGGTGGCAGTGACAGGAACGGATCATGTTCCCTGTATTCCCTACTCAACATTCGGGACACAAGAACTGGCAGAAAGTGTCAAAACAGGGATTAGGCATAGCAAGGCACTGTTAATGCAGCACCACGGTATGATTGCGATGGAAGCCAATCTGGAAAAAGCATTATGGCTGGCCAATGAAATCGAAATATTGGCACAACTCTATTTGAAAATACTACCCGTAATAGGGAACTCTGTAGGCAATATTGCAGAACGGATCCCTGTACTCTCATCCGAAGAAATGCAAAAAGTATTGATGAAATTCAAACGATACGGATTAAAAGCATAATAACAGATTAAAAAAACAGCATGCTTTGATTTCACTAAAAGATAATGCTGTTTTATTTGTATTACTCATTCGCGGTAATGAACAGGAATTATTTGAATAAAATGTGAATATAAACCTTGCTTGGTTTTATATTTTTTGATGATTTCTTAGGGGAATTATATGAAGTGGTGGGCGATACCAGATTCGAACTGATGACCCCCTCCTTGTAAGGGAGATGCTCTACCAACTGAGCTAATCGCCCACTTCATGGCTACCTAAATGGTGGGTCGTGCAGGATTCGAACCTGCGACCAATTGATTAAAAGTCAACTGCTCTACCGACTGAGCTAACGACCCGATTAGGTAATTCTGATTTTTATATCTAAATGGTGGGTCGTGCAGGATTCGAACCTGCGACCAATTGATTAAAAGTCAACTGCTCTACCGACTGAGCTAACGACCCAATTAGATAATTTTGATTTTGATATTTAGATGGTGGGTCGTGCAGGATTCGAACCTGCGACCAATTGATTAAAAGTCAACTGCTCTACCGACTGAGCTAACGACCCATCTAAAATATCAGTGTGATACTGCGGAACAATCTAATGAAGTGGTGGGCGATACCAGATTCGAACTGATGACCCCCTCCTTGTAAGGGAGATGCTCTACCAACTGAGCTAATCGCCCACTTCATGCTGACTATTACTGCATGATGACTATTACTGAATAATTATCTGTAACAACATCGATATATCACTGATTTACGATTGGTGGGCGATACCAGATTCGAACTGATGACCCCCTCCTTGTAAGGGAGATGCTCTACCAACTGAGCTAATCGCCCAATCATAAAATCATTTTTTATCACTACGGCCTGCCGCTTTCAGTTTATCACTGAGAGTGGTGGGCGATACCAGATTCGAACTGATGACCCCCTCCTTGTAAGGGAGATGCTCTACCAACTGAGCTAATCGCCCCGTCGTGATGGAGTCGCATTATAGGGATAGTTCGAGGTGAGTCAACGGTTTTTATTGCTAAAATTTCCGTTCGTCGCAAAATTACACAGAATGAAACAATTATAGTCACATAAGGTTATCATTTAGGCAATGCATTTGGGTTTTTCTCAATAACCTACCATCAACGCCATTGAGGAATTGAAGTCCAGTGATAAAATGCTCCCCACTATTGTTATTTTAATTGTTACTTCAATCATCCAAAACGTTCTCTGAGAAGTAGAACGTCATTAAGGCAACTCCCAATGAGTAAAATAAAAACCCGTTTTGCGCCAAGTCCTACTGGCTACCTTCACGTTGGTGGCGCACGCACCGCCCTTTATTCCTGGCTATACAGTCGCCATAACAAAGGTGAATTCGTTCTGCGCATTGAAGATACAGATCTGGAGCGTTCAACTCAGGAAGCCATTGATGCGATTATGGACGGAATGAACTGGTTAAACCTGAATTGGGATGAAGGCCCTTATTATCAGACTAAACGTTTTGACCGTTACAATCAGGTTATTGATGAAATGCTGGTAAATGGTACAGCCTATCGTTGCTACTGTTCCAAGGAACATCTGGAGCAATTGCGTGAAACTCAAATGGCAAATGGTGAAAAACCTCGTTATGACGGCCGTTGCCGTGATAGTGAGTGCCAGCACAGCCATGATGAACCTCATGTTGTACGTTTCCGCAACCCACAGGAAGGTTCTGTTATTTTTAATGACAGCATCCGTGGCCCGATTGAATTCAGTAATCAGGAACTGGACGATTTGATCATCCGCCGTACTGATGGTTCACCAACTTATAACTTCTGTGTTGTTATTGATGACTGGGATATGGAAATCACTCACGTTATTCGTGGTGAAGACCATATTAACAACACACCACGTCAGATTAATATTCTGAAAGCGCTCAACGCGCCAGTACCAGAATATGCACATGTTTCTATGATCCTCGGTGACGACGGTAAAAAACTGTCCAAACGCCATGGCGCGGTCAGCGTAATGCAATATCGCGATGATGGTTACTTGCCAGAAGCATTGCTGAACTATCTGGTACGTTTGGGATGGTCACACGGTGATCAGGAAATTTTTACAGTTGAAGAAATGACTGAACTGTTCAGCCTTGATGCTATCAGCAAATCAGCCAGTGCTTTCAATACTGAAAAATTGCTTTGGCTGAACCATCATTACATCAATACCCTGCCAGCAGAAGAAGTTGCCGTTCATTTAGCATGGCATATTGAACAGCAAGGTATCGATACCCGCACAGGCCCAGAGTTAGTGGATCTGATCAAACTGCTGGGTGAGCGTTGCAAAACATTAAAAGAAATGGCCAGCGCTGGGCGTTACTTCTATGAAGAGTTTGCAGAGTTCGATGCCGATGCTGCGAAAAAACATCTGCGTCCGGTTGCGCGTCAGCCATTAGAAGTTGTACGCACTAAACTGGCATCCATTACCGAATGGACACCTGAAAATATTCATCACGCTATTCAGGCAACAGCTGACGAACTGGAAGTAGGAATGGGTAAAGTAGGCATGCCACTGCGCGTTGCAGTTACTGGTGCAGGCCAATCACCAAGTGTTGATGTAACCATTCACGCCATCAATCAGGCTCGTTCATTGGCTCGTATTGATAAAGCCCTCGCTTATATTGCACAGCGTGAAGCGCAATAATCAGCATTAGAAACAGGCTAACGTAAATGTAAAGGCACTCAGTTTATTGTTGTGCCTTTATTTTTTATTCTCACAACCTAGTATTGATGGCTTTTTCAGCGCTTATACATAGAATACTAATGAATTCGTTGACAGAATTCGCTGGGTTTCATATGATGCGCTCCGTTCCACAGGATTTTGATTTGGGGCTATAGCTCAGCTGGGAGAGCGCTTGCATGGCATGCAAGAGGTCAGCGGTTCGATCCCGCTTAGCTCCACCAAAATATCCTGATTCGGAACGCCACATTTGTGGGGCTATAGCTCAGCTGGGAGAGCGCTTGCATGGCATGCAAGAGGTCAGCGGTTCGATCCCGCTTAGCTCCACCAAAATTCTGAATCCCTGAAGACGCAAGTTTTCAGGGATTTTTTCTTATGGTCGTGTATAGAAAAATTGCCCTGCTTTTCTTTTGATGCTCAGGTATTTTAAAAACATTAAATCAGTGTGATGCTTTTTATTTTTAAACTGAATTTTCCATCTTCATAATTTGAGTCTACATCGACTTTATTATAAAGACCGTTGTCGCAGTGATTTCCATTTCCTGTGTTGCCTCCATTATTGGGGTTAGTTCCAGCTCCAGAATCATCTTCAAAGATAACGTTTAATTTCTTGGAATAAGAATAATTCCCAGCGAAATCTAAAATTATATAATAAAAATCCATTTTCTTATTAAATGGTATTTTTTCATATGATAAATGAAAACTATATCCCCCAATATTTTGGACATCATCCACATAATGTACAGGTTTAAATTGGATTGTTTTATTATTTTCATCCTTCATCAAGAATATAATAGCATCATCAATTCTGGGATTTTTATATTCTGGAACACCTACTTTAAATTCTTTAACTCCAGATTTTTTTCTAACAATTCCCCCTGGTAAAATTCCAAGTATCAATGGATTCTGGAGATGGAAAGTTGAAGATTCATAACTTCCAACAATATACGCGGATTCAGCATATGTTGGATTAATTATCCCCAAAATTTCAGTAGTAAAATCAATTGTACCACTAAAGCCTTGTTTAGAATAAACACGAAATCTTATACTTCCACTTTCATCACTATTAACCGCAATAAAATCAGGAAGAGATTTTCGCTTTTGAATTTCAATAAGTTCCGGTGTGTTACTACTAATTGGGTCTGTTGTTATATTAGCAAGATCTAATGATTTCTGTCGAGATACAGATGATATTATCACTTGAGTATTTATTAATGGATTATTATTTTCATCAGTTACTACACCGGAATAAACATTATATTTACTATTTGGATCATCAATAGGACTAGGTGCATCTAATGTATCGAGAACTTCTATTTCTGTATTTAATGAAATCACACTATTCTTCTTCATTCTTTTTGTCATATAACCAACGTTCAAAGGTGCGATTCCCTCTACATCAATATTCTTATCCGAATAAGCATGAACCGTATAGCTAATTGAAGTATTTGATGACAATTTATCATCAATCTCCAATGTAAATATAGCTTTACCGGAAGTATCATTTATTAACTTCCAATCTTCTACTACCTCTAGTACCGAAATATTTTTTTTTGGATCTTCTATTGAAATACTCTTAATAGACTTAACCTGTGGCGATTTCACTGTTACGACTAGATATATATGCTGTCCAACAATAACATCAGCACCATCAGGTATAGATACAGTAATAGGTGACGATTCTTCTGTTTTCTCAGATAAAACTATATTATTATCAATATTCATATTACCACCTTAAAATAATTTAGTATAAACCCGATAAAATAAAATAAAAATTTCCATATCATCTTCAATGTAAAGAAAAACCATAAAACATATTAAAAAAACATAAGTCATTTTGGTAATGAAAAATAGTTATCACCTGAAAATACAATCACAAAAGTTAAAATACCACCCTTAAAACAAAAATATTTCCGCCATTAATATAGAACAAAAGAATTAATTCACTATATATCAAATGGTTAATAGAATCCCCAAAGTAGCCATACTCTCAAAACCTAATAAAAGTGATATTTTACGAACAAAGTGTTAACAATATGTTGCATTAGTTTTTATTTGATGATTATAATCAGTATTAGTTTTAATTAATCTAAAAAATTTCAGTCCTAATAACATACTCTACTATTTATCTCAGCCACTCAGTAATAAACTTTCAAAAAAAATAAAAACCGTAGCTACTTATACGATCATTCTATTATGTTGAAATTAATACAGGGTAATTAAAAAAATAATATTTTTACAGGGAAAATCATGCAAAAAACTGCCTTGTTGAACGATATAAAGTATCTTTTTTTACTATCAACCCCAATCATAGTAACGCAGCTTACCAGAATAGCAATGAGTGCCGTGGATGTTATCGTATCAGGCCACTACTCGACAAATGCGCTCGCTGCCGTATCGCTAGGGAGTAGTATTTGGTTCCCCATCTTTGTATTGGGTTTTGGCGTTATCCTGATGCTATCTGCTGATGTTGCTAAACTTCGGGCAAATAATGATATCGAAGGCATTAAAGAGTGTGTTAATAACTACATATCTGCCGCATTGATTTTATCGATTCCTATTGTTGTCTTCTTATTATTAGCGGTTCAGCTTTTATCGCTTATTGGTATTGATGAAGATGTTGTACACATCACAAAAGGTTATATTACAGCTATGGCATTTGGTGTACCGGGTGTGATGATATTCAATGTCTTTCGTTCTTTGTTGCAAGCACTTGAAAACACCAAAGTTGCGATGTATATCTCTATTTTTGCTCTTATAGTCAATATACCTTTAAACTACATTTTCGTTTTTGGTAAATTTGGCGTACCAGAAATGGGTGGAGTAGGAGCAGGGATCACAACTGCAATTATCAACACCCTCAGTGCTATCTTGCTGATTATCTATTTTTTGCGAAAAAAAGAATATGAAAAATACAGATTTAAATTATCTCTAAAACTCAACTCAGGATTAAAAAGATTGTTTTTGATCGGTATCCCAAGTGGATTAGCACTCTTTGTTGAAGTGATATTTATTGATGCCATTTCACTTGGCATTGCAACTTTAGGTACTGTATATATTGCAGCTAATAATATTATAATTATAATATCATCCATGATAATAACTATTAGCGGTGGATTTTCTGCTGTTACAACAGTAAAAATAAGCTACTTGAGTGCTAAGAAAGCTTATTCATCAACACTAGGATTTAGTTTACTCTCTTTAGTATCTACTACATTGATTACTCTTATGCTAGGAATTATGTTTTTTCTTTATGCTGAACATATTATCAGTTTATATACAAAAGATATTCTTGTAATAAATATAGCTCTCGGAGTAATCGTCTTTTTATTATTATTTCAACTATTTGATTCTATACACTCCATATTATCAGGGATTTTACGTGGGTTTCATGAGACAAAAATAGTTTTCTATGTTCCTCTTTTCGGTTATTGGTTTATTGGCGTACCTTTGGCTTTTACATTAGGGTTAACAGACCTGATTACAGAGAAAATGGGCTTTATTGGCTTTTGGTGTGGGCTTGTTTTTGGCTTATTAACAAACTGTATAACTCTATCAATGGTATTAGGTTTAAAATTTAAGAGAATACTTAAACATACATCATAAATGTTCGTATAGATTTACAATCACATAAAACAGTTTAAGGCTAAGTATAATCTGACTAATCTTTAAAGGTAGATCAATATGTTAGTTAATATTCTCACTGATGATTTAATAAGTACGAGGAATTTATTTGTTAACTTATTGAAGTTTAACATTGAATATGAATCCTACTGGTTTATCTCCATGTCTTCTGAATCAAATGAGCAAGTTTCCGCTTTTTTAAAAACAAGTGAATTCATTCCAGAAACATACCACAAGGCTTGCCAAGGCGTGATTATCACTTTTGTTGTAGAAGATATTGATTCTTATTTTGAGAAAGCAAAAACACTTAAGCTGGATATTATCGAACCACCACGTGACTTACCTTATGGGCAACGGCGCATGTTAATCAAGGATAAAAGTGGTGCACTAATCGATATTTCATCACCGATAGCGCCACTTGACCCAACTTACGGTTAATTAGGATTTTTTCAATGGTTTTACCAGTGAATCCAGCCCTTCAATCTTAATTGCAAGGGTCATTTCCATTAGTGTCCCCAGCTTGCCTTGTGGAAATTCTCCCTTACGGGCAAACCAAAGAAGATATTCTTCCGGAAGATCAATTAACATTCTTCCTTTATATTTTCCAAATGGCATTACTGTGTTAGCAATTTCCAGTAGGTTTTCTTTATCCATTCTTTAAGCCTTTTCTTTATGTAAAAAAATGGCACCTATAAGATGCCATTTTCATTCTGAAACACAGGTCACTGTGAATTTAAAAACTCATTACCAGTCCGGTGATGGCTGCGGACAGGAAACTCACCAATGTTGAACCAAACAACAGTTTCAGGCCAAAACGTGCAACAGTATTTCCCTGTTTTTCATTCAAGCCCTTGATAGCTCCGGCGACAATTCCGATAGAGGAGAAGTTAGCAAAAGAAACTAAAAATACCGACAGAATTCCTTTTGAACGCTCACTCAATTGCCCGGCAATTTCCTGCAAACCCTGCATAGCAACAAACTCATTAGAAACCAGCTTGGTCGCCATGATGCTGCCTACCTTCAGTGCCTCATCAGCAGGAATACCAATAATCCAGGCAAACGGATAGAAAACATAGCCTAAACATTCCTGAAAGGTAATGCCAAATATCATATCAAAGACAGCATTGATAGCCGCAATCAGAGCAATAAAACCAATCAGCATGGCCGATACGATCAATGCAACTTTGAAACCCGCCAGAATATATTCACCGAGCATTTCAAAGAAACTTTGCCCTTCATGCAAGTTGCTCATATGAATATCCCCTTCACTTTTAACAGAGTAAGGGTTAATGAGAGACAGAACGATAAAGGTGCTGAACATATTAAGTATCAGAGCTGCAACCACATATTTTGCATCCAGCATCGTCATATAAGCACCCACGATGGACATAGATACTGTAGACATCGCGGTTGCAGCCATGGTGTACATCCGGCGTTCAGACATTTTGTCCAATACATCTTTATAAGCGATGAAATTCTCTGACTGGCCCAGAATCAATGAACTGACTGCATTGAAAGATTCTAGTTTACCCATACCATTCACCTTGGACAGAACTGTACCAATAGCACGGATCACAATCGGCAGAATTTTAATGTGCTGCAAAATACCAATCAGGGCGGAAATAAAGATGATAGGACAAAGTACGTTCAGGAAGAAAAATGCCAGTTTTGCGTCAATCATACCACTGAAAACAAAGTTAGTACCTTCTGCGGCATAAGACAGCAAGTGAACAAACAGGTTATCAAACCCTTTGACGATCCCTAATCCGGCATTCGAATTCAGGAAAAACCACGCCAGAACAAGTTCAATAACAAGTAACTGAATAATATACCGGATCCTTATATCCTTCCGGTTATTACTCGCCAAAATCGCCAGGCCACCAATGAGCACTAAGGCGAGGACAAAATGAAAAATATGAGACATAAAAGGAACTCCAAATCTGACGAGGTGCAAATTTATAACCGCATTTCGTAATATACGATAATAAATCGTGATAATTATCACATTAATTTATTATGCAAGAGGTAACAAAACCTAAATTTAGCAAACCGGATCACACTTTTAACCAGAACATGGCTATCATGTATGCAAAGTATAGGCGCTACTGAAACCTCAATAGCGCCTTTCTGAAGATTACGTCCCTACTTATTACTCACCTAAAAGACGAAGCATTTCTTCTTCATCAATAACAGCTATCCCTAACTCTGTGGCTTTCGCTAATTTGGAACCGGCTGCTTCACCAGCAATCACCAGATCGGTTTTTTTGGAAACACTGACTGTAACTTTAGCTCCCAAAGCAGCCAATTTGTCTTTAGCCTCATCCCGAGATAAACGACTTAGTGATCCGGTCAACACCACAGTCTTACCTGCAAATGGGCTATCAATATCTGCGACTTGTGGTACTTCTGCCGATTCCCAGTGGATGCCAATATTATTGACGAGATCATCAATGACTGCCTGATTATGTGGTTCATTAAAGAAATTAACCACATGACTGGCAACAACTTCTCCCACATCCTGAACAACAATCAGAGCTTGCGTATCTGCTACACGTAATTTTCCCAGTGTCCCGAAATGAGCAACTAAATTAGCAGCCGTCGCCTCTCCGACCTCACGAATTCCCAGTGAATAAATAAAACGGGCAAAGGTTGTTTTCTTGGATTTTTCCAGCGCATTCACCACGTTCTGAGCGGATTTTGGCCCCATACGCTCAAGACCCGTTAATTTCCCTGCAGTAAGACGGAAAAGATCAGCCGGAGTTTTGACATATTCCTTATCAACCAGCTGCTCAATAATTTTCTCTCCCATTCCATCCACATCCATTGCACGGCGGGAAACGAAATGCCTTAATGCTTCTTTACGCTGTGCACCACAGAATAATCCACCGGTACAACGTGCTACCGCTTCTCCTTCAACACGTTCAATATCAGAGCCACAAACAGGGCAATGCTCCGGGAAAACAACTTCCTGGCTCTCTGTTGGTCTTTTTTCCTGAATGACACCGACAACCTGTGGAATAACGTCACCCGCACGACGGATAACAACAGTATCACCTATGCGCAACCCCAGACGCTCAATTTCATCTGCATTATGCAAAGTGGCATTACTGACGATGACACCTGCAACCTGTACCGGCTCCAGACGTGCAACCGGCGTAATAGCGCCCGTACGCCCTACCTGAAATTCAACATCCCGCACTATGGTTATTTGTTCTTGTGCCGGAAACTTGAATGCCGTCGCCCAGCGAGGTGCTCTGGCTACGAATCCTAGTGCTTCCTGCAGTTCAAGGGAGTCAACTTTGATAACAACACCGTCAATATCAAAACCCAGCTCAGGGCGCTGTTGCTCTATCTCACGGTAAAAATCCAATACCTGCTGGGTTCCCTGACATAATTTCACTTTGTCACTGACCGGAAGCCCCCACTGCCTGAATTGCATCAGGCGCCCGTAATGGCTTGCTGGCAACTGCCCGTTTTCTGAATCTCCGCCTTCAATAACGCCAACACCATAACAATAAAAAGTCAGTGGACGTTTAGCTGTAATGCGCGGATCAAGTTGGCGCAACGATCCGGCTGCGGCATTGCGAGGATTGGCAAATACTTTATTACCTGTCCGACGGGCTTCTTCGTTAAGTTTTTCAAAACCAGCCTGCTTCATAAAGACTTCACCCCGGATCTCAATACGAGCTGGAATATTGTCTCCTTTCAAACGCAGTGGAATTGCGCGGATCGTACGAACATTAGCGGTTATATTTTCTCCCGTAGTACCATCGCCACGGGTAGCCGCCCGCACTAACTCGCCGTTTTCATACAGCAGGCTAACAGCCAGACCATCAAGTTTGAGTTCACAGCAAAATACCAGTTCACGACTGTCTTTCAGACGATCACGAACACGTTTATCAAACGCCAGATAGCTTTCTTGATCAAAAACATTATCCAGAGATAACATCGGGATTTCATGACGCACCTGCTCAAATGCAGTTAATGGCGCTGCTCCGACCCGCTGGGTAGGTGAATCCGCAGTAATCAGTTCCGGGTGCTGTTCTTCCAGTGATTTTAGTTCCCGCATTAAGCGATCATATTCCGCATCCGGGATCTCTGGTGCATCCATAACATGGTATAAATACTCATGATGACGCAATGTTGTTCTTAGTTCGTTAATTTTTTGAATAATATTTTTCATGACTTCTCACCAGAGATGAAAAACCCTCGACTGAGCCGGGGATAAAGCAGTCCTTTATACAAGGGCTGCTCTTATGTTTCAATAGTTTATGAATCTATCGGGGTGCTATTGATGCCCATGTTTCCCCGATAATGTGGATGGAATGTGGATACATCCCCTTAGTGGATTAAACTTAATAGCATCCAATAGATAATCTGGAGCAAAATGCGCGTAGGTCATAGTTTGCTGAATGCTGGCATGCCCCATTATCTTCTGTAAGGTTAATATATTTCCTCCATTCATCATAAAATGGGCAGCAAAAGTGTGTCGCAAAACATGCACTGCTTGACCAACAGGCAGGTCTGGTTTTATCTCTTTCAGCATCTTTCTGTAAGATTGATAATTAACATCAAATAAGAGACCTGACTGTTTAGTCTTAACTGCCCCCATTACTTCATCAGAAATAGGGAGAGTTCTGTGTTTACCATTTTTTGTTTCAGTAAATGTAACACGATTATGCAGCATGTTTTCCACCTTTAACTTAGTAATCTCTCCCCACCTTGCGCCAGTGTTCAAACATAGAATCGTTAAACGCCAGGCATCATCAGTAATCGAATTCAATAATGCAGCAATCTCTGATTCAGTAAGATAAGACATCTCTGGCGTTTTTTCCTTGAGCGGTTTCATACCCTTGATTGGATGAATTCCTTTATATTCCTTTATCTCAATCAGAGTAGTAAAAATACCGCCAAGCATTGTCATATCTCTATTGACTGTTGATGCTTTTATGCCTTCATATAATCTTCTGGAACGATACTCGTTTAGGAAACGGGAAGTTAACTGGTAAACCGGAGGGTCATCCATATCCCTGATCATGCTCATCACAGTCTGTCTCCTTTTTACACCCCAGGTTAAGTTACGCCCCTCATATTTCCACCAAATATCAAAAAGCTCAGATAATTTTCTGTAATCCTTTTCTATTGGTTTCCAGTCTTGATTATCAGCATTAGCTAAGATGTTTCGTTCGAATGCAATTGCATCCGCTTTTTTGTTAAATATACGCTGGACTCGTCTTCCCGATCTGCCCTGCGGTCTTATATCCACTTTATAACGTCCACCTTCAAGCGCTTTAATTGCCATGATTGCGCCCTCCAGTTAGACGAGGTATTTCTATCTCTGTACAAAAAACATAGTCTTGATAAATAGTTAGCCAATCTTTGTCTCTTAAAACAACAATGTTGTTGTCATACGCCCACTGTGTGCGATAGCCGGCGAAATCTGACCAGCTTCAGGAATTATTTTTCCAGTAACTAACCACGCACTGTACTTTTCACACTTTCTGTACTGTAAAATCCCTTCAACTTTTAGCCAGTTCATACCCTGATAAATATCAAAATTCAGACTTTCAACTTCAATAATCTGCTTCAGTTTTTCATAGATGTTCATGCTTTTTTCTCCTCTAAATGTTCGTAGTTTTGTGGATCATAAAGAGCTGGGGCTATCCCTATCAGAAACGTTATGAAAAGATACTGAAAGAACAAGGCCTGCTGAAAGCCCAGGATTTTCTGTATTTCGATTTTCATAAAAAACTCTGGCCGCGCCTTGTGGCCGTGACCCGTCGTTTTGAACGGGATACCCCAGCTACATTAGTGACAACGGCTCACCTTTATACCGAGAGCAGACAGTTTCATTGTCTGCCCGATATCAGCCAGTTTAATCACTTGCCTGATCTCCATAACAAACCGCTAAAAAAACTGTCAGCCCAAATTGCTGCCGGGTTCTTTACGCTGTTTGAGCAGTATTGTGATCAGTGCATTGCTGAGGCGAACGGTGATAAAAAAGCTATCTATCAGATGCGCAACCTGTCTCCGATTTATGGCGAGCTGGCGAAATTGTCGCGCGGGCTGCATGTCACACCGGCGCATTATGGCCGCTACCTGAAAGGTACCTTGCAACAGAGCGATGTGATTGCAGCGGTATCCCGTCTGGTCAATGACGATTTCTGGTATCGCCGGCTTAAGGCACACCGTACCCGCTGGCGGGAAGCGTTGCTGATTGCCGCAATGGCAGTCAATAAAAACCGTTCCCCGTATGCCAGCCGTCAGGCTATTCAGGAAGTGAAGTCTCAGCGTCTGGCCAATATGCAGTACCTTGAATCAATGGATATTGAGGATGTGGCCACCGGCGAGCGCTTTGATCTGGTTGAGAAGGTAATGCAAAGCATTTCTAACCCGGAAATTCGCCATATGGAACTGATGGCACAGATTGCCGGGATTGAACGGGTTGCCTCGGCGCGTGGGGATATCGGGATGTTTATCACCATCACTACGCCGTCAAAATATCACCCGACCCGCCAGATGGGGGCAGACAAGGTGGCAGTGCTGAACAGTAGCTGGGCCAATGAAGCCTATACCCCGAAAGATGGCCAGCGTTATCTGGTGAAGGTCTGGGCGAAAATCCGCACAGCATTTAAGGATGCAGGGCTGAATGTTTATGGTGTCAGGGTGGTTGAACCGCACCATGATGGTACACCGCACTGGCATTTGTTGCTGTTTACCGATAAGGCTAGCCGGGCGGCAGCGGTGGAGATCATGCGTAAAAAAGCCTTGCAGGAAGATGGCGACGAACGGGGCGCACAGAAGTATCGCTTCGAATGCCGGCATATGAATAAAGGTGGCGCAGTCGGTTATATCGCTAAATACATTGCTAAGAATATCGACGGTTACGCGCTGGATGGTCTGACCGATGATGAAACCGGCATGCCGTTAAAAGATGCGGCCGCGGCTGTGACAGCGTGGGCCTCTACATGGCGTATTCCGCAATTTCAGTTCTATAACCTGCCCTCCAAAGGCGCGTACCGTGAATGCCGTCGCCTGCGCAGTCTCTGCATTGCTGACCAGTTGGGTGATGTAGCCGAAAAGGTCCGGGCGGCGGCCGATCAGGGTGACTTTGAAAACTACATTCTGTCACAGGGTGGCCCTTGTACCCCGCGTGATCAGCAGACTATCCGCGTTGCCCGTGAAGTCAGCGACAAACTTAATCCCTATGACGAGGCGGTTTCTAACGTGGTCGGGATTTACGCGCAGCTCAATCCTGCCGCCGGCGTGTTGAAAACACGCGAGCGGGAATACCGGATTGTCAAAAAGCACGACAGCCAAGCCCCGGCATCCGCTGTGGCCGGTGAGGGTCTTGATCTTTTAAAAAGCGCCATCGGCGCGCCTCGGAGTCCTGTCAATAACTGTGGATCAGGGGATTGGCAGGCATGGGAGGACAGCCCCGCATTACCCGCAGACTTAAGCGGTAAGGCGTTATCCGATGTTCTCCAATGGGGACGGGCGATGGAAATCAACGCGGCTGAGAATAGCGTACAGCGCGAGGAAATCAGCGTTTCGGGGCCTCGGGTTATCTCACGTATCACGTTAACGCCAAAAGAAGAGGCGATGTTGCCGGAGGTCAGGCGGTTGACTGGGTTAATGGGGTTCGAAATCAGTAATCAGTCAATGGAAACGATGTTTATCAAGGGTATGAGTATCAGCTTTGGGGGGCAGCGTCTGCGAGTGCGTGACGGCACTGTGCAGTTGATGGATTTACCGGAGGAGCAGGAACGGAAGCAACGCGAGTTTGAGGCTCGCAAACAGGCGCACCGAGAGGCATTACAGGCGCGAATTATGAATATTGGGGAAATGAGGAAAGTACAGTGACAGTTTCTAATTTAAGGGTAGACGCCGGGGAATTAGTCAGGCGGTGCGATGCATTGGTTAACAAAGTCCATTAGGAAAAGCATATCAGTACAAAGGCCATGCTTGATGTGACTGCTGAAATGGGTCGTCAGGATGAAAAATGGGGAGCTAATCGTGATTTATCCCCGTTTGTCTGGCTGACGATATTGACCGAGGAAGTCGGCGAGTTCGCGCAGGCTGTTTTGCATGATGAATTTGGTGGCAGTCATGCAGGAACGGCACGGGCAGAGCTGGTACAAGTAGCTGCGGTGGCATTGCAGATTATTGAGATGTATGACCGGTTAGATCAGGAGAACCATCAATGAAAATCGATTTAGGTAAATATGTCGTTACATCGAATAGCAGAGCATACACGCTGAATAAAAAGAGGATAACAAAAACCGGGAAAAATGCCGGTAAGGAGTCTTTAACACCATTCGGGTATTACGCAAAGCTGAATGAATTAATCCGCGACCTGATCAGAATGGAAGTTGATAGCAATGATATAAAAACATTGCAGCAACTCAGCCAGCGAATTGAGGAAATTGCAACCGATTTTGCTGCGAGGGTATCCGCAAAGACGATGCGGAATTACGTCAAACAATGGAAGCACTGGCAGAACAGCAATGTGAAAAATGTGGTGATGCACTTCCGGTGACAGAATGCTGCCTGTCTGGTGATGCTGCCTGTTGGGCTACGCTGGGCTGGCATGAAGTCAAATTGTGAGGGTGTGACATGTCACGAAGAGGTAAGCAACCCCACCTTGGATGGGTGGGATTGGGATAATAAATTAAAACCCCCGCCAATCATTGGGTGTCCAATACTGCATAACACGCCTGACGACAGTTTGAAATCTAGTGGGTAGAAGATTGAAGGTAGTGTCATACCACAAATTATTTTGAAATAATTCATGTCTGCTCGCCGGAAACGGAGGGTGATAGCTAAGTGCCATTAGGTTACAATCGTTACGATATTCTAAATCTAAAAAGGCAGCATTTGGCTGTAAGTAAGTGTCATAGTAAAGTAGTGAATTCGTAGCATAAAGTCTAGTCCAATTTCCTCTATGTCTCCTTTCGGATGTAAGAAAAATATTAATATACATATCAATTGTGGGTAATTGAGCCATAAGACCTCCTCCGTATGACGTAGTTGAATATCTGACGTTGTTTATTCGCAAAAGGTGGTAATGCGGCGTTACGTCAAAAATGGAAACACTGGCAGCGCAGCAATGTCAAAAATGTGGTGAATGCACTTCCGGTGACAGTATGCTGCTTGTCAGGTGATTCTGCCTGTTGGGCTACGCTGGGCTGGCATGAAGTCAAATTGTGAAGGTGTGATATGTCACAATCTTGTCATTCTTCCTACCTTTGATGAGTGGAAAAAAGAAGGTTAGCAACAATTAAATACTATTTATATTGAGAAAATTATCGTGAGTCCCAATAGCTTTGAACAGCCTGAACGGTGGTATTCATTGCTTCGTAATTCCTATCTGTGTGATTTATTGCAATCCTCAGAGGATGCCATGCCCCAGGACGATGAGAAAATAATGTTACTTCGCGTGCATTGCCAGAACTACCCCAAAAACCAAAAGAATTAGTAGGTGCAGAAAAGCAGGATAGATCGAGCAGTGTGTCATTCCTACATTGAAGTCTTAAGTATGGATATCTATTGCCATCGCGTGAACGCTCGGCGGTATTCGGATAAAAACTTATCTCATTATGATTAGTACTAATCCACCTCCTGCCACGGCTATCTTCTAATCGAATGAAGTCACGAAGAGAGGTTTCTTCATCAGATGATCTGAGCATGATATTACCTTAAGCATTACGGATAATTATGAATAAATGTAGTTCAAGCTAACCCAAAAAACGTAATAGATTTTACTTTCAGATGTAATAGATTTTACTTGCATAAAACGGCCTATTCTCCGCACCAATCCGCAAAACCAAACAAGGATCGCATATCCCGCAAAGCGCCAGCACTGGCGCGCTTCAAACGATCCCGTGCAGGTGCATAAAAAGCACTGCATTTAGTGCGCAGACGCGGCGGGGTCACGACTGCGCGCAGCGGTGTTTATTGGTCGTGCCAATCACCAATTTCATTACCACATTATTCTGAACTGAAATCACCTTTTTTTCAGGCAAAAAAAACCGCCTTTGCAGACGGTCATGTGATGTGGCTCAAGAATGAAGTCAGCTTTCTCCATCCAGCGAGTAAGGCTCAAACCGGATCACCTCTTCCCCGAGCCAGTCATTGAGCTGCTTCATTTTGCTTTGCAATGGCAGCAGTTCATTGCGCACAAACACTTTCGCCGCTTTCTCCACGTCGCCAAAGCCGCCGGTGTTCTGCGGGATAATGCCCATCATCGGCGGCGGAACGCGGTGCGCCGCCAGAATATCATCGCGGCTGGCGTTCTTGATATTCAGAAACTCATCTTTGGCCGCCGCTTCGGATAACGGAATGGTCTGAATGCCGTCTTTCTTGCCACCGGGTGCATACAGAAACAGGTTGCGGAAGTTGCCCGGCCCTTTGCTGTTTTTCAGCGCATCGCGGATATTGTTCACATCCGAAATATTCTGTGACGCATCGCTGATATAGAGGATATAACCGGCATGGCTGCCGTTCTGGTAATACTTGCGTCGAAACAGGGTGGCCGATTCATTCAGTAACGCTGAGGGCAGCGCCGCCAGATATTCCGGCAGGCCGTACAGTTCCTGATTAATGTCCGGTTCAATCAGGTGAAAGACCTGTCCGGTCGGGAACGGGTACGGCTGGCTGTGGTAGCCGTACTTCACAAACCAGTAAGTGTCCAAATCTTCCCCGCGCCGGGTGAATTTGGCCGGGCAGTGTTTCAGGCCCAGCGGCTGGCCGAGGCGGTTTTTTCGCAGTTCCAGATAGGCATTACCGAACAGCAGAAAATCCAGCGCCCATGAATCGAAGGTCTGGCGGTTCAGCAAGCGATGAGGCATAAAGGTGTTGTACAGAATATTGCGTTTCACAGACACCGCGCTGCTGTGATGCGGGGCAGAAAGGAACGAGACGGCCAGCCCGTGGAAACTGATGGGCGGCTCATACCAGCTGTCGACCAGTACACACTCGAGATAGTCGTATATCTCTCGCCGGTCCAGCACCGGTACCGGTACCGGGTCACCAAAGGTGAAGGCTTCCATCGGGGCAGCAGGCGCGGCCGGTCTGGCCGGGCGGTTTCTGTTTTTACGGGACATCAGTAGACCTCAACGATATTTTTATGGTGGGGCACGTCACCGGTGATCGGTTCGTTAAACAGCGCGTGCATGGTGGCCCACGCCAAATCAGCGTGGCTGGCTTCCTCACTGCGGCTGGCCTCGTAAGTCGGGCGGTTGCCGCTGGCGGTGGTGGCCCGGCGAATGGCCATAAAACTCTGGGCAATGTCGGTGTGACCGGCGTCAAACTCCAGCCGGCGGTGGTTGATAATGTCCCACGCTTTCAGTACCAGCGCATTTTTCACCGACGGGTTATAGACAAACTCCCGCGCCGACGGGAAGAACGCTTTGACGTTCTGGTAAACCCCGTGGCCGATACCGGTCGAGTCAATACCGATATATTCCACGTTGTAGCGTTCGGTAAGTAGCTGAATGGCTTCTGACTGGGCGCGGAAGTCCATGCCGCGCCACTGGTGGCGCTCCAGAATACGGAACTTACCGCCAACCACCTGCGGCGGGGCAATGACGACACAACCGGCACTGTCCCCGTTTTCGCCCCCTTTGGCCGGGTCGTAGCCGATCCAGACCGGATAATACCCATAAGGGCGCAGCATCAGCGGCTGTACGTCGTCCCAGACTTCCCAGCTGTCCACCATGCAACCCTGCATCAGTTGCAGTGAGAAGATGGATTCAATATCGTCCATAAACTCACACATCAGCAGGTTCTGGTATTCATCCGGGCTGTATTCCAGTCGTAGCTGGTCGATATCAAACAGAGTACAGCCGCCGGCGACCGCATCTTCCACGGTGACAATCTGCCGCCACTGGCCATCGGCACACAACAGGCCATTGACGAGCGCCTCATGGCTGATATCCACCTCAATCCGGTCCGCTTTGGCCCGTCCCCGGTTATACAGTTTGCCCGACCAGTACGGGTAGGCGCTGTGGGTCAGGCTGGACGGGGTGGAAAAGTAGGTCTGTCGCCACTGTTTATGCATGGCCATCCCGGAGGCGACTTTGCGCAGTTCCTGAAAGCGGGGGATCCAGAAATATTCATCCAGATAGAGATTGCCGTGATAACTCTGGGCCGTACGGGCATTGGTGCCGAGAAAATAGAGCATCGCCCCGTTGCTTAAGGTAATGGGGTCGCCTTTCAGCTCGACATCCACTTCCCGCGCCATCTCCAGAATGTAGCTTTTAAACACATGAGCCTGGGCTTTACTGGCCGAGAGAAAAATCTGGTTGCGTCCGGTGGTCAGCGCATCCATCAGCGCCTCACGGGCAAAAAAGTACGTGGCCCCAATCTGGCGGGATTTCAGCAAATTGCGGATACGGTGTTGCTGGCCGGCCTGATACCAGACTTGCTGATAACCAAACATCGTGTCAGAAAACAGTTGTGCCAGTTTTTCGATTTGTTCGTCACTGAACACGTTCTTTTCCGGTGGCCGGCGCTCGCCCTTATTGCGGTTAGCAATGTTCGGGTTCAGGTCGGCTTCATTGCCGCCATGGCTGTACTTGTTGATACGGGCCTGCCGCTCCAGCTGGCGGTATAACAGGTCAATTTCCTTAAAATCCCTGCCTTCTTTCTGCTGTTTGGCAATCAGCTGGCACAGCCGCGCTTCCAGCGCCAGTTCAACCTGCTCAAAGGGCGTCACTTCGTCCCATTTGTCGCGGCGTTTCCAGCTGTGAAGGGTGGTCGCGTTCTCATTGAGCATGTCCGCAATGCGCGCGATGCGATACCCGCTAAAATACAGGTGCATGGCCTGCTTGCGCGGGTCAAAGTTATTCACTATCGGTGTCGGTGTTTTCATGCCGCCAGACTACCGCCCCGGCCGCCATTTCTCCGCGCGGGCCGGTTGTGCCAGTCCCAACACAAGGCCCATTGATTGTTTCCCCGGCGTAACGACACAAACTAATAGCCCATGACCCACCCATTAACCCGGGGCAAATAATGTCCAAGAAATCCAAACCGTTTCGTATCTGTGTGGAAGGTGCCACCACCGACGGGCGCAAGATCCAGCGTGAGTGGCTGAGCCAGATTGCAGCCAATTATCATCCGTCCACTTACGGTGCCCGTATCAATATGGAGCACTACAACTACTCATGGAGTCCGCGCTATGGCGATGTGGAATCCGTCTACACCGAAGAAATCAAAGAGGGCGCACTCGCCGGCAAGTTGGGGCTGTACGGCATTCTGACGCCGACGGACGAATTGATTGAAATGAACCGCAAGCGCCAGAAAGTCTACACCTCAGCCGAAATCAATCTGGATTTTGCCGATTCCGGCGGCGCGTATCTGGTGGGCCTCGCGGTCACCGACAGCCCGGCCAGCCTCGGTACGGAAATGTTGCAGTTCAGCGCCAGTGCGGCCGCGAACCCGCTGAATGCCCGCAAACAACACCCTGACAATCTGTTCACCGCCGCGGAAGAGACGGTGCTGGAGTTTGTGGAAGCCATCCCTGAGAGTGACAAACCGTCGCTGTTTTCCCGCATTCAGGACTTTTTCCAGAAAAAACAGCAATCCGATGAGGCCCGTTTTACCGATATCTATCAGGCCGTCGAGCTGTGCGCCAAAGAGCAGCAGGCGACAGCGGAGACCGTCCAGACGCTGTCAAAGCAGGCCGATGAATTTGATGCATTCAGACAAAAACAGGCCGCGCTGGAAACCCAGCTGAATGACCTGAAAACCCAGTTAAGCCAGCAGGATAACCAGCCGCAGCAGCGCCCGGTGTCGCTAGGCAACACCGGCACTGCCGAACACCAGACTAACTGCTAACGGAGCACCCATGAAGAACCAGACCCGCCATCAATTTAATGCCTACCTGACCCGACTGGGGGAGATTTACGGCGTCGAAGCCAGTGCCTTCAGCGGCAAGGTGGAAGTGCAGCCGTCGGTGGCGCAAACACTGGAAGACGAGATCCAGCAAAGTGCCGACTTCCTGCAAAAAGTGAACGTCGTGCCGGTCAGTGAGCAATCCGGGCAGGCCATTGGCTTAGGCATCGGATCCACCATTGCCGGCACCACCGATACGGACGACAAAGACCGCGAAACCACTGACCCGACCCGCCTGACGACCGTTGAATACCGGTGTGAACAGACCAACTTCGATACCAGTCTGACTTACGTGAAACTGGATTTGTGGGCGAAATTCAAGGATTTTCAGCTGCGTATCCGTAACGCCATTATCCGCCGACAGGCCCTTGATCGCATCATGATTGGCTGGAACGGCATTAAGCGTGCCAAAACCTCCAACCGCACTCAATACAAAATGCTGGAAGATGTGAATGTAGGCTGGCTGCAAAAAATCCGACAGGATGCACCGACCCATGTGTTGAGCAGTATTGCCGACAGCGAAGGCAAACCGATTTCTGACGTGATCCGTGTCGGGGCCGGCGGTGATTTCCTTAACCTTGACGCGCTGGTGATGGATACGGTCAACAACGCCATTGACGCCGAATATCAGGACGACACCGAACTGATGGTGATTTGTGGCCGCGAACTGCTGGCTGACAAATACTTCCCGCTGGTCAATCAGTCCCAACCGAACAGCGAGAAAATGGCCGCTGATGTGATTATCAGCCAGAAACGGATCGGTCTGGGCACAACAATATGACACGGTGGATGCGCTGTGCTGGCGTCACTACGGCCGGACACAGGGCGTCACCGAACAGGTACTGGAAGCTAACCCCGGTCTGGCAGATTTGGGCGCTATCCTGCCGCACGGCACCGAGGTGACATTGCCGGATATTGCGCCGGCAGCGGTCACTCCCACCCTGCAATTATGGGATTAAAACATGATGAGAAGACAACATGGACAAACAACCTGATCTCTGGGCCGAGGTCTTAAACGGATTACAGCAGACGTGGCCGCAAATTTCCGGTTCGCTGTTAGCGGTACTGATTTGTTATGGACGGCTGATTTATGACGGCGTGGAGCGTAAAAACCGCTGGGTCGAACCGTTACTGTGCGGGGCGTTCTCATGGGGCATCGCCAGCGGGCTGGAAGTGTTCGGCATTCCCGGCACGGTATCACCGGCACTGGGCGGCGCTATCGGCTTTATCGGCGTTGAAAAACTGCGGGAATTTGCGATCCGCGCCATTAATAAACGACTGGGAGACAAACCGCATGAGTAGAGGTATTCGCAACCATAATCCGGGCAATATCCGCCACGGCGATAACTGGCAGGGCCTGACTGATCCTCAGACCGACAGCGCCTTTTGCCAGTTTATCGCGCCGGAATGGGGCATTCGGGCGATGCTGAAAATTCTGCGTAACTATGAGCGTAAATACGGCCTGAACAATATCCGCCAAATCATTACCCGCTGGGCACCGCCCCATGAGAACCACACGGAAAACTACATTGCCTATGTGTGTAACGCCGTCGGGGTCGCCAGCCATGCGGTGATTGATGTCGATAACGCCGTGACGATGCGCCGGCTGGTGAAAGCCATCATTCAGATGGAGAACGGCCAGCAGCCTTATTCTGAGGCCATATTTGAAAAAGCCTTTAAGTTGCTATGAATTTGAAATATCAAATTTACTCTCTCATTGGCATTGTTCTGTTAGGGGCCGTTTGCCGCTTTTACATTGATAGAAGTCTGGCGTTAGGGAAAGAAAATAAACAACTTCACCAATCCCTATCAGAACAGCTTGTCATTAATACAAAACAACAGGCGCGCATCAAACAGTTGGCTGAGCAGGATGCGCAACGTTTACAGGCACTGACCCATGCAAAGACTGAAATTGACCGGTTGCATACTGCTTCTTTGGCTCATCCTGAGCGGGTGTACATCAAAGCCCAGTGTCCCGCCATTGAAACCGTTGCCACCCCCGGCATGGCTGATGCAACCCGCGCCCGACCTACAGACACCGCTGTCCGAAATTATTGGTTACTCCGGGAACGCATTACTACCACTGAGCAAATGATCGCCGGGTTACAGGATTATATTCAGACTCAGTGTCAATAAATCCGGCGCTGTAGTATGTTAACGGCCTGTAAATAACCGTAGAGATATTAATCAGATGGAACATATCAAAAGCAAAACATTTAAAGCCGACCGGGCATGGGGTTCACAGCTTATTACCAATCTGAACGGCGTCACCGTCAAACTGCATTGGACGGATCAGCCGTACAAATGGCATATCAATGACGGGGAAGAAGTTTTCGCGGTGATGGATGGCACGGTGGAGATGCACTACAAAGAACACGGGCAGATTAAAATCGCTCGGCTGGAAACCGGCGATCTGTTTTATGCCACCGTCGGCACAGAACATGTCGCCCACCCGGTGGGTGAAGCCCGAATACTGGTGATAGAACGGGAAGGTAGTGTTTAAACAACCGCCCGGGACGATAAACGGTTGTCGTGTATTTAGGGCCTGATGCTATTCATCACGATATTGGATAAATGCCTCGGCAGGAAGTGCATTAACGGGTTGCCATTTATGCCCGGGCTGCGTGGTTTGGGGCATGCGTTTATTATCCCCCACCACAACAAAGTGCATGATCCCATTGCCATCAGGATCGACTTCCTGAAACAGACCACCGCCTCTGCCGGTATGGGCTTTTGGATCTAAGAACATAACATTATCCTTTTCATTTGATATAGGGTGACTTCACGGGAAAATCATTATATTCCCATTGATAGAACAGGTGATTAATGAATAAACCGCATTTATTACGCGCAGAACTGACCGCCAAAATCCCTTATCTGCGTGATAATCCCGAATATCTTCACCTGTTTGTGGAAGATGGCGCGGTGCTGGCCACCTTAGCGCCGTCGCTGTCGTATGAATACGAATATACCCTGAACCTGATTATTGAAGCCTATCCGGGGGATCAGAATATTTTAATGGCTGTTGTCGGCCATTGGTTGCGTGAGCACCAGCCGGATATCTTTGCCAATCCCGATAACCGCCGCAGTGGCTTTACCTTTGATGTCAATATCCTCAATGACCAGACCGCTGATATCAGTATTGATCTGAAACTCACTGAGCGAGTACTGGTCAGTACCGAGGACGGCATCAGCACCGTGACCGCTATCCCGGAGCCGGCCAACCCCTTTGCGCAGTGGTGATAAAGATGGATGATGACTTACAACCGCTGGACAGTGCTCTGACCGCCTTACTCACTCAGCTTTCCCCGGCCAGCCGTAAACAACTGGCCCGCGATATCGCTCGTGACCTGCGCAAGAGTCAGATGCAACGCATCCGTGCCCAGCGTAACCCCGATGGCAGCCGCTATAGTCAGCGCAAAGCGCAGATCCTGACGGTGCAGAAAGGCATGAAGTTTGTCTGGCGCGGGGAAACCCGCAGCCTAAAAAACTGGCAGTACCGCAAGGGCAAAAACGGCAAGGTGATCACCGGTTATGATACTGAGCGCAAAGGGCTGCGCACCTTCTACCGCAACGATATCCAGCAGATGCTGGAAAAGAAAACTGACCGCCTCCAGACGAGCAAGGGCAGCAAAAAGACCCGCATGTTTAAGAAACTGGCGACCGCCCGTTATCTGCGTCTATCAGCCAGTGATAAGGAAGCGGTGATTTTCTTCGCGCCGAAAGTGGCCAACGTTGCCCGGGTGCATCAGTTTGGCCTGAAAGAGCGCCAACGCGGCAAGCAGATTGAAGTGAAATACCCGGAGCGTCGCCTGTTAGGTCTCACCCCTCAGGATATTCAACATATCGAAGAGCAAATCCTTGCCCACCTGACCCGCTGAACTGTGTCAGAGCTGGTACAAGCCCCCCGCCGTGCAGGTGCATGGATTTAGTGCCATGTTGTGGGCATGAACACACAATACGCTCATTCCCAAACCACGGAACTGTTGCGCCGGCTGCGCAACCTGATCCGCACCGGCACCGTGACACAGGTCGATACGGCCCGTGGCCTGTGCCGGGTAGAAACCGGTCACCTTGAAACCGACTGGCTGAACTGGCTCACCACCCGCGCCGGGCGTGCCCGTACATGGTGGGCACCCAGTGTCGGGGAGCAGGTGATTCTGCTGGCTATCGGCGGTGACCTCACCACGGCGTTTGTCTTACCCGCTGTCTTTTCCGATGCATGTCCGGCACCGTCAGTGTCTTCGGATGCGGTGCATATTGTCTTTCCTGACGGGGCGGTGATGGAGTATGAACCGAACAGCAGTGCGTTAACGGTCAGCGGGATCAAAACCGCAACGGTGACGGCCTCGGTCTCCGTGCAGGTGACCGCGCCGCAAATCACCTGTACCGCCAGTGAGCAGATCACATTAGCCACCCCGGTCGTCATGTGTACAAACCACTTGACTACCGGCAGTCTGGCAATCCGTCAGGGTGGGACGATGCACGGGAATATCACCCACACTGACGGCCAGTTCAGTTCTAACGGGGTGGTGGTCGATACGCATCACCATGTTGGCGTGCGTTCCGGCGATGGCACCTCCGGTGGGCCGGTCTGATGTTGTATTTAGGCATGAATCGCCAGACCGGGGAAGCCATGACGGAGGTTGATCATCTGCGCCAGTCGGTCAGCGATATCCTGTTAACCCCCATCGGGAGCCGCTTGACCCGCCGTCAGTATGGTTCTCTGCTGTCGGAGTTAATCGACGCACCGCAGAATCCCGCGTTACGCCTGCAACTGATGGCGGCCTGTTATACCGCTATCCAGCAATGGGAGCCGCGCATTGTGCTGACCGCCATCAGTGTGACCTCCGGCCATGCCGGGCAGGCCACAGTAGAAATTAACGGTTACTTTCAGCCGTCCCGCGACCCCGTCACATTTTCCGTGCCCGTGAGGTGACCTGATGCCCACCATTGATTTAAGTCTGTTACCGCCGCCCGATGTAGTCGAACCGCTGGATTTTGAAACCCTGCTGACTGAACGCAAAGCCGCGTTAATTACCTTGTATCCGCCCGACCAGCGCGAGGCCCTTACCCGTACACTGGCACTGGAATCCGAACCGCTGACCAAACTGTTACAGGAAAATGCCTACCGGGAACTGTTGCTGCGCCAGCGCATCAATGAAGCGGCCCGCGCCGCAATGGTGGCGTTTGCCCGAGGGGCGGATTTAGACCAGTTGGGGGCCAATAACAATGTCAGCAGACTGATCTTACAGCCGGCCGATAATGCCGCCGTACCGCCCATACCTGCCGTGCTGGAAGCCGACGCTGATTTTCGCGTGCGTATCCCGCAAGCCTTTGAGGGCTTAAGTGTCGCCGGGCCGGTGGCATCGTATGAATACCATGCCCGCAGTGCTGACGGTCGTGTTGCCGATGCGTCGGTGATTAGCCCGTCACCGGCCTGCGTGACGGTCAGTATTCTCTCTCGTGACGGGAACGGCACGGCAAATAGCGAACTGATTGATATCGTCAGCCATGCCCTGAATGACGAGGATGTTCGTCCGGTGGCTGATCGCCTGACGGTGCAATCAGCCAAGATTGTCAATTATGCCATTGATGCGGTGCTGTACCTGTACCCGACGCCGGAATATGAGCCGATATTGCAGGATGCACGGGCACGACTGGCGCGCTACACCGCCGAGCAGCACCGAATTGGCCGCGACATTGTGCGCAGTGCCATCTTTGCGGCCCTGCATGTGCCCGGTGTGCAGCGGGTCGAGCTGAAACAGCCTCAGAAAGATATGATTCTGGATAAAACACAGGCCAGTTACTGTACCTCCGCCCACATCACGCTTGGGGGTTCGGATGAATAACCGTCTGTTACCGGTTGGCTCGTCCCCGCTGGAAGTGGCGGCCGCCGAAGCGCTCAGCAGTCTGGCGGATATTCCCGTGCCGGTACGGGATGTATGGCAGCCCGACCGCTGTCCGGTCAGGTTACTACCCTATCTGGCGTGGGCATGGTCAGTGGACCGCTGGGATATGGACTGGCCGGAGTCCGTCAAACGCGAGTCGATTAAGGCCGCGATGTTTGTCCATAAACACAAGGGCACCATCGGGGCCATTCGTCGGGTAGTCGAGCCGTTCGGCTATCTCATTCGTGTTATCGAGTGGTGGCAGAACCATGATGCGCCCGGCACCTTTCGCCTCGATATCGGCGTGATGGACACCGGTATCACCGAAGCGACTTACCACGAACTGGAACGCCTCATTTTTGATGCTAAACCCGCCTCGCGTCACCTGATTGGCCTGTCCATTCAGTTAGAAACCGGTGGTACCGCCTATTGTGCTGCGACCTGCTATGACGGCGATGTGCTGACCGTTTACCCCTATCTGGCAGAGAGTCTCACGGTCACCGGGGCGGATGTCGTCGGGGCTGGGATACATATTATTGATACCATGAGGATTGGAGCATGAGTAAATATTTTGCCCTGTTAACCCGATTAGGGGCAGACCGGCTGGCGAATGCCGCCGCACTGGGCACCAAAATTGAAATTACCCACATGGCCGTCGGCGATGGGGGCGGCAAACTGCCCATGCCGGATGCCAACCAGAAAAAGCTGGTCAATGAAAAACGCCGGGCGGCCATTAACGTGCTCAGTGTTGACCCGAAAAACACCCACCAGATTATTGCCGAGCAGGTGATACCCGAACATGAGGGCGGTTGGTGGATACGGGAAATCGGCCTGTTTGATAAGCACGGCGTACTGATGGCCGTCGCCAACTGCGCCGAAACTTATAAGCCGCAGTTACAGGAAGGCTCAGGCAGAACGCAGACCATCCGCATGGTGCTGATAGTCAGCCATACGAATGCCGTCACGCTGAAAATTGACCCGTCGGTGGTGCTCGCAACTCGTGAGTATGCGGATGCGGTCGTGGCGAAAACGATTAGCGACCATGAAAAAAGCCGCCGACACCCTGATGCTACCCTGAAAGAAAAAGGCTTTGTTAGCTTAAGTAATGCCACCGACAGCAATAGCGAAGCACAGGCGGCAACGCCGAAAGCGGTAAAAACAGCGTATGAATGGGCAACGACTGCAAATAATAACGCCAATAGTCGTCTCGAAAAATCCAGAGTCGTGCAAAAAACAGGGGCGGCCAGTGATCACGTTATGAGCCAACGCGCCGCAACAGAAGCCTTTGCCCGCAGAGATTTATTTACTGCGGCGGGCAATATTAGTGCCATTCTGACGCCCACTAAACACGGCAGTCTGGTTGTTGCTGACGGAAAGCACGGCCCATTTCTGTCTCTGCAAGATGAGCAAACGGGTGAGATCACGTTTTCAGTGGATAGTGCGGGTAACATTGGTCAGGGGTTAGTACTGGTTCAATCCGGTGGCACCGGCGCTAAAACCGCAGAGCAGGCCAGAACTAATCTGAACATTTATAGTCGTGATGAAATTAACCAATTATTGGGCGGTAAACAGGATACCGGCAACTTTGCCCGGGGAGATTTGTTTACGGGAGCCGGTGCCAGCAGTGCAATGAAAACCCCCGCAAAATGGCCGTGTTGGAGATTGGTGATGGTGGATGGTTATCCCTGAGAAACGGGAGTACAGGACGGGTCACGTTCTCGGTCAGTAGTCAGGGTGACGTTGATAACTGTCTGGTTCCCCTACAGGCAGGTGGAACAGGGGCAAAAACACAGGAGCAGGCCCGAACCAACCTCAATGTTTATGACAAAGCGGAGACCCGTTTAATGGCGATCCCGATCGGGGCTTCCGTTATCTGGAATGCGGATGCCCCCATACCGGATAATTTTGGTCGTAACGAAGGCGGGATTTTTTCGAAGTCAGTTTACCCGGTACTGGCGGAAATTTTTCCTGCACTGCGATTGCCTGATGACCGGGGCTATGCAATCCGCTGTGCGGATAACGGGGCGGGAAAAGATCCGGGCAGAAAAGTGGGCACCTATCAGGATGATGCCATGCGTGAGATAACGGGCAAACTGGATGCGCTGAGAACCACCCTGGCAGAAAACAAAACCACCGGTGCCCTGAAAAAAATCAATCGGGGCGGGGTAAGTGTGGGCACCGGCAGTAATACCGGACTGTGTGACATTGAGTTCCGGGCATCTAATGTGGTCCCCGTGGCCCCTGAATTCCGAATGAAAAACGTGGCCAAAATTTTAATTACGAGGATGAAATGATGCACTATACAACTGACATTAACTGGGCTGAGTTTGATGAAAATGGGTTATCCACAGTGGCCGGTTGGGCGGTGATTTACCGTGCGCATCCCGTGACCGGTGAGTATCTGGGAGCCGATATGAGTCAGATCCCCTATGCCTGTAGTGTAGCCCAGTATGCCTATCTGGATAAGCCGGTACTACCGGCAACCACAGGGAGGGCAATTGTGCGCAGCATGGATGAAACCGTCTGGCAGCATGTGATTGATTATCGTGGAAAAAAGGTTTACGACACAGCAACCCGACAAGAAATGGCGATTGATTACCTCGGTGAACTCAGGCCGGAACACACAGAACAGGCACCGGATACCCCGTTTGATAATTGGGATGGTCAACAATGGGTCACGGATACGGTGGCCCAACATCAGCACGCGTTACAGCAGGCAGAAAGCCACCGGCAGGTTTTATTGCATGAGGCAGAAGAACAGATAAGGCAGCTTGAACGACGAAAGCGTCTTGGCATGGCCACTGAGCGGGAAGTCACCTTATTACAGGCATGGGAAATTTACAGCGTCAGGCTCTCCGACGTAGACTGTTCCATCGCACCGGATATCCACTGGCCTGAACAACCGAAATAATGACAGGGGCATGATGCCCCTGAATGTTATTGGGGTTGTTTAGGCCAGTCAATGTTAGGGGCAGTAGACAGATCCACTTCCAGCACTTTGACCGTATACATATCCCATTGCAATTGTTTCAATCGCAGTTGCTGTTCCAGTTCTTCCCGCAGTTTGTCGATCTCGCCGCGGGCTTCATATACTAACCATTCCTGTTTGCGTTTGGCCGCTTCAATGGCGCTGTTATCCTGAATGGGGGTGTTGTCTGATTCGCTCATGCTTGTTCTCTCTGATGATAATAGGTGGTGATGTGATACTGTTTCAACAGCCCGAATAGCGTAGCGAGGAACTTCGTTTATGTGAATTGATGCACATTGTCTTGAAAAACAGACAAAGCGACTGAAGAGTCAACCTTGCCCACCGGCGTTGTATCAGCCCCCACACAGTCCCTATTACCTGCATTTTATTGTCACACCGACCACCATAGCACTATCCCTTTTACCGGAGCAGATGGCTATGGCCCAGGACTATCACCACGGCGTGCGCGTGCAGGAAATCAACGAAGGCACCCGCACCATTACCACCGTCAGTACCGCGATTATCGGCTTGGTTGCCACCGCCGACGATGCTGACCCCAACACCTTTCCCTTAAACACCCCGGTCTTGCTGACCGATGTACTGACCGCCAGCGGCAAGGCGGGGGAAACCGGCACGCTGGCCCATGCGTTGCGGGCGATTGCCGAGCAGGCGAAACCCGTCACCGTCGTCGTGCGCGTGGCACAGGGCAAAACCGAAGCCGAGACCACCACGAATATCATTGGTGGTGTCACTGCTGAGGGCAAAAAAACCGGCATGCAGGCCCTGTTGGCCGCGCAAAGCCAGCTCGGGGTGAAACCGCGCATTCTGGCCGTACCCGGTCACGATAAAGAAAGACAGGATCTGCGCGAGGTGGCGAAAATCATGACTTGCCCGTCTAAACCCTCATTGAAGAAAGAACAAGACAGCGGTATTTAGTTTGTTATAATCGCGCCATCGCCTAATACAGCTGGCGCTTTCCTGATTTTGAGGTACTCATATTATGATGAGATGCCCCCTTTGCGGCCATGTGGCCCACACACGCAGCAGTTTTGAACACACCACCGAAACCAAAGAACGCTATAACCAGTGCCAGAATATCAATTGCGGTGCCACGTTCGTAAGCCATGAAACCTTTGTCCGCTGGGTGACTAAGCCAACGTTAGTTGAGTTTGCCCCGCCACATCCTGAAAAGGGGCAGCAAACGGTCATGTGCTTTGATGGCCCTTAAAATCATTAGCCCCTTATTATTGAGGGGCTTTTTGCATTACCCTTCCGTTTATTCAAGTCGTTGCCCCGAAATTTACTCAATCAACAAGATTGTTCTTTTTTAAAACAACATTGTTGTTTTAGTCGGCTATGCTAATATGACAACACAAATGACAACATACTTTGAAATGATAGCGAACTAAGGGGGAATGAATGGAGACGATTCATTTTCGTATTGATGAAGAAACCAAACGCTTAGCCATGCAAGCGGCCAAACGTCAGCAAACAGACTTAACAAAGCTAATGAGACAAAAAGCCGAAGAATTGGCAAATGAAGAACGTGAATATCAAAAAAATACCCATGCTCACTGGTTAGAAGCGGAAATTGAAAAAGCGATTGACCAATGTGAAAACGGGTCAGCTCACTTTATTGATGAGGCTGAAAGCCAGCGCCGGATGGCTCTACTGCGTACTAAGCTGAGCAGGGGATAAAGTGATCACTATTTTATGGGAAGAAAGCGCACAAACTGACCGAGAGCAAATTTATCTCTACTTCTTTGAGCAGGCTGGGCTGTTATTAGCTGATGAGGTAGATGCAAAATTCGTGGAAATGGCTGAACTTCTGAAAGTGACCCCATATGCAGGCATAAAGGCACGTAACAGCCCGGATGAACGTTATAGAAAACTCGTTATTCCTCATTTTCCCTTCATCATGCTCTACCGTTACGATGAGGATAGGGAAACGATAAAGGTTCTCAGAATATTGCATACCGCCAGAAGAATAGCCGGGCTTTTCTGAGGAAAGCGTGTGGCATTTCATCTGTGATTCAGAAGGTCAAAAAGGAAACGTGACGTGGATTATATGAAGCCCCTCAAAATATGAGGGGCTTTTGCTAAAGATTTCAGTCATAAAGTGGATGAAATGTGGATGCTTCATTATAAAATCCATTTATAATCAAAGCATTGCATCATGAAAAACCCCCGACTGAGCGGGGGCTTAATACTAAAAAGAAAATTTATTCCTGAGCACTGAGTGTATTACGAATACGTGCCTTATAATTCTCAATCATTTGCGGTGTTAATATCTTACGCTCGGCATCTAACACAACTCCTCCTACATCAGAAGCAATACGCTGTGCTGCCTGCAACATCAGTTTAAAATTCTGATTAGAATCACCATATGAAGGAACGAGCATAAACATGGAGATCCCCGGAGTGCTGAAATCAGTCATGCGTTCTGGATCAAATGACCCCGGCTTAACCATATTAGCCAGACTGAACAGTACTGCACCACTACCCGATGGGTTAAGGTGACGGTGGAAAATATTCATATCCCCAAAACGGAAACCGGACTGTAAAATGCTCTGAAGCAACACTTCGCCATTCAGCTCCTGACCATGATGGGCCGCGACATGCAGTACCAACACAGTCTCTTTTTTAGCTTGCTCAGCTTCAGTTTTCGTGGCATTTTCCAACTCAGACTGCTCGCTGACAGCCTCCGCTTCCTTACCTTCCGCACCATTTTGCTCAGCAGATTCAAACAGGCCAAGCTGCGATTCTTTCTGGCTTTCATTAATGGCATTCTCTTTTGCCACTGGTGCTTCAGATTGTTGTTTTGAGAGTAAAGGATCGATTCCATTATCCGATGTTACTTCTGACAAATCAGGTGCATTACGCTCAATAACCGGCTCTTCACGATGTTCACGGCGAGATTTCGCTGGTTCCTGAACAGGTGAATTAGACGAATTATTAAACAGCTCATCGCCATCATTATCCTCTGACTCTTTCTCACGCTCCTGTTTACGACGTTTCACTGGGCGATCACGAAAGAGTGACGAACGCTCTTTACGGCTGGTCCACAACCCATGTAATAGCAAAGCTATTATGGCTATCGCACCAACAACGATTAATATCAGACGCAAATCCTGCATCATTGCTATCTCTGTTGTTTAAATTAATTGCCACCACGGCTGAATATTCTTTAGATAAGAGTATTTGTCAAATAGCACAAGTGCAAGCCTCTGCGTACTTTTCTTATCATAAAGAGAGATATCCCCTGTTTTTTCGAGTGTTTTTTACACATTAAACCACTGGTCAGTGGAAAATACTGCCTATATCATACCGTCTCAATCACTCAGGAGAGAATAAGAAAATATGACGAATTCGACAAAATTGCCAAAACATCTAGGCGGTTTTCATTATATTGTACAAGGTTGGCATCTGGTAACCCGCCCGGGCATCAAAAGATTCGTTTTATTGCCTTTACTGGCTAATATTTTATTGATCGGTGGTGCTTTCTGGTGGCTATATCAGAAAATGGATGGTTGGATACAATGGGCGCTAGATAAAGTACCGGACTGGATGCAATGGCTCAACTATTTAATATGGCCGCTGGCTATTATTTCTGTTTTGCTTATTTTTACCTATTTTTTCAGCACACTGGCAAATTTTATTGCTTCGCCCTTTAACGGATTATTAGCAGAGAAACTGGAAGCGCAATTAACCGGCATTCCAGCACCCGATACAGGCATTTTTGATTTACTGAAAGATGTTCCCCGTATTCTGAAACGTGAGATAGTCAAAATCCTCTACTACCTCCCTCGCGCTATCGCTCTATTATTATTGTATTTTATTCCGGGTGTTGGGCAAACTGTAGCCCCCGTTCTCTGGTTTATTTTCAGTGCCTGGATGCTGGCTATCCAATATTGCGATTACCCTTTTGATAACCACAAGGTCAGTTTTATAGGTATGCGTAATACCCTGCGACAGGACAAAATTGACAACCTACAATTTGGAGCGGCAGTAAGTATATTAACGATGATCCCAGTCATCAATTTGTTCATTATGCCTGTTGCAGTTTGTGGTGCTACAGCTATGTGGGTTGATCGTTACCGTGCTCAGCATGCTCTAAGAAATCGTTAAATATTCTTTTATATAATAAGAATAGACTGAAACTTTATTTCCATTCATAAGCTGTTCGCGTATGGTTAATTAATCACAACTCATGAGCATCTTAAGGGCAATCGGACAATGAGCAAAATTTATGAAGATAATTCGTTGACCATCGGTCACACTCCACTGGTACGCCTGAAAAATTTCGGAAATGGTCGTATTCTGGCCAAAATAGAGTCCCGTAATCCGAGTTTCAGTGTGAAATGCCGTATCGGTGCCAACATGATTTGGGATGCAGAAAAACGTGGCATTTTGACAAAGGATAAAGAGCTTATCGAACCGACCAGTGGTAATACGGGTATTGCTCTTGCTTATGTCGCTGCGGCTCGTGGCTATAAACTGACACTAACAATGCCGGAAACCATGAGCTTAGAACGCCGTAAGCTGCTAAAAGCGTTGGGAGCAAAATTAGTGCTGACCGAAGGCGCGAAGGGCATGAAAGGTGCTATTGATAAAGCGAATGAAATCCGTGACAGTGCGCCTGAACGATATGTTTTGCTACAGCAATTCAGTAACCCGGCAAACCCTGAAATCCACGAAAAAACGACAGGGCCAGAAATTTGGGAAGATACCGATGGGAATGTTGATGTCTTTGTCGCTGGGGTAGGTACAGGAGGCACTATTACCGGTGTTGCCCGCTATCTGAAAAATACACAAGGTAAGCAAGTAAAAATTGTTGCCGTCGAGCCTGAAGATTCCCCCGTAATCAGCCAAAAACTGGCAGGTGAGGAACTAAAACCTGGCCCACACAAAATTCAGGGAATTGGTGCAGGTTTCATCCCTGATAACCTGGATTTAACATTAGTTGACCGTGTATTTAAAATCAGTAACGAAGAAGCCATTAAAACAGCCAGAGAAGTCACTGAAAAAGAAGGCATTCTTTCTGGCATTTCTTCAGGTGCTGCGGTTGCTGCGGCCATTAAACTCTCACAGGAAGACGAGTACAAGGATAAGAATATTGTTGTCATTCTGCCTTCTTCTGCTGAACGTTACCTGAGCACTGCACTGTTTGCCGATTTAGCCAACGATTAAATCTTCACCTCATTCCTTTTTTAACTTTATTGACAAAAAAGCACCTCAAGGGTGCTTTTTTGTGCATCAGATCAAAGTTTAAAACTTTCTTAGATGATTTATTCAGACAGCTTTAGTATTTAACCAGTAATTATTTTGATGCACGAAATTAATCGTAAGACTGCCATAAAGAATCTTGTTTGGTTCAACTCATATTGGGTTAGTGTGTATTAACATCCAGTCAACAATAGAGTGGCATCAAATATGTTAATTTTTTGATAATGATTTAATGCATTTTATACCTATGGATTTCGTGCTGTATCAAGGCTGCAAATGCATAAAGCCGCTAAAAAATGACCTGAAAGACTAAAGGCATTTATCATTATTAATTTAACGGTTGTACAAGTCAGGATTAATCCAGCTAAACTAGTTTTAGTATTCTCTTGGCTTACCAACGAAAATTTAAGTTATTGAGGAAATACTATGTTCCAGCAAGAAGTTACTATTACTGCACCAAATGGCCTTCACACTCGCCCTGCTGCACAGTTTGTTAAAGAAGCGAAGGGTTTTTCTTCCGATATTACTCTTACTTCTGGCGGCAAATCAGCCAGTGCGAAAAGTCTGTTTAAATTGCAAACGCTGGGACTGACTCAAGGAACTGTTGTTACAATCTCTGCTGAAGGTGAAGATGAACAACAAGCAGTTGAACATTTAGTGAAACTGATGGGTGAACTGGAATAATCACTCACTCATACTCAATGGATTTCAAGTGGCATCATGATGGCAAGGGAGCTAACCTTTGGGGTACAGAGCACCGTATTCTTATAAAAACGGTGTCTATAGTAAGTACAGCCCAAAAAGAGCCAACTAGAAAGACAACGAGTATATAAAGCCAGTCTATTTCATCCAGTACCATCCCCGGAGTACAAAATCTGGGGATATTTAGAGCCTGCCTCTGAAGGCGCAATGAAATATAATCACCCGCAGTTAAGGTCATATAGTATGATTTCAGGCATCTTAGTATCACCAGGTATTGCTTTCGGTAAGGCATTATTGCTGAAAGAAGACCCCATCATAATCAATCATAAAAAAATCACTCCTGAACAGGTCGAACAAGAGATCTCCCGCTTTAAACAAGGCCGGGATAAAGCCTCTGCTCAGTTAGAAGTCATCAAAAATACAGCCGAAAAAAATCTGGGCGCAGAAAAAGCCGAAATCTTCGAAGGCCACATCATGTTGCTGGAAGATGAGGAGCTGGAACAGGAAATTATTACGCTGATAAAGAAAAATCTGGCTACAGCAGATGCCGCCGTCCACTCTGTTATCGAAGATCAGGCCAAAGCACTGGAAGAGCTGGATGATGAGTATTTAAAAGAGCGTGCAGCTGATGTTCGTGATATTGGTAAACGCCTGCTGAAAAATATTCTGGGTATGCCGATTATTGACTTAGGCTCCATTGCAGAAGAAGTTATTCTGGTCGCAAATGACCTGACACCTTCAGAAACCGCACAGCTCAATCTGGATAAAGTGCTGGGGTTCATTACAGATTTAGGTGGCCGGACATCTCACACTTCAATTATGGCGCGTTCTCTGGAACTGCCTGCGATTGTCGGGACAACCAACGCAACAACTCAGATTAAAAATGGCAGCTACCTTATTCTGGATGCTGTTAATAATCATATCTATATAGATCCATCTGACACTGAAATTGAACAACTCAAAAAAATCAAAAACGAATATCTGTCAGAAAAAACCGAATTAGCAAAACTGAAGGATTTACCAGCCATTACGCTGGATGGTCATCAGGTAGAAGTTTGCGCCAATATCGGCACAGTGCGTGATATTGCAGGCGCAGAACGCAATGGGGCAGAAGGCGTTGGCTTGTACCGTACCGAATTCCTGTTTATGGATCGCGATTCTCTGCCAACTGAAGAAGAACAGTTTGAAGCCTATAAGGCTGTTGCCGAATCTGTTGGTAATCAGGCTGTCATTATCCGTACTATGGATATCGGCGGTGATAAAGAACTGCCTTATATGAATCTGCCCAAAGAAGAGAACCCGTTCCTTGGCTGGCGTGCAATCCGTATTTGCCTGGATCGCAAAGAAATATTACATTCTCAGTTACGTGCTATTCTGCGAGCTTCTGCATTTGGTAAACTCCGAATCATGTTCCCAATGATCATTTCTGTTGAAGAAATTCGGGAACTGAAAACAGAGCTGTTGATGCTTAAAGATCAGCTACGTAATGAAAATAAGGCGTTCGATGAATCGATTGAAGTCGGTATCATGGTAGAAACGCCTGCTGCTGCAACCATTGCTAAACATCTTGCAAAAGAAGTTGACTTTTTTAGTATTGGGACAAACGATCTAACTCAGTATACTCTTGCGGTAGACCGTGGTAATGAGCTGATTTCTCATCTCTATAATCCAATGTCGCCAGCAGTGTTGAACCTGATCAAACAGGTGATTGACGCCTCACACGCAGAGGGTAAATGGACGGGCATGTGCGGTGAGCTGGCTGGAGATGAGCGTGCTACACTATTGCTTCTGGGCATGGGGCTGGATGAATTCAGTATGAGCGCAATATCCATTCCAGGCATCAAGAAAATCATTCGTAATGCGAATTACGGTGATGCAAAAGCGCTAGCAGAACAAGCTTTAACTCAGCCAACTGCACAGGAGTTGATGGAATTGGTTGATACTTTTATCAGAGAAAAAACGCTCTGCTAAGTCAATTGACCAAGACAGCACCTTAGCCAGTACACGGTCCCATTAAAACAATTAGGAGAAGATTTATGGGTCTGCTTGATAAACTGAAATCATTAGTTTCAGATGATAAAAAGAACAGCGGCAGTATTGAAATTATCGCCCCATTATCAGGTGAGATAGTTAATATCGAAGATGTTCCGGATGTTGTTTTTGCGGAAAAAATTGTAGGTGATGGTATCGCTATCAAGCCTACAGGTAATAAGATTGTCTCCCCTGTTGATGGCACCATTGGTAAAATCTTCGAAACTAATCACGCTTTTTCCATCGAATCTGATAACGGGATAGAGCTTTTCGTTCACTTCGGTATTGATACCGTTGAACTGAAAGGTGAAGGCTTTAAACGGATTGCCGAAGAGGGCCAGCGGGTACAGAAAGGTGATTTGGTTTTAGAGTTTGATTTAGCGTTTCTGGAAGAAAGAGCCAAGTCAACCTTAACTCCTGTTGTTATCTCTAACATGGATGAAATCAAAGAATTATCTAAAGTCAGTGGATCAGTGGTCGTTGGTGAATCTGTTATCATGCGAATTAAGAAGTAGCTGAATACATCACTGGTAAGCTGTTGTGGGTCGCCTCTGTTTTATCGGGTTAAATGATAAAACAGAGGCGATTTCTTTATTAGTTAATTGAATCAGGAGAAACCATTTCCCATTTGCCAAACAACATCAATCCCACAGACTTTGCCAATGCCGAAGATGCAAAATTATCAATCTGGCATCGGTATTGAGGCTCATATCCCTGAACATAAGCATGTTTACTGATTGCACGCACAATTTGTCTGGCATGTCCCTTTCCTCTGAAAGGTTTTAAAGTCAGAACCCCCATATTAGCAATAAGCGCATCGTCCCACGGGTACATACTGGCAGCACACATCAGTCCGTCTTGAGCAAAAGAGCCGAACACAGCCCAATGATCCAGCTCAACATAAGCATTATCCAAATCCTCCTCAGAAACAGCAGACTGAAACGCAGAGAAAACATCTTCATCTTCTTTTTCCATTAGCTGACGTAGCATGCTGTCAATATTTTCCTGCAATAATTTTTTCTTTTCTTCTTCTGAAAAATAAAAAATATAATCTGCACCATGGAGAGTAATAGCTGCTTCATGTAATTTCTGGCGAAAAGTCGATTCAGACATTTCGTCCTGATGATAAAGCCCTGCTTTTTCAGCCAGTGCAGGAGTCATCACTGATATAATTTGACCATCAATAGTTTCCAGCACCATCACACGATCCTCCTCTGCCAGTCTTGCATTAATAGCGATAGTAAGAACATCATCACTATAAATAATTTCTCCATTTAATAATGAAGACTGCCAATAGTCAGTGATCGTTTTTGAAAATAAGGACATAACCTTTACTCACTAAGTTAGATTCAGTAAATAAGAAAAGTTAATTAAAAACGCCTGTAGATAAATATCTATCGCCGCGATCACAAATAATTACCGCAATAACGGCTCCCGGATTTTCAGCCGCGATACGTAACGCTCCGGAAACGGCTCCGCCAGAGCTTACCCCACAGAAAATACCCTCTTTCTGTGCCAACAACCGCATCATCGTTTCCGCCTCACTCTGGGTAATATCCAGTATTTGATCCACCAGATCTTTTTGGTAAATTCCGGGCATATATGCTGGTGACCAGCGCCGAATACCGGGAATATGGCTGTTTTCTGCCGGCTGTAAGCCTATGGTTTGTATATTATCCGACTGAAATTTCAGGTAACGGCTCACTCCGGTAATAGTGCCGGTTGTGCCCATACTGGAGACAAAATGGGTAATACGCCCTTGCGTTTGCTGCCAAATTTCCGGCCCTGTTGTCTTGAAGTGTGCCAGCGAATTATCTGTATTATTAAATTGATCAAGCACCTTTCCTTCGCCATTCAGCTCCATTTGCTGTGCTAAATCTCTGGCACCTTCCATACCCAGCTCTTTACTAACTAAAATTAATTCAGCGCCATAAGCCCGCATTGATGCCTGACGTTCAAGGCTCATATTTTCAGGCATCAGTAGCTTAAGCCGATAACCTTTTACTGCTGCAATCATAGCCAATGCAATGCCCGTATTACCACTCGTGGCTTCAATCAGGACATCCCCCGGTGAAATTTCTCCCCGTAGTTCGGCTTGTTGGATCATTGAGAGAGCGGCTCTGTCTTTTACAGAGCCAGCAGGATTATTGCCCTCAAGTTTCACCCAAATTTCTGCATCAATACTTTCAGTAACTCGTTGTAATTTCACCAACGGAGTATTACCGATAAAATTTTCTAAGCTTGCCACTGCGTTACCTGAATCACATATGAGAATAAGCAACAGAATAATCGTATTCAGAAAACTGTCGCAAGCTCTAAATAAAAAACCCCTGTTTTCTTGTAGAAAGCAGGGGAAACCCAGGGGTTATGAGAATAATGAAAAATTAAGCAGATTCAGCGAGTTTTAATACTTTTAATGGTGAATCTCCTTCATACAGGCGGGCACCTTTGCCTCCCATAAAATACTGGCTGCCACGAACTGGAATTGATGAGCTATCCGACCAGATAACCGATAAACTCTCGTCTCCCCAACCAACAGGCTGGACAGACAACAGCGAAAAATGCCCTCGTGGATTAACTTCCGTCACTTTAACAGGCAAAGGGCAGGATGATGTTTGTTGTTTACTGAGGTCCATCTCCCACGGTCGCAAGAATACATCAACACTTCCCTGATGCAATGGTGCCACCTCCAGTGGAAAAGTTTTTCCGCCAACCCACAACTGAGAGCCTTTAATCTCACCATGTAACTGATTCACTTCGCCCATGAATTCCATCACAAAACGGCTTTCCGGCTCTTTCCATACCTGATGTGGCGTGCCAACCTGCTCGATAGCACCTTGATTCATCACTACAATCCGATCAGCAACTTCCATTGCCTCTTCCTGATCATGAGTGACAAACACACTGGTAAATTGCAATTCTTCATGAAGCTGGCGTAACCAACGGCGTAATTCCATTCGAACCTGCGCATCCAGAGCACCAAATGGCTCATCCAGTAAGAGGATCTGAGGTTCAACAGCGAGTGCCCTTGCCAAAGCCACTCGCTGCTTCTGGCCACCAGAAAGCTGTGACGGATAGCGATCTGCAAGGTGGGATAATTGCACCATATCAAGTAACGACATGACCTTGCGACGCAGTGCCTCTCGTTCAGGTCGCTGGCGCCGGGGAAGTACAGTTAAGCCAAAAGCAACGTTATCAAACACGCTCATATGACGAAACAGAGCATAATGCTGAAAAACAAAACCAACTTGCCGATCTTTTGCATGTACCTGACTGACATCCTTACCGTGAAACTTAAGTTGCCCCGCACTCTGCTGTTCAAGTCCGGCAATAATCCTCAGTAAAGTCGTCTTGCCGGAGCCGGATGGGCCAAGCAAAGCAACCATTTCACCAGATTCAATATTCAGTGATATATCATTCAGTATCTGAACACGACCAAAAGATTTACTGATTTTGCTGATTTCAATACTCATATCCTGCTCCCGACCTTCATTTACTGGCGATTCAAATGACTCAAACGCCACTGCAAGGCACTTTTGACAATCAGGGTAATAATCGCCATAACTGCCAATAAAGCCGCCGCCACAAATGCGCCAACAGTGTTATAATCCTGATAAAGCAGTTCAACCTGCAAAGGTAAAGTATATGTTTCCCCTCTGATTGCGCCGGATACCACAGATACCGCACCAAATTCACCAATTGCCCGGGCATTAGTTAAAACAATGCCATACAGCAATGCCCAACGAATATTCGGCAATGTCACACGCCAGAACATTTGCCAGCCAGAAGCCCCTAATAATATTGCCGCTTCATCCTCCTGACTGCCCTGACTCAGCATGACCGGCACCAATTCACGGACAACGAATGGGCATGTAACAAATACCGTGACCAGAACCATACCCGGCCATGAAAACATTAGCTGGATGTCATAGTCTCCCAGCCATTCCCCCACCCAACCGTTAGCACCGTAAAACAGCAGATAAAGCAACCCAGCCACAACAGGTGAAACGGCGAATGGAATATCAATTAATGTCAGCAACAATTGTCTGCCGGGAAATTGGAAGCGGGTTACCAGCCATGCAGTGACTACTCCAAAAACCAGATTAATAGGAACTGTAATAAGCGCGATCAGCACAGTCAGCCAAATAGCATGGAGCATATCGGGGTCAACAAGATTCTGGGTGAGAATATCGATTCCCTGTGAAAAAGCAGTCAGAAAAATCCACGCTATCGGAATGACCAGAAACAGGATGGAAATAACCACTCCCACCCCAATCAGGAACCATTTCCCCCAGTTTATTGAGGGACGCATCATCTGCGTATATTCAGAAAAATCAGCCACTAACGTCCCCCGATCCGCTTACCAAAGCGACTTTGTAATAAGTTAACGCTAAACAGCAATAACAGTGATACCGCAAGAATAACTGAAGCAATCGCGCTGGCAGCGGGATAATCAAACTCCTGCAACCGGACGAAAATCATCAGAGAAGCTACTTCGGTTTGCCACGCAATATTACCCGCAATAAAAATAACTGCGCCGAATTCTCCCAGACTACGAGTGAAAGAGAGCACTGTACCTGCTATCAATGCAGGGGAGACTTCCTGCAAAATAACCCGCCGAAAAGTCTGCCAGCGACTCGCCCCTAATGTCTGAGCAGCTTCTTCATATTCAGGGCCTAGTTCTTCGAGTACCGGCTGAACGGTACGAACAACAAAAGGCAGGCTGGTAAATGCCATCGCAACCGCAATCCCCAGCCAGGTATTGGCGACTTTAATATCAAAATGAGCAAGCCAAGAACCATACCATCCGGTTGTAGAAAACAGAGTTGCCAGAGTCAGCCCAGCGACTGCTGTTGGTAATGCAAAGGGTAAATCCATTAATCCATCAAGCAGATTGCGCCCCGGAAAACGATAGCGGGTAAGTATCCACGCCATTAGCATTCCAAAAAACATATTGAATAAGCTGGCGACAGCCGCCGCCAATAAAGTCACCTGATAAGCTGCGACAACCTGTGGATTCGCAATGACCTGCCAATATTGTTCCCATGTCATGCTGGAAAGTTGTATGACTAATGCGCTTAGCGGCAATAGCAGGATCAGGCAAGTATAAAGCAGGCTACAACCCAGACTCAGCCCAAATCCGGGTAATACTCGTTTACTGGATGCAACAAACATTATTGGCACCCATTTCTCAAAGCTGCTCCCACACATTGCCAGTGTTGAAGTAAATTTTTATCAGAATTACCCAGTAACTCGACCACAAGCTTCATTCAAACCTTACCCATCAAGCTATTCAGCAAGAATTTTTTAATGACTGTTTTTAACAATAATTTATCCATACTGTATCCAGAATATTTATAACAGGATAGTTAACTACCTCCTGTTTTATATACCGAATTTTTATGAGAAATGATGAAACGAGATAAGCTATAAAAAATAAAGGGTTATTAACTGAGGGCTGGGAGAATTAACACCTGACATACTGGAGCTGATTTTGTCGACCGGAATATTGACTTGATTAAAATATTTCCTGTATAACCTCCATCGTTCAAATTATCTCTTTATTGGCAGCGCTCCCTTGCCGCCACAATAATTTGAAATTTATTAGATATATCTTTTAGTTGGCTTTCCAGATAATGCGGGAAATTTTCCATGTTTTCAGCACATCATCAGGAGGGAGCAATTCTTCCGAACCATTCCATGTTCCCGTAAATACGTAACTGATATTTCGGCTTTGGGGAGCAATACAGACAATCTCCTGCTGCATAGTTATTATGTCGTCGGAACGCAGGCAGGCACCATAAGCTTTGTCATACAGCGTAGAGAAAGATGTACCTATTTTTGTTCCCCAAGTGGTCTTAATCCCTTCATCCAGAATGATAATATGAGCCACCTTTCCATGATTCAGACCCGATAATTCAATTCTGACCTGATCTCCCTCTATACCCTGTATTACACTGAAAAATTTGCCATTTTTCATCTCCATACCACTACGCAGGCGATATCTGTTATCCAACCCCTGCTGAATGGCAGATAATTTCATATCTGTTTGTTTATTGATTTCCCCTACCCCCTGTTCAGATACCTCCAGAGTACGGCTAAACCAATTTAAAGGAGACAGGGAAGACCATGAAAGCCCGGATGTTCCTGCACAGGCAGTTAATAACAATGAACTACCTATCAGGCCACTGAACGCCATAATTCTTTTTTTAAATAACAGGCTAAATAAAAAATATCTTTTCATTACAATTCATTACCTTTGTCTATCCTAACATCTTATTATTGATATCATTCAAAAACAGCAAGTTAAGAGTGAATAACCTCCTTAATACAGAGGTATATAAAAAGACAGATAAAAATACAGTTTTATAAGTCCATTGAGCAATTATTTACAAATAGATAGATATCATATCGGATTATGGAATAAATATAAACCAATGGTGAAAGTGCGTGGTGGCGGCAATGATCCCAACATTTATTGATTTTCTGGATATCCCTACTGTAACAAACAGTTTTGTAACAACAAGGGATATGACAAAAACAGCAATACCTCAAATGCTATATCTAACAAATGATATAAAAAAAGACATTATAATTCAGGAAAGTGAAAAGACACCCGGGAATATAAAGGAGAATAAAGTCTGCAACCTTCCTTTAATCAACTGGCGTATCTTAATAAACAAACCTGAATTACCAATTAAATATCATTATTATTTCCTTAAAGATAACAATGGAAAAATTCAGATTTTGATTACGCCAGAAATTGAACGTAAAAACTATTTAATATCAAAAAATCTCCTTGCAGAAAGTAAATATAAATTCAAGCTTCATCATGTGATAAAAAAAACAGCGAGAAAATTATTGAGTTTTTTATATAAAGGTACAGCTCATGGCCGAACAACATAATATTTCTCAGCCATTTACCTTAAATATTCAATCAATAATCAGACGCTTATTAAAGACAGTATGTTCCTGTCCCCAATAATCATATTCCATTTTTTCACACATACAAATGGTGGCATCATTTTCTTCTGGGACCATAATCAGAATACTAGGGCAACCTCTCGCTAATAATTTTTTCTCAAGACGGGAAACCAATGCATTAGCAATGCCTCTCCCTCTGTATTCGGGGTGAACACCTAAATAATAAACATGACCACGATGCCCATCGTAGCCACCCATTACAGTCCCAACAACTTCTCCCGCCACTTCAGCAACCAGAAATAAATCAGCATCATGAGTTAATTTACGCTCAATATCGAGTTCCGGATCATCACCGGGATTAATCAGATCACAACGCTCCCAAAGTGTGATAGCGGCTTCAAAATCTTCTTGCCGAAATACCCTAATTTCCATAGTTAGCCAGCCTGTTTAATAAGCAATCAGTTTAATGTCAATAATCACTACTTTCATTTCGGAATCAATATGAAAATGCGTTCATTGATACTAACAGGTATACTGCCTATAGCCATAAACTAACCAGAATGAAAGCAGAAATGAATATAGCTAATATATATTAGTTTAATGTTTCGATGTTTGTCTATGATTATTGTTTTTATTTTAAAATCAAATGATTAATTATTTACCTACCTGTATATTGTTCCAGTGCTTATTGACGTTTTACCTCTCTTGCAGCACACTATGTATAAACAATTATATAAATATATTTAATGATCATGGCTGCCGAATTAAACAAGCTCAGTGATAAAAAACTTAAAACCCTACACGGAAAAGAAAGAAATAAGATTGAATTTTTTGCCGATGGCGCTGGATTGAGTGCAAAAGCCTCTAAAGTTGGTGGTATTAGTTGGGTCTTTACCTACCGACTTGATGGTAAAAAGTTAAACCGTCTCACCATTGGGCGCTACCCTGATATGCCCCTCAAGCAAGCCCGTGAAACACGGGATAAATGCCGTAACTGGTTGGCATCCGGTAAAGATCCAAAGCTACAATTTAATTTAACGATGCAGGAATCATTAAAACCAGTCACCGTAAAAGACGCCATTGAGTATTGGATCGAACACTATGGCAAAGACAATCGAGCCAATATTGATGCCCTCATTCGCCAATTAGAAAAGCATATTTATCTCTATATTGGTGAAATGGCATTATCTGACTGTGAAATAACATATTGGCTACAATGCTTTGATAAAATGAAAAAGGAAGCGCCGGTGGCTGCTGGTGGGATGCTTCAATTATGCAAACAAGCTCTAAAATTTTGCCGTGTAAGAAGATATGCAATTAGCCATGTATTGGATGATTTGACTATTTCTGATGTCGGAAAAAAACAAACTAAAGGCCAGCGTTATTTAGAAGATAATGAACTTGGTCAATTATGGGAATCCATAAGATCAGGAAGTTACCTGCCCTATTATAATAATTTATTGAAAATTTTGATTGTATTTGGTTGCAGGACGAGAGAGATCAGATTATCTAAATGTTCAGAATGGAATTTTAATTCTATGTTATGGACTGTCCCAAAAGAAAATAGCAAGACAGGTGAAAGAATTATTCGCCCGATACCTGAGCGCATGAAATCATTCTTAGAAAACCTTGTTTATCAAAATAATAAAAATGATTACCTATTAGGAGAACTTAAAAGCACCGAAACAGTATCTGAGTATGGAACGAAGATATGGAGAAGATTAGGCCATGTAGATAAATGGTCTTTGCATGATTTAAGGCGCACTTTTTCCACAAAATTAAATGATATGAAAGTAGCCCCACATATTGTTGATCAACTTTTAGGCCATATTTTGCCGGGCGTCATGGCGATATATAACAAGAGCCAATACCTACCAGAGAAACGAGTTGCTTTAAACCAATGGTGCGAGAGGCTAGATCTATTGGCGGCTAATCATGATAACGTGGTTATATTAAAAGCAGCTCAATAATGGGAACTAATGAGTTTGATGATGAACATGATCATTGTGATATATACGTAACAAATGTGGCTTTCTTTCGTAATAATTTCTGTTAAGTAAAATACCCTCACAAAAACAATTAAACAGTGAGGGTAACATAATCATGCAATACAGCACTCCTACACCAGAAGAACGTCGCTCTATCCTTTCCGAATATGGTGAACCTTATGATCGGCTTATACGTGAAAAAGAACGCCAGCACATCACCTCTATTTCCAGAACGTCAGCATGGAAATTGGAAAATGAAGGCCGCTTCCCTGCCCGTAAACCACTAGGCCGTAACTCCTGTGCTTGGTTGCTTAGCGATCTGCTGCATTGGGTGCATAATCCGCCCACAGTAGAAAACGTGAATAATCCATATAGCCGCAAATCTACCAATTAAATAATAACGTCATAAAAAATTAACTGCCTTAATTGGCAGCGGTCAAATTCACCCTAAAAGCAGCTTAATTTCGGGAATAATTGGTGTGATGGTAGATATTAGTTATAGAAATTCTTTGATACTTAATAACCATCAATTTGAGAGACAACCCTCTTTAAGAGGGTTAATTGATGATTATTACTCAGATGATACTTTGGTTTTACGTTGGCGGCGTTTGATTTCACCCGACATAGCCGAAATTATGAACTGCGCAGTGCTTTCGCCTTCTTCTTTAAATTTTTCCATTGAATCAACAAGCTCATGCGGTACACGAGCTTCTAATTTTTTTGACTTTGCGTTTACTGCTTTCGTTGCCATATCTGCATCCATTAGTAGTTGGTGGCTGACAGTATACGCAAAAAATTTTTATAAAAAAGAATTGACGTGGCTGACACTTAAAAATACGATGGTGGCTGACACCATGCTTTATTCAGGTGATACAAACAGCAACGCCCCGAAGTGCGCTAACACTGTCGAGGCGTCTGACCACAACATTATCGGAGCTAATGCTATGGCTGATACACAGTCTAACCAAACTCGCCTTAAATTTACATTCCTTATTACATCCGACACTCAGCGGCTGGCTGATATGTCCTCCTTGATCTTCGCATTACGTCAGGGGGCATACTATGAGTAATAAACCTATCTCACTAAAACAGGCGCTATATCGTGCAGGTCTGGGTATTTCACTTTTCACGTTCATTACCCAAAAAGCCAAAGGTGAATGCGAAATCAATTTAAATAATCTGATTGCATTGGCGCACGGCATTCATCAGGAAGTTCACCACACCCTGTTGAAGTATGCTCCGCAGCCACCGATGAATAAATTATTAAATTGCATTGTATACAGGAAATCCGATCCATTAGGCCAGGCTTCATTTCGTGCGGGACTATGTACGTCTTTATATGAGGTCATTCTTGAACAGGCAAGCCAACACTGTTCGGAAGAGTTACACGATTTGCTATCGCTAGCCTGTGATATTAATCAGGAAGTTTACTATTCGCTCTATGCAGCGGTTAATGGCGAGGACGAGTGATCATGAGTCAGGGAAATAATAATCAGAAAAGCCGCCCGTTAGATGTTATTAGAACAGTTAAAAAATCAGCCATCAATCACTGGCAAAGCCTGTTGCCTGCTTGTGGTGTTGATGTTCCGGCAAAAGGCAAACACGGTGCTTGCCCAATCTGTGGCGGCACTGATCGTTTCCACTTTATCGATGATAACCATCATGGTGACTGGCATTGTCGCCAGTGTGATGAGCCGAATCATGGTGATGGGCTGGATTTAGTGGCAAGAACCAAAGGGATCACGGTCTTTGCCGCCGCTAAGTTGGTAGCTGATGCGCTGGCACTTCCCTTGCCTGAACCCAAACCCGCTAAAGAGCAGCCCCGAACAGCGAAGCCGATTGCTGAACGCATTGCGGCACTGGTTGCCACTACTACTACGGGCGAATCTCAATATCTGGTGAAAAAGGGACTGCAATGCCCCAATCAGCGGTTATTGAAAGATGGCTCTTTATTGCTGGTGATTCAGACTCTGGACGACAAAATCACGGGGGCGCAGACTATCAAGCCGAACGGTGAAAAGCGCCTTGTTTCAGGGACTCAGAAGAAAGGCAGTTTTATTCCTGCCTCAGAGATTACCGGAACACCAGACACTTTCATCATCACCGAAGGTTACGCCACGGCGTTAACCGTCAGCCAGCTATATGAGGGCGTTGTGCTGGCGGCGATTGATGAAAGCAATTTACTGAGTGTTGCCGAGCAGATCAAAGCGCAATGGCCAGACGCAAAAATCATCCTTGCTGCTGATAATGACTGGCACGAACCGGGAGAGCGAGACAAAAACGGCAGGCTAAAAAAGAATGTTGGCAAGATAGCGTCAGAGAATACAGCCAAAGCGATTAAGGGCTGGGTGACGTTACCGCCTACGGCATTAAAAGCTGATTGGGACGATTATCGCCAGCAGCACGGTATTGAGGCAGCAAAGCAGGCATTCAGTGAAGGGTTGTATCAGGTGGGGGAAAAGAAAGTGGAAACAGCTAACGTTATTTCAATTAATCCGGAAAAGCAGAAGAAAAAACGCACGGGTAACAACCTTGCACAACTGGCGGATAATGAAAAGGCTTTATTGCTAACAGAACGGTATGAAGGGATTGCTATTCACTCAGAAAGCGAGGGGTTCTATACATATCAATCGGGAGTCTGGAAGAAAACATCATTTCTGGATTTAAGCCGGGAAATGGGAAAAGTGTATACCTCGCATGGCACTAACTTTAGTAAACGTGCGCTTAATAACGTGGTTGAAGCATTAAAGATTGTTGCACCTGTTATGGGTGAGCCATGCCAGAGCATGATCCCCTTTGCGAATGGTGTCTTTGATATTGAAACAAAAGGCTTTTCACCTCACAGACCTGAAAATTGGCTATTAAATCACAATGGTATTGAGTATACCCCAGCAAAACCGGATGAGAATTTGCGGGATGGTGCACCTAATTTCCATAAATGGATAAGCCACGCTGCTGACCGAGATCCGTACAAGATGAAGCGGATATTTGCTGCATTATATATGGTGCTGGCGAACCGTTATGACTGGCAGCTATTTTTAGAAATTACGGGTGAAGGAGGCAGCGGTAAAAGCGTCTTTACTCAGATAGCAACGTTATTAGCAGGCCAGCACAATACAGCCAGTGGCAATATGGCAGCGTTGGACACTGCACGAGGACGGGCACAGTTTGTAGGTAAAAGCATGATCACCTTGCCTGACCAACCTAAATACACCGGGGAAGGCACGGGGATAAAAGCGATTACGGGTGGTGATGCAGTCGAAATTGATCCAAAACATGAACAGCAGTATTCAGAGATTATTCGCGCAGTGGTTATTGCTACTAACAATACCCCGATGATATTTACTGAACGTGCTGGCGGCGTGGCGCGTCGGCGTGTCATTTACCAGTTTAACAATAAAGTGAAAGAAGAAGATAAAGACCCACATTTGTCAGAAAAGATAACCCATGAAATTCCGGTTATTGTCAGGCGATTGCTGGCAACATTTGACGATCCCGAACAGGCCAAAGTGCTATTACTTCAGCAGCGTGATAGTGATGAAGCTCTGGAGGTTAAACGGGCATCTAACCCTGTTTTAGATTTGTGCGCAACACTGGCTTTTATGAGTGAACCGAGAGGGTTAGAAATGGGTGGTGGACGTAAAACCGAAGAAGAACGCCAGCCAAAAAGATACCTTTATCACCTTTACCTTTCATTCATGGAATATCAGGGGCTGGGACGTCCACTGAGTGTAACTGAGTTTGGTAAAGCGGTTAAAGAAGCCGCAAAGGAGTACAAGGCTGAATATCTGACTCGAACTATAAAAGGCAGACGGCAAACTAATGTACAACTCACCGATAAAGCTGACGAGTTTATCTAAAAATAGCGTTTGGTTATCTACCTTGTCTACCTAATTGAAATTTACTTAAATTAATCATATGGTTAATTGGGTAGATAACTATTTAAAGATTATCTACCTATTATCTACCTTATCTACCCAAAGGAAAGAAAAAAGTAGGTAGATGAAATCAAGACAGGTAGACAACGGGTAGACAGTAAAAAATCAGTCACCTACCCACTCAAGGCCTTGTGCTACATGGGATAGCGTGAATTGGTAGATAAGGTAGATAACCTCGAGACATTTTTTTATAAACGTTAAAACACCAATGAAAAATTAATGTTCCTATACACAAACATGCAAGACCTGCATTTAGGCACAGGGCACTCGAATACTATTGAAAATCGGATAAAACCTGCACCATGCAGGAGATAAGGGATATCAGGGAGTTAAAAGTGATAATTTCCCCCATATAACGTAATTTATTGATTTTATTATTCCCAACGTGAAACCACAATTAATTGGTTAAAAAGCAACCTTTGTTAATTTTGATACGCACTTTATTAGATGAAAATATACCCAATTATGAAAATTTGATATATGCACAAAGCGAACATCTTTTTATAACACCCCTATCATTTATTGTTATTTAACAATTAGCGCGTTCTATTACGATGCTTTCAGTATTCATTTTTTAGTATGGGTTATTTAATTAAACACATTATTAACTAATGATAAGAGGGTAATTTCATGAGCCTAATAGATGGTATTTATATCAGTGAAGATCATAAACATACTCTGACAATAATTGACAGCACAACTAGTCCTGCTGGAGCATTTGGTGGTTCTTTTATCAGTAATAGCCTCTCAACAGGAAGAGTGAACTATACTCAGATAATTGGACAATTTAAGTATCCTTCGGATAATCCAGCCAAGATATGGCCAAGTCAAATAAGTTTTTACTCTTATTTCATCTCTAGCCCCAGAACTTACGTTATAGCAGACCATTGGAATGGCATCAGGATGGCTGATGGAAATATCATTATGAGTGGCTTGCGAACATACACAACAGATGCAGGCTTATATGATATGCATTATTTCGAAAAAATTTTCCTCACACTCGCACCAACAGAAACATAATGTAGTAAATATCAATCTACCGAATTAAATCAGATCACACTCTCCATTATTGATAAAGCAATTTATTTATGTTCATCGGCGAAGAAATCTCCTATCGCCTTCATGTTATTTAGCAATGTGTATTGTTGATTAGATGAGGGAATTAATATGCAAGATAAAAAGCCTGAAGTATTAACACAACAATTTTGTGAGGACTTTGGCTATACCATGTTACCTGTTGGCGTTCCTATTCCGTGGCCGTCAGAAACGCCACCAGATGGTTGGCTCAAATGTAACGGTGAAACATTTGATACAGTAAAATACCCGAAACTTGCTCTTGCCTATCCGTCGGGCAGATTACCTGATTTAAGAGGTGAATTTATTCGTGGTTGGGACGATGAACGCGGAGTGGATACGCCTCGACAGGTTTTGTCATGGCAACAAGGTTCCTATCTAGTACAAGAAATTAACGATAGAGTTGATAACGTTGTTAACTTTTCACTTGATGACCGTAAAGATTTAAATTGGGACATACCAAATGAAGAAATTCATTTGCGTGGCAGGTCGGTAGGAGCAAACGGAACTTGGCCCGTAGACAAAAGATATGTAGGCGTAACTCGCCCTCGCAACGTTGCATTCAATTACATAGTCAGAGCAGCTTAATTCTGAGCTAATATAATCGCTTCTGATTTTGTTAGTTAATTTTCAGTACCTAGACATGGACGTCTAATCAATCCCTTTCGTGAATACCACATACCCGCCCCGCCCACAAAACACATCAAAAATACAAAGATTTGTAAATATTCAGTCCTCATGTTTCCTCCTGCTTAGGCTTCCTAGTGAGAGGTCTTTTTATTCTATTTTTCATGTATATATTAATAAATGGCACTCAGGCGTGAGCCGCCATAAAGCCGTTTAGTCAAGTTGCAAGAAGCAATCTGTGAAACCACAGAAAAAGATTATTCGGCCTGTTCCTCTTAATGTTGGTTTCACGTCTTAACATCATTATTACGGAAACCATTTCATGAAAAAACTAATCGAATTACGCCAGCAAAAAACCGATTTAACCCAGCAAATGCGCTCGCTGCTCACCAAAGCCGAAAACGAAAAACGCTCACTCAATGCTGATGAAGCCAAACAGTTCGACGAGCTGCGCAGACAGTCTGATTCTTTGAATACCGAAATTGCCCGTTATGAGTCACTGGCTGATGAAGAACGCAGTCAGGCAAAGAATCAACCGACCAGTAAAAAGCTCAGTAATGATGAATTACGTCACTATGTTTTGACTGGTGAAACCCGCGCCTTATCCACGGGCGTTCCGTCTGATGGTGGCTATACTGTTATCCCGGAACTGAACAGGCAGATCATGCAGCAATTGGCTGATGAGTCTGTCATGCGCCGGATTTGTACGATTAAGACCACACGCAGCAACGAATACAAACAGCTTGTTTCGGTCGGTGGCGCAGCCGTAGCCCACGGGGAAGAAGGTAAGGCGCGTAATGAGACGGCTACACCGAAGATGGAAGAAGTCAGTATCAAGCTGTTTCCTATCTATGCCTACCCCAAAACCACACAGGAAATTATCGACTTTAGTGATATCGATATTTTAGGCTGGCTGACTGCTGAAATCGCAGATACGTTCGTGGATACCGAAGAAACCGATCTGGTGAATGGTAACGGCAGTAAGAAAGCAAAAGGCTTTTTGTCTTATCCCCGCGATACTCAAGCCGATAAGGTTCGCGAATTCGGTACGCTGCAAAAATTGGAAGCAACCAGTCTTGAAGCCGATAGCCTGATTGACCTGAAATTCTTACTCAAAAACAAATACCGCAAAAACGCCGTATGGGTGATGAATTCCACAACTGCCGCCAACGTGCAAAAGCTGAAAAATGGCAATGGCGATTATATCTGGCGGGAGCGTTTACAGGCAGGTGATCCTGATATGTTGCTGGGCTTACCTGTCCATTATCTCGAATTTATGCCGGATAACATCATTAGTCTGGGCGACTTCAAACGCGGTTACTTCATCGTTGACCATCAAACGGGCATCCGCACTCGTCCTGATAATATCACCGAGCCGGGATTTTATAAGGTACATACCGATAAATATCTGGGCGGTGGGCTGGTGGATTCCAACGCAATCAAGGTGCTCGAAATCAAAGGCACTAAAGCGAGTTAATGAATAAGGGGCAGAGCCCCCTTTCAGTTTTGGAGTCTATTGATGAAGAATGATTTTGAAATTCGCACCGCCTCACTTTCTGCCAGTGATAAAAAACTGACAGGTTATGTGATTAAGTGGAACAGCCGTTCACAAGTGTTATGGGATGAGTTTGTCGAACAGTTTTCCCCGAATGCCTTTAGCGCCAGTCTAGTGGCAAGTGCTGATGTCAGGGCACTTTATGAACATGATCATATGAACCTGTTAGGCCGCACTACGTCCGGTACATTGCAACTTAGCGAAGATACCACCGGATTACGTTTTGAGTTAACCCCACCTGATACCCAATTAGGGCGTGATGTGCTGGCACTGGTTGAACGGGGTGATATTTCCGGTATGTCCTTTGGTTTTCGTGCCGTTAAAGATCAGTGGAATACCAGCCAAACACCGTATATCAGAACTGTTTTAGAAGCGGAACTACGGGAAATCACGATCACCAGTTTACCTGCTTACCCTGAGAGCGGTGTGGAAATCGCTAAACGTTCGCTGAATGCAGTGAAGCCTTGCAATGCGGATTTGCGTCATTACTGGCTGCAATTGTCTGAGGTGTGAGCATGTGGCCTTTTAAGCGTAAAGCCGCTGAGACTCGTAGTATCAGTATTGATGAATTTCTTTCTCTGGCAGGCATGGTTAATACCAAATCAGGCGAGCATGTTTCATCCTCGACCGCCGAAGGTCTGCCTGCCGTGATGAATGCCGTCACGGTGATTAGTGAAGCCATTGCCACCATGCCCTGTTATCTCTATCGGGTTCAGCACCAGCACGGCACAGAGTCCCGTGAGTGGTTAAGTGATCATCCGGTTGATTATTTGCTCAATGAATGCCCGAATGACTGCCAGACCCCATTTCAGTTTAAGCGAACGCTGATGCGCCATTGCCTGTTAAATGGCAATGCGTATGCAGTCATAGTCTGGGGAAAAGACGGACAGCCACAATCGTTGCACCCTTACCCACCGTCATCGGTTGTACCGCAACGATTATCCGATCACCGATTTGCCTACACCATCACCGAACCTTATAGCGGCAAGGTAAACACCTACCTACAAGAAGAAGTATTGCATTTGCGTTATGCCACCGAAGATGGCTTTTTAGGGCGTTCGCCTGTCACCATCTGCCGTGAAACACTGGGTTTAGGGCTGGCACAACAGCGCCACGGTGCAAGCATTATGAAAGAGGGCATGATGGCAGCGGGCGTGATTAAAGCCGCAGATTGGCTGGATGGCATCAAGGGTAATAAGGCACTGGAAGCCCTTGAACGCTATAAAGGCGCTCGCAATGCAGGCAAAACACCGATACTTGAAGGCGGGATGGAGTACCAGCAATTAGGCATGAGCAATCAGGATGCGGAGTGGCTGTCCTCCCGCCGTTTCACCATTGATGATATCGCCCGAATGTTCAACGTCAGCCCTATCTTTCTGCAAGAGTATTCGAACAGCACCTACAGCAATTTTAGTGAAGCATCCCGTGCTTTTCTGACTATTACCATGCGTCCGTGGCTTGCCAATTTCGAACAGCAAATCAAATCGACCTTGCTGATGAACTCACCAAAACGAGGCATTCGTTATCAGGTGGAGTTTGATACCGCCGACCTGCTTCGCGCCAATCCGAAAGAACGTTTCCAGAGTTATGAAACAGCGATTAAATCCGGCGTGATGTGTCCGAATGAAGCCCGTGAACGAGAAGGCTTATCGCCCCGTGCCGGTGGCGATGAATTCAGTCAGGCATGGAAGCAAACCGTGGAAATCAAACAACAACAGGAGGCCAAATAATGAGAGCAGGCAGATTACGGCATCGGGTGACAATCCGAAAAAATGAAGCCAGTCGGGGTAAATTTGGTGAAGTTCTCAACAACTGGGTAGATTTAGCCACGGTCTGGGCAGAAGTGAAAGCGATTAGCGGGCGGGAGCTGGTGGCATCCGGTGCCGTGTTCTCAGAAGCCACCGTGCGTATCTGGCTACGTTATCGTGCGGATGTGACCACAGCAAACAGTATTACCTTTCACGGAGCAAACACGACGGGCACCGCTTTTAGCATTATGGCGGTCATTCCCGATGCGAAATACACCCGCTTAGAGCTACTTTGCAAGGGAGGTATATTCCGATGAGCCGGATTGAAATTTCCCTGAGTGAAATCAAGCAACATTGTCGGTTGGAGGAAGATTACATCCTTGATGATAGCTTATTAACGGGTTATGCCGATGCTGCGCTGGAAGTCTGTCAGCAACATATCGGTAAGCGGTTTGGTGATGATCTGGCTTTTACCCCGGCGATTAAAGTCGGTTGCCTGCTGTATATCGGCTTGCTGTATGAGAATCGGGAAATGGCAACCGATGGTGAGCTAAAAGAAGTGCCTTTTACCATCAAATCATTGTGGTCTGTCTATCGTGAT
>NZ_CAWNQF010000075.1:0-57678 GCF_963876465.1 Xenorhabdus sp. KK7.4
GAAAAACACCTCAGAGGCAAGAAATTCACTCAGCGTATCGAAAGAACCAACCTCACCCTGCGTACTCGCATCAAGCGGCTAAATCGGAAAACGATTGGCGACTCCAAATCCGAAGAAATGCACGACAAAGTGATAGGCACGTTCATTGAGCGTGAATACTATCTTTCAGAAGCAATCTAACTGTTGGAGGCATGACCTAAATTTGCTTCGCATGCCCAAGCAAATAACTCTAGGATCTGAATTACCTGTAGTGGTCCAGTAATTCTATCAAGCCTATTTTTGAGAATTTTTTTAACCAGACCACAATCATTCAACACCGCCAAGATGAAGTATGACCCAAAACGAACAAAAACCACACTTGTCCATATAGTCAAATGAATCTAGCTCATCATATTCATAGCATGGAAATAGTAGCGTTGTCTCAATGACTGAAGGGGCAATGCTGCATCCTGAATATATTGAGCGGGCGATACAATGTATGTGATGCAAGGACTCCCAATCATACTTCTCGCCAAAATTCCAAGCATCTTAAAGTTAGTTGCTATAGTAGACATTTCATTCAAACATTGATTTAGCAGTTTTTGATAATTTTATATCAATAATATCAAAATGTTATGTGTAATAAGCTATTCCTTATGTACAAATTTCTGCTTCTTTATTCTTCTACTTATTAAAATATACATTTGAAAAAGTAAGGTTAGAGCAATAAAATGGTGTGGGTCATTAGCCCCACTTTTTACGTAGAGCAATCAATAAATATTGGGATCAGGAAGCAGTTATGCACAATGAAGATGAAAAAAATACAGAGAAACAATCATTGATTGTGCTTTCCAGTGAGCAAAAAAATCAGGGAATGGGCATGTCAATATCGGTACCTGGTAATCAGGTATATGACAATCCGGCTATTGCCTATCTTGTCAGTTTGGGATCAAAACGAAGCCGACAGACAATGAAATCATTCCTTAATATTGTGGCAAAAATGTTGGGGTATCAGAATGTGCGGGATTGTTCATGGAGTGATTTGCGGCGGCATCATATACAGGCTGTAATGGAAATGCTCTCTGATTCCGAAAAAGCTCCAGCAACAATTAATACTTATCTTTCAGCTCTGAAAGGTGTTGCTTTAGAAGCATGGACAATGAAACAACTTGATACCGATAGTTTTCAGCACATCAAACAAGTACGGTCTGTCAGGGGAAATCGTTTACCGAAAGGGCGGGCACTTGAGCGACATGAAATTAAAAATTTATTTTATGTCTGTGAAGATGATATCAGTACAAAAGGTTTACGTGATGCAGCTATTATTGGCATTTTGGTGGGGTGCGGTCTGCGCCGATCAGAAATTGTTTCATTAGATATGAAAAGTATTATTTATCGTGAGCAGGCATTAAGGGTAATGGGAAAAGGTAATAAAGAGCGTTTGTCTTATATGCCGGAAGGAACATGGAGACGATTAAATCGTTGGATAGATGAAGTCCGCGGTGATCATGCCGGCCCATTATTTACTCGTATCCGGCGTCATGATGATGTGACAGATAGTCGTCTTTCAGATCAGGCTATTTATCATATATTGGAAAATCGCAGAGTTGAAAGCGGGATAGAAAAATTTGCTCCGCATGATCTACGCAGAACTTTTGCTTCAGCCATGCTGGATAATGGCGAAGATATTGTCACAGTCAAAGATGCGATGGGGCACTCAAGTATCACAACAACTCAAAAATATGATCGACGTGGAGATGAGCGTTTGAAAAATGCAGCCAGAAATTTGAATTTCTGACGAGTTATATCAGCCAGACGAGCATAATATTTCACAGGAACTCATTTCCCGCCGCAAGCGGCGGGGTTGTCTATTCTTCATCCACATTAATCGGGCAAACAAAGCCGTCTGGTTTAATTGCCAACAAATCACATTTCAATCGGCCAATCACATGTTCGGCAGTATTACCAAGAAATGCGGCAGATAAACCAGTACGGCCAAGAATACCTAAAACGACCACGCCTGCATTGAGTTCATCACAAATTTCGGGAATGACGTTTTCCGGTAAACCTTCCTGAACGTGAGTTTGATCTTCACTAATACAAAATTTTTGTCTTAGCTCTTTCATTGCGACTAAATGCTGACCACGTAATGCTCGGTTATATACATTGGGATCAAAGTCAGGAAGTTCTGTTGCGATGTTTAAAGGAGCCGCAGGGTAGGCGCTGACCAGATGAATCCGGGGTTCTTTCACAATTCTGTTGGCAAGATCCTGTGTTTCATGAACTAATTTCAGATTGAGTTCGTTATGATAGGATTCTTCATTTGATAAATTGACGGCAACAACAGCAGAGCCTTTCTCCGGCCATATCTGATCTTTTACCATCCAGACAGGGCAAGGACATTTACGCAACAAATGCCAGTCAAGTGGTGTAAAGATCATCGATTCCAGCAGAGAATGTTGATGTGCCATCTTTAATAACAAATCATGCTTTCCGGAGATAACTTCCTGAATAATCGCTTCATAGAAACGATTATGCCAGACTACCTTGATTTCAATATCAATCCCGGATTCAAGATAGTAGTACGCCTGTTGTTTTATCCAGGCGATTCGTTGACCAATAACACCTTTACGCATCGCGTTTCTTTCTTCAGGAGAAAGTAACGTGGTCATATCGTATGAAAGATCATAAATGGGTAAGAAAGCTTTAATCCGGCCACCATTACGTTGCACGATATATACCGCGCGTCTTAACGCTGGCTGATCATCCTGATTCGGATCAATTGCAACTAAGAGGTTTTGATAGTTTGCCATATTAATCCCTCGCAGAGGCTGGATGTAATTTTTGTACGGAAGATAAACTATAGACAACTATAACAGGGGATAGGGTAGCCAGATCAGTAAAATATAGTGATCTGGCTTAAATTTTGAAACAACGCTACGTTACATTTGTATGGGCTTTGCCTGCAAGTTCAGTCAATTTTTCCATATTTTCGACAGCGATATACTTACCTTTAACGCTTAAAATACCATTTTTCTGGAATCGTCCAAGCAGGCGGCTGATTGTTTCAACGGTCAAACCGAGATAATTACCGATATCACCGCGGGTCATGGTCAGACGGAATTCACGGGGAGAAAAACCGCGTTGGGCAAAACGACGGGACAAATTATAAACAAACGCTGCCAGTCTTTCTTCTGCGTTCTTTTTGGATAGCAACAGGATCATTTCCTGATCACCTTTGATTTCACCACTCATCAAACGCATCATCTGTTGGCGAAGATTTGGCATTTTTCCGGAAAGATCATCCAGTGTCTCAAACGGGATTTCACATACCATTGAAGTTTCCAGAGCCTGAGCAAAGCTGGGGTGTTCAGTATTTATAATGGCATCGAACCCGACTAAATCACCAGCCAGATGAAAGCCTGTGATCTGCTCATCACCTTCTTCGGTGATAGTGTAGCTTTTAATAGTCCCAGAACGGATAGCGTAAAGCGATTTTAGTGCATCACCAGCTTTAAAAAGCGTTTGCCCTTTTTGGATTGGTTTTTTACGCTCAATAATATTATCAAGCTGATCGAGTTCATGTTCGTTTAAAGTGAAAGGAATGCATAGTTGGTTAATACTGCAATCCTGACAGTGGATTGCACAACCACCTGATTGAATTCGCCTGATAATACGTTTTTCCGGGACCATAGGAAGCGCTCGTTAGAAATTATTGATGCCTGTCAATTTAACATATTTCGGCTGCTCTGATAAGAGCTTGCTTTTTATGTTAATCACTCACGGTTATTATCGAAGAAGAAAAAAATGAAATTTTGCTGCGATTCATGCATAACTTGCGTAAAATCTTGCATACTCGATATAACATTTCAATTAAACTTAAATTACATTAATAATATATACCCTTGGTCTTTCAAGTTGCTATTTTGTTGGCTGAACTCAATCAAATTGCTGACTATGCACCCGGAACACTCTTTTTTAGCCGCGATGCATCTTGAAATCCATTGAGTATAATACGTTGTAATAGCGGTGGTTTTACAAATAAATGGATGGATTAGCATGAGTGAATGGCTGTTGATTGCATTTACAATGATAGTGCAAAGTTCTATTGGTCTGGTATTGATGAGTGCACTTTATACTCATTTTTTTAATCGAAAAGCAGGGACAGGGCAGAAACCAGAAGCTGTACCTGTTCGCAGAATTTTAGTCATCAGCAGTATTCTAGCCGGAATAGGGCTGCTCTCTTCTTTGGATATCATAGGATACCCATTCAGCGTATATCAGTTATTACAATTACATAACATAATGCAGGAGTGGATAAATACAGAAACAGCACTGGCTGCTATCTATTTTATTACTCTGAGTTTATATACGCTTTTTGTCCTGCTTACCAAGCAGAGCCATGCATATATTATGGCGGGAATTAGCGTTATTGGATTAGTTGATATTCACTACATGGTCAATATTTACTCTAATAGTGACATAATTACCTGGACAAATGTTAACACTTATTTTCTGTTTTATGGTGCAGTCTTTACTCTGGGGCCGGCACTGTCATTATCACTTATTGGTCAGTCTGGCAGGCAATTCATGCGGGAAAAAATTCCGACTAAATTGCTCATGGCAGCACTAATCATTGTCTTTATCAGTGTGACAACGCGCTTAATTGAACAGCCGGCATACATGGGTTGGTTAGTAGAGGCAGTCACTGATGGTGAAACTGAAAATATCATTTTTCCCCACCAACCCGAAATTAACCTGAAAAGCGCATTTGGCTTCAGGATGATAACTTGGTGTTTATATATTCTTGCCATGACGATATGGGCCTATACATTGTGGAAAAGCAGAAATAAAACACTCATTCGCACAAGTTGTCCCATCTTATCAGGAACAATGATCATGCTGGTGGCTGAAATAATTAACCAATATATCTTCTTTGCCATGAGTAACGTCTAATTATTACTCAATTAATGAGTGCATACCCTCCATTTATTCCATTCTGCACAATAAAAAATGTAACACCAATACTTATTTTTATGTGCAGAAATACACCTTTTATCCATAAAGTCATATAAGTAGATAATTTCAGCTACTAATCTCTTTTTTCATTCATTTCTTTGTTTCCGTGCACAAATTCAAAGTATTTGTTAATTTCTTATTAAAGTTTTCGCTCGTATGTTTTATATCTGTATCCGTAGTTTGATTTATATAATGAATGGTTAATAAATAACAAAAAATAATAATCAGTGAGGATATTGTAATTATGCCTAAGCTATTTAATCCTAACTTAAATATTGATGCTCTGTTTTTAGGCCCAAAGTCAGAGAATGCTGTGTTCTTCAAAGAAATGATAGATTATGCAGTCAGTGAACACATGCACTGGCGTTCGGGGTTTCACCCTGAAGACGCGGCATTAGTAACATCTGTTGATCGCTATGAGCATAACTACAGAGAAACACTGTATCGAACTGAAGGAATACTTAATCAGTTGTCAGCAAAACTAAAAAATTCCTCTATCCCTTTCTTTTCTCCCCGTTATCTTGGTCATATCAACGCTGATACTCTGATGGTTTCTAACCTCGCTTATGTCATGGCGATGATGTACAACCCGAATAATTGTTCTTATGAAGTATCACCAACAACCACTGAACTTGAGCTCGAATCAGGTTTAGATCTCTGCCGCATGTTTGGCTACGATCCACAACGAGCCTGGGGGCACATTACTTCAGGCGGTACAGTAGCAAACTACGAAGGCCTTTGGGTTGCCAGAAATTTGAAAACACTGCCTTTTGCTATTTCTCAACATCCTGAAACTAAAAATTTGCTCAGTCACAAATCCCCAAAACAGTTAATGAATATGCCCACAACAGAAGTGCTTGATTTAATCAGTGAGTTAAAAGAACAGGGGATATTTAATGAAATCCGTGATCTGACGTGTCGTGGTTCAGGAGTTAAACCGGAAGTTATAGGTAAGCTACTTGTTCCACAATCGAAACATTATTCCTGGGTCAAAGCAGCGGATATCTTCGGTATCGGTCAGGAGAATATTATTCCTCTACCTGTGAATGCAGAGTATCAGACTGATGTTGCCAAAATGCGCGAAATTACACTTTCCCTTATTGAGAAAGGAGAAGCCATTTTAGCTATGATTGCAATGGTAGGGACAACAGAAGTCGGTGCTATTGATTGTATTGATGAAGTCATTACGTTAAGAAAAGAGTGTGAAGAACGTTATGGCGCATCATTTTATATTCATGTTGATGCTGCCTATGCCGGATATGCCTGCTCTTTGCTGCTGGATGAGCAGGGGAAATTTATGGAATATGATGAGTTGGTTAAAAAGCATCAGGAACTTGGTTTGACGCCTGAAAATATTATTTGGCCTAAACCGGCAGTCTACCGGAGTTTCAAGGCATTGAAACATGTTGATTCGATTACAGTTGATCCCCATAAAATGGGTTTCATCCAATATTCTGCCGGGGCTATCTGTATGAAGGACAAGCGAATTCTTGATTTAATTTCCTCTCGTGCAGCTTATGTTTTTCAGGATAGTTCCCCTCAAAGCGATTCATTAATCAATAACTTATCAAACAATAATAAGAATATATTAGGCTCTTCCATTATGGAAGGCTCGAAATCAGGGGCGACGGCCGCTGCATTATGGGCAGCACATAGGTTATTGCCTCTAAATATCAGTGGATATGGCAAAGTTATAGCTGCAGGGATAGTCACAGCAAATTGGTTATTAAATAACATAAAGAATATGCAACCTATAAAGGTTGGAAAATACCAATTTGAAATACATATCATGCCATCTCCTGATTTTCATATGATTAACTTTTCTTTTAAGGAAATCGGAAATGATAGCCTGCTGAATCACAATGCTCTCAATAAACGGCTCTATGAACTCTGTTCATATTCCACCGAGCGTGCTTATACCAACGACTTCATCACATCATCGACAATGTTGGGTTATAAAGATTACGGAGATACTCCTCGGCATTATGCTGAACAGTGTGGTTTTAGCCAGAGCGAATGGGAAAAAATACATCATATATATGTATTACGGGCAGCAGTAATGACACATTGTTTACGTGATCAAGAACACTTCGAAGAATATTGGGAGCAATTAAAATCCATTTTTGTGAAAAAATTAATTCAGCTTGTTGATGAACAAGAAAAATCATTATATCAAAAATCAGATTTCAACATTTCATTTCTTAGCTGATACGCGAAGAGAATACACCCAGTAAAATTTCAAGTTGTATCTCAGAAGTGAGGACACTGCAAACTCAGTTGACCCGGTCAAAGTCGGGTCTTCTATGACAGGATATGTGAGCAGAGCCAACAAAGGGGCAACTTGAAATCCATTGTGTATATATCCTTTGTCAGTTAGAGATAGTTCGATAGATTTGTTTTTCGCTGAAATATACTGCTATTTCACTATTAAAACCTTACTTTTTCATGATTTAATATATTGATTTTTAATCATAATAATCAAAAAAAATACCAGTATTGAGTCTTTGGTACAAAATAGACCATAATTCTGGTTTTTATTTATTGTGCTAAATTATTGTGATCCAGATAGCTGTTCTTGTTAAATATTTTTTAACACGATATTGACAGGGTAATAATGATTATTACTTTATGGTTATAAATTTTTATATGTTAATAACAAAAAATTTTAAGTATATAAATCATATAACTATATCCAATTTATGTCTATTAATTAAATTTAATCACTTAATTTTATTAGAATTTATTTCAAAAATTAATTTTATGTTATTTAACAAAATGTTAACAAGTGAGATTGTTTTTTTCATAAAAAAACAAAATTAAGAAAAATAATAATAACCATTTAAAAGCAACAAGTTAACTTAGAAAGATGAAATATGTGTATTAAAAAAGCCGAAAACTTAGCGTGTTGAGTAATATTTCATATAAAAATTAATATTTAATCTTTTCATTCAATTACCTAATTATTTGTTTTTATTAAAGATTATTTTTTATTTTTTGTGACGAACATCAAAAAAATAAATTGTTTTTATTGAACGTTAAATTTGAAGGCTTAAATTAAAAGCACGTTATCTGAATTGTTAGAATGGGGGTTGTTGTCATAAACTGGGTTATTGTTATTTAACCCTGGTTGTTTTTAATTAATGTGATTATCTAATTAGTTATCTGATTTTATATTCACTAATATAGCATGAGATTATTATATGACATTAGAAATAAAGCCCATTAAAAAACATTATGGTGCGTATGTTAATTGTGATGATATTTCTAAATTATCTTCCAGAGATTATATAAAAATAAAAGAATACCTTTCTATTTTTGGTTTGCTAATTTTTAATAATCAAAGGATGGATGATGAATCACTTGTTAATTTAGCTCTCGAAATAGGAAATGGGAAATTAGAACAGCCAGCCAGGAAAATTTCTTTATCTGATCATAGAAAACATATTGCTTATCTAACAAACCTGAATGATAAGAGTGGAAGTCCATTAGGTTTCTCAGGAAGTGATACTGATTACTGGCATTCTGATCAAGAATTTCGGGTTAATCCTGCTTCTGTCAGCATTCTTTATGGTGTTGTTACACAATGTAATGGTGGTAATACCTCTTTTGCATCAACATCTATTGATTATCTGGGTTTTTCTACTGATGAAGTTTCAGTATTAAATAAACTTTGGTCAACCAGACAACCCGCAGCTTCTCATGATAATGCTCCTCATATTACAGTAGCTCACCCTGTAATAATTAAAAACGAGAAGACAGAAAGGGAGTATATATATGTAAGTGAAAACACCATTGAATTTATTGATAATAGTGAAACATTACCTCAATCGGGAAAAATAAAACAAACTGTTCTAGAAAGGATTTTATCTGCTGAAAATATTTATTCACATATATGGTCAGAAGGAGACCTTATTTTATATGACAACAGCCAACTATTACATCGCCGGGAATGTTTTAACGGTAATAGATTTATTAAGGCATTAAAAATTTATCCCGATGAGTGCTACCAGCCAAAAATACCTGGTAGAAAAATCGAGGAAAATAGTTATGTATATTAAAAAAGAAAATGAAAGCTTCATTAAGCATCTGGTTAAAGACAGCAACAGAGGCTACACTCAAGATGCTGTTCTTAAGCCTGCAAAAGCAATGCTGATTAGGGCTGGTATTACAGGAGGTTTACCGTTCGATAGTTTAACTTCTGATGTTGTAACTGGTTGTTTACCAGAAAGTATGGCTTGTTATGGAATGTGTTTTGCTGCTATCTCCAGTTGGAGAAATGGCATTGATTTTGGTAAAAGGGTAGATAATTATTTAGACGAAGATATTTTTAATTCTGACTTACGTTCACTTCCTGATTCACAGAAATATATCCGCTGTGGATGGAATAGCGATCCTTCGTGGAACTGGTCACTTTCAACCCGCATTGCTGAACTGGCCAGAGATGCTAATTTACTGATGATTTTTATTACTAAGGCTTTCAGGAATATTCAGGATAATATTATGCAGCGATTAGTCGCTGTCAGAGCAGAAATGAGAGTTTCGGTGAGTGCACTGGATACAAATGAGCAATTAAAGAAACGGCTTGAATTTATTGAACAGTATCGAAATGCTGGAGGTATTACTGTTCCTATTGTGCTAACTGGTTTTTTTAAAGATATTACTTTAATGGAACGTCAGGAAAATATTGTCAACTGGATGGTGAAACATGATTATCCAGCAGCCGAAAATAGCCTGCGGTTTCCATATGATGCAAAGATTTCTGAGTTAATAGATCAGAGAATGACTAGGCCGTTAGAAAAAGGAGATGAATTTTGGAGCGGTCGTTTATATCCTGAGAAACTTATTTTCCCAACAACAACAACAATTCCAGAAAACTACCAAGGAATTAACAATAGCTACCTATCTAATTTAAAACTGGATGATATTAATAAATTATTTATCGATCCGGTTAAAACCAATCAAGAAGTCATTTCTTCATCCTCACCTTTAGCCAGCCCCAAAATGTGTGGTGTATCTGATACACGCCGTTGTGCCCAAAACACTTAATTAATAAAACTTACCTCAGTCTCGCTTTATCTTTTTGATTAGTGACGAAATCGTTTAATTGACAAAGTCGAGACTGAGTTTTTAGTAACATATATATGTTATTTATTTAATACCTGTCCAAATAGTCCAATAATCATTTTCAACAATATTGGTTAAAGAGGGAAGGGAGTTCTTTATATAATCAACAAGATAAGCTATTTCTTTATCACTCAGTTCGTGCAAAATAGAACGTCCTTTCCGTAATCGAAAATCGTCCGCTAATTGTGAAAAATCATTATACGTAGTGCGTTTTTCTAAAAAAGAAAGCGTGTTTACATGCCTAAATCCGACTTCCTTAAACCCATTAATCACATTGTCGGTATCAGGTCTCCGTTGGTTTTCAAAATCGCGTAAATGTGGGTAAACATCAAAAATATAACCACGAATGTGTTCAGGTGAGCCGGGCAGGTTAACGTCCTGAACAGTTCGATCCTGTAAGATATACATACCCCCTGATCGCAATAAACGATTGGCTTCGGCAAAACAAAGTACTCTGTCTTCTTCGCTGATATGATGAATAAGTGCACGCTCGAATATAATATCCTGATTGTTTGCGGGAAGGCCGGTATGGAGAGCATTCCCTTTTTTGAGGGTGATATTTTTCAACTCCTGAGTATTCTCAGCCGCATCAGCCAGCATTTGATCTGAAAAATCAACACAAGTGACGCTCTTTGCTCCCAGATTAGCCCATGCCCGAGAGTAAATCCCGCCACCACAGCCAATATCTGCGATATCTTTACCTTTAGGCTCAGTCAAACTATGAATTATATCGTACCATTCCTGTTGTGCATCGCGTCCAAGATAAGTATGCCGGTTCTCTTTTGCATTAAAATCAATTGCCATTTGAGTTTCCTTCATTAATGGATTTACTAAATGAATTTCAAACATCGGCCTCAGTTAAGTGACGGTGTCACTAAAAAATCTTTTAATGTCAGCCCAATTCCCGCGATCAGACAGCTTCCCAGAGTGATCATCGTAGCGACAATACTATGTTGAGTTAACTGTACAGTCGCAATAGGGAGTAAGAATAAAATTGTCAGGTTATTGAAGCTTTCTGATACTGCTAATATCTGGCCTTTATTCTGTTTGGCCCGATTCGCCAGAATAGAGGTACTAACAGGGGCTGCAATTCCTTGAGCATAACCCCATAACATTAGACAACTCAGGCTGAAAAGCAGGGATAATGGAATTAGCATAAATACCGTACAAGCTACGAAAAGTAAGGTTATTGTCAACAGTAGTATGTATTCATCCCGAATACCTCTATGCTTCACAAAAGTTATGGATAAATTGCCAATGCCAAGTCCGATACCAAATACGGATACAGATATACCAATCGTGTCTGTTGCTAAATCATAATAACGCCGCAAAACTTCTCCAGATAAGATAAAAGCAGACACTGCCGTTCCATTCCAAAGTCCTTTTGCAATAAGAGGGCGGATTAAGTCGCCCTGAGATATCCATTGAAACTTTACCAACGGAAGTTTTATTTTTTCTTTTCCTGAAGGTTGGTGTGAATTGTACTTTAGGTGTAATACTTGTTTTTGGCTTAAAATGCAGAGCAAAAAACACCCTATCGCACTAATCAAAAATGGCATCTGCCAATTAAACTTCTCAGTTAAAACACCAGCAAAGACAGGGCCAGTAACAATTCCCATAGTCATACCGAGCATAACGATCCCCATTGCTGAAGCTTGCCTGTGAAGGGGAAAAATCTCTGCAATCAAAGCAAAAATAGTTGGAATCAATGCAGCCGCTGCGATACCCCCAAAAATACGTAGCCCGATAGCAACTGCTAAATTGGGCGCTATAGTTAATAGCAGCCCATCCAGTGAAAGAAAGAATAAAGATGCCAGCAGCAATTTAGGCCGGTTTATCCTATCTGATAACCAGCCAAAAACGGGTGCCATAAGCGAATAAGAGAAAGCATAACCAGATACCAGCCAGGCAGCTTTATCGGTTGTTGTGTTAAATGCCTCAGCTAATGGCTGGAGTATAGGGGCTAACATAAACTCTGTCGTACCGATAAAAAATACAGCACACGAAAATATCAACAAAATAAAGGGTGAAGCGACAGGCGATACAATACGTGGTGACATATTAAAGTCTCCTTAGTAAAAAAATAGATTGTGTAGGGTGAGTTGAATAACTGATGAAGTTTTAAGCGAATGCGTTTCGCATTGAAAAATAGATACGGATGAGTAGGGGGAGAGTTTGGGTAATGCAGATATTCAGATGAGTTAGTTCAGATTCACTGCCAGCGATTGCCGGCAGTGAGGTTGGTGATTATTACTTATTTAGCAGAGGCTGCTTCAAGATCAAGTACACTAATCGGACTTTCATTTTTTGCTACATCGTGGCTGAATGCACAAACACGCCATGGTGCTTCAGATTTAGCCAGATTGACAGGTCTCCACAAAGGAGCATAACCTGATTTATCTTCACAGTCCGTTGTTGCTTTAGGACCGTATTTTACTTGTGTCAGCCCTGAAAGTTCATATGGCAGAGCTTCAATCGTTACAAACCAATTGTCAGTTCCATGGTCATCATAACGAATAGTTGGCTTAGTGGTTGGTGGAGTATCATCAATTTCCCGCAACATCACAGATGCATCTTTTGCGTTCTGCCACTTACCAGAATTATTCTGATGAATAGCACAGAGTTTATAGATACCTTCGCCTTCAGGTACTAACAGATTTTCCAGTGGCTTCTGGCTGGCAGAAACTGGAGCACCATATCCGCTTGCATCTTTACAGTCAATTTCACTGATTAATCCGACTTTATAGCGGATATTTTTGACATCAGCGTCTTCTTTAATGACCACATCCCATTTAGCTTTCTCACCATCAACAACACTTTGAGTAACCCAAGGTGACCAAAACTGGCTTCTTTCTAAGAAATTACCGCTATTATTTTCAAGTTTAGACAGATCCAGTTTATTGTCTTTGGTTATTGCATTAGCAATAGAGTCTACAGGAATAAAATAGCTGGCACCTTCTGCCGAAACACCTTTATTGTCTTCAATCGTACATGGTCTGCCACTTCCGCAACCATTCATTCCCGGCTCGGTAGTCGTGTTTAGAATACCGATAACATCTGTTTTTCCTTTTTCAAAAACAGGAGAACCAGACGTTCCGCCAACGACACCCGCACAGTTAACAGAGAAAACCGGGGACCACAGCCATGGAATGGAGCTTTCATAGAGTACAGGCGCTTTTCCGGTAATATCACATTCAGATTTCCTGAGATAAGTGGACTCATAGTCAACATTATTGACAGGAATGTGAGTTAACACGATAGGCTGATGTTCCATCGAAAGATTTTTCTTCAGCTTCAGTGGATGATAGCCTTTTTGAGCCAAATCACCATAAGTTGCTTTCAATTGTAAGACAGCGATATCTTCATATTTCATGGTTGAATATAAAATACGATCAATCTTTATTGGTGAAAGACTGTCTTTTTTATCAATGAAATAATCTGGTGTAAATTCCCAGTATTCAGATGCTGGTTGATCAACAATGACTTCATTTGTATTGCTGCTATTTTCAACACAGTGACCTGCTGTTACGATTAGCGCTGGTGTATCTTTAGCCGGTGTATTTTCGCCAGCAATCAGGGTTGCGGTACAATGCGAACCACCCATAAATTTACCGACAGTTTTGAATTTATCAGCACCAGGATCAGTGGATTTCATTAATGGTGCTTCATTAGCCAAAGCATTTGAGCATGCTGCGATAGAAATTAAACTAGCTAATAGGGCTTTACGATAAGTCATAATTTTCCTCCTTTAGGTTATGTCGATGACTCGGAGGCTATTATCAGGATTAACATTAATAAGTTCTATTTAACTGTTTTGTGCCTTTGCGTATACAAATCTGGCAATTGAGAAATAAATAAGAAATAAAATAAAAACTCACTGCCAGCTAGCGCCACCAGTGAGTTTGTTGATTTATAATAATTTTTATTGACTAGAATTTCCAATTAGCATTAAAGAACACACCGTTGTCCTTATGGCTGCTTGATAATATGCCGTTATATCCCACTGACAATTGAGTATTTTCATTAATACTCAAGGAAGTGCCAGCTTTCATGACTGCCGCATCACGCGCAGCGGAGACGCTGTTGACCGTAAATGACACATCACTGTTGCTGAAACTCAATTGGCTGTCGCGTGCGGCATTACCGAACTGATGTTGCCAGCCTAATTCACCATACATGCCGACAGTCAGTTGCTCCTGAGTCTGCCAGTTCTGGTTCACACGCAAACCTAATGTCGAGAGTGTGGCATTCTTCGATTGTTTTTTACCGGTCAGGGCCGCGGCACCGCCTTGTTCATTGATGCCATCATTGCGGAAATTAACATGGGAAAGGTTGATGAAAGGCTCCAGATTCAGCCAGTCCGGGTTGATATCGTAAGCCGCTTCCGTAAATAACTGCCCGGTTTGCGCACCATATTTAGCTTTCAGGTTGTCAGATTGATTACCGAAGGCCACTGAACGCTCGGTATCAAACCGGTGCCAGCTGTAAGCGATACCCGTACGCAAGGCCAGAGCATCCAGTTGTTTGCTGCCATAAAATGCCAGATGGAAGTTATCACTGCCTGCGGAAGTATTATCACCGCCACGCAGGGAAGAGCGGGTGAAACCGGTGGCCATGCCAAGACGCAGATCATTCGCTAATTCCCGGTCAGCCCCCAGAAATACACCGTAGTTAGACATGCGATAACCGTTGGCTTCACTGCTGTTATCAGCACGTTGCCAGTTACTACTGATCTGCGCCCAGACCCCGTTTTGGTCAGCCTTGATCTCCTGATTTGCTAATCCACCCTCTGCCTGACGTAAACGCGTATTCAGGGTATCGCGCAGATAACGGCTGCCGTTGATTTGTGCAGACGCGATATCGGCGTGGATCTGGCCGGAAGACAGTTGTTGAAATGCTTTGCCTGCCTGTGTCGCCGTATCCGACATCAGGATACTTTCATAAACCGGATGCCCCAGATGCAATTTCTCCGCCGCATTGGCGATGGCGCGTTCATTGGCGGTTTTCGCCACACTGGCGAATGAGGTGACGTTACGGTTGATATTCAGCATAACGCGATCAGGCTGGTAGCTCAGCTCAGTGCCAATGAATAGATAATGAGGTGAAACTGCAGTAAACTGACCTTTGATACCCTTGTTGGCTTGTAGGATATTGTATCGTTGACCCAGCAAGCTGCGAATTTTTGATTTTAAAAACAGATTATCGTTATTTGCGAATGAAACTTGTACAGCGCCACCTTGTAAAGTTGCTGAACCCTCACTGTAAATACGATCGCTTAATCCTCCGATATCGGGAGAAACCTGAACCCAATAATTTGAACCTTTTTCGAATTCAACATCGCGACTAACTTTCAATGTTGCGACTGAATCAAAATTACCCGGAATAACATTGGCACCGGTTTTAGCGATGAGTGAACCAATTGTACCGTTTCCGCTTAGTGAAGCCCCATTCTGTACAGTAACCTCAGAAGTGATGCCACCACTAATCTTTAACTGACCTTGCTCTACGATTGTCGGGCCTTGATAGGTGCTGTTTTTACCGGTCAGTTCCAGTATACCTTTGCCGGTTTTGGTTAACCCGCCGTGACCGGAAATATCATTACTCCAGTAGTCATAGCCACACTCGATGCTGTCACATGTGCGTTCTACCGTTGTACCTTTTTCTACTACACCGCCAATACCGACTATATTCGCGATAAACTGCGTATCCTCATAGGACCCCGGAATATAAAATTCAGCCGGAATATCATCCTTCGTGATAAACATTTTCGGGCCATTAATGGCATCTTTCAGATTCAATAATCCCCAGCCATAGCGTGCGTCGATTCCTTTTTCACCCAAGTCTGTTGCTGTGGTTTTGAGAACATCAGAAATTTGAGCTGCTGTCATATAAGGGAAGCGTTGCATCAGAACAGCTGCAGCACCAGCGACATGTGGTGCTGCCATGGATGTACCGCTGTAGCGAGCATAAGAAGAAGGGTCAATTTCAGCTTTAATCTCGCCTTTAACCAGATCATCCTTGTGTATTTTATCAACGAACTTACCTGTGCTACTGTAAATGTATGAGCCTGGTGCAGATAGACAATAACTGGCAGTATATCCACAAATAGTTGATGACAGAGCCAGTTTCTTTTCCTGAGTCAGGTTGGTGACATTAAGATAATTTTTTAATACGTCAGGGAAAAAGTACGGCATACCCGCATCTAACCAAGTGACGTTATAGTTGTTGGTATTCCCTGTAGCAAAAACAACTAATTTTCCATGACGCGCAGCACGTAATAAACCTGCTGTAGCGGAGTTATTTTCGAATACTTCAGGGATTGGTAAACGGCTTAACTGATCCAATTTATCTCTAATTGAGTCTCCATATTCCCTGACTTCGTCCAGAGTAACTTGAACATAATCCAATGTATCATCTGGTCGTATTATAGGTTTACCGTTAGCATTCAGATTAATTTTAGGAGGAACGGTCCAACTGTTATTGATAATCCGAGCATTACTCTGGATCATCGCCTCTGTACGGTTATATTTGTTCTTTGAAAATTTACTATCCAAAAATTTTGCAGTAATTAAGCCAGCATCAAATGCGACCCCATGCATATGCTTTCCGTCTCGGTTTGCCGCAATAATACCTGAGACATGATTCCCATGGGCACCGAAAGTGATATTGCCAGAATCTTCGTCTACATCATAGTTAACCGGATCTTCGGGACTTAATATTTTAAGTTTATCTGCGAATTCAGCATGATGAGTCACTCTCTCATCCAGAACTCCCACATTAATCCCTTTACCCGTATAACCACGGGCGTAGGCATAATGTGCACCAATAGCCGTTAATCCCCACTGGCGTTTAAACTCATAGGATAACCAACTATCTGGTGAATTTAGCTGACCCTGTTCCTGATATCGGTTATCAGCCATTGATGCGGTAGTAGGTAAAAGTCCACATAATAATGATATCCACAAAACAATAGGTTTTACGGAATTGTTTTTTTTCATAGCAATAAGCCTGTTTCTCATATAGTGAATTATTTTGAATGACTGGTTGATAAATAATCACTCAAAAATATTTATAATAAAATCTGATTTAAAACTATATGTTTCTGGCGACATCAGTTTGTCATAGAAATGAGCTATCATTTCGGGAGTAGTTCTGATAATGGTGATTAATACTCTGTGAGTAATATTAATTTCCTGCCAGTGGCCTATTATAAAATAATAAGTAAAAGCTAAAAGCAAGGAATAATTTAACTTAAAGCTTATGATCTTAATGGTTTTTTCATTTTAACTGCATGGAATTAGTTTAATTTAATCAGTGTGTTGTATTTTTATGTGAGATTTTTTTCTTAAAATAAAAAATACTTCAAACTGATTTAATTTCTATTTTTTTTGTTTATGTGGTTAATGTTTCCGTGAGTTATCAAATAAAAATTATTTTCAAAAATAAAGATGGATAAAATATTATCCTATATTTTATCCATCTTATTTATATTAGACATAAAATTGATAAGGTCAGTTTATTTTTCAGGAATTGAGAATGTTCTTATACTAACCAAAAAACGATAAATATTTTTAGCCAACTTTCACAATCAGCTTGCCGAAATTTCCTCCCTCTAAAAGGGAAATAAAGGCTTTCGGCGCATTTTCCAGACCACCGATAATATCCTCTCTATAATGAATTTTTCCTTTGGAAACCCATTCTTCCATATCACGGTGAAAATCCGAACGCTGACTGGAAAAATCAGATTGAATAAAACCTCGCACGGTAAGGCTTTTTGTCAGTATGTCACGCATAAATAAGGGGACATAACCCGCACTTTCTGATGAAGTATCATGATTATAGTGTGCAATCAGGCCACATACAGGGATACGTGCAAATTTATTTAAAAGGGGAAGCACAGCCTGAAAAACCTTTCCTCCTACATTTTCAAAGTATATATCAATACCCTGAGGGCAGGCTGCTGCCAGTTTTTGAGCAAAATCAGCTTCATGGTGATCAATCGTTGAATCAAACCCAAATTCATCCAGTAAAGCCCGGCATTTCTTTGCACCACCTGCAATACCAATAACCCGCGCTCCTTTGATTTTTGCAATTTGACCGACAGCAGAACCAACCGGGCCTGTAGCGGCGGCAACGACAAGAGTTTCTCCCTTCATGGGTTTCCCAATAGTTAACAGCCCTGAATATGCAGTAAAACCGGGCATTCCAAGTATGCCTAATGCCGTTGTTAAGGGAGCAATTGTAGGATCAAGCTTGCGTAAACTCGTATCCTGAGCGGTGGCGAATTCCTGCCAACCGGAATAGGAAAGCACCATATCACCCGTTTTAAAATCAGCACTGCGACTTTCTATTACTTCACCGACCGTTGCACCTTCCATGATAGAACCAATTTTTGTTGGTTCAGCATATGATTTTGCCGCACTTATTCGGCCACGCATATAAGGGTCAAGTGAAAGATAATGCAATTTTAAAAGTACTTGACCCTCAGAAGGTGAGGGGATACTCGATTCTTCAAGACGAAAATTACTTTCAACAGGTGGGCCTTCTGGCCTTGATGCAAGAACAATTTGCCGATTCAGTCTTTTACTCATGGTAGTGACTCCTTCAGTCGTTCAACACGTTAATCAACCAGTCTGCCTCTGATGTGAGCATAATGCATTTTTCTTAAATGTATGTACTGCTGTGAAAGAAGATAGCGAAAGAAAAAACTCACTGCCAGCCATCACCAGCAGTGAGTTTATTGATTTAAATAATTTTTATTGGCTAGAATTTCCAGTTAGCATTGAAGAATACGCCGTTATCTTTGTGACCACGTGATAAGACACCGTTGTATCCCACTGATAATTTGGTATTTTCATTAATGCTCAGGGACGTGCCGGCTTTAATGACTGCCGCATCACGCGCAGCGGAGACGCTGTTAACCGTAAATGATACATCGCTGTTGCTGAAACTTAATTGACTGTCGCGTGCGACATTACCGAACTGATGTTGCCAGCCTAATTCACCATACATGCCGACCGTCAGTTGCTCCTGCGTCTGCCAGTTCTGGTTCACACGTAAACCTAATGTCGAGAGGGTGGCATTCTTCGATTGTTTTTTACCGGTCAGGGCAGCGGCACCGCCTTTTTCATTGATGCCATCGTTGCGGAAATTAACATGGGACAGGTTGGCGAAAGGCTCCAGATTCAGCCAACCCGGGTTGATCCCGTAAGCGGCTTCCGCAAATAACTGCCCAGTTTGTGCACCATATTTAGCTTTCAGGTTGTCAGATTGGCTACCGAAGGCCACTGAACGCTCGGTATCAAACCGGTGCCAGCTGTAAGCGATACCCGTACGCAAGGCCAGAGCATCCAGTTGTTTGCTGCCATAAAATGCCAGATGGAAGTTATCACTGCCTGCGGAAGTATTATCACCGCCACGCAGGGAAGAGCGGGTGAAACCGGTAGCCATACCGAGACGCAGGTCATTGGCTACTTCACGGTCTGCGCCCAGAAATACGCCGTAGTTAGACATGCGATAACCGTTGGCTTCACTGTTACTGTTGGTGCGTTGCCAGTTACTGCTGATCTGTGCCCAGACACCGTTTTGATCAGCTTTGATATCCTGACTGGCTAATCCACCCTCTGCCTGACGCAGACGGGTATTCAGGGTATCACGAAGGTAACGGCTGCCATTGATTTGTGCAGATGCAATATCGGCGTGGATCTGGCCGGAAGATAATTGCTGGAAGGCCTTGCCCGCCTGTGGCGCCGTATCCGACATCAAAATACTTTCATAAACCGGATGGCCCAGATGCAATTTCTCCGCCGCGTTGGCGATGGCGCGCTCATTGGCGGTTTTTGTTTCACTGGCAAATGGGGTGGCGTTACGATTGATATCTAACATGACGCGATCAGGCTGGTAGTTCAGTTGAGTGCCAATGAACAGGTAGTCAGGTGAAGCGGCAGTAAACTGACCATTGATACCTTTGTGGGCCTGTAGGATATTGTATTGCTGACCCAGCAGGCTGCGGACTTCGGGTTTTGAAAGCAGGTTGCTGCTGTTTTCTAACCTAACTTCAACCTCGCCACCTTTTAATGTAGCTAAGCCGTCAGCATAAATACGGTCACTTAACCCAGCGGTATTTCTGGCGATTTCAACAAGGTAGTTTGAGCCTGCTTCGAAAGTCACATCGTTGTTAACTTTCAGTGTGCCGATTAAATCAGTATTCATGGGACCCACATTACCGGGGGCAATGTAAGCGCCGGTTTGAGCGATGAGAGAGCCAATCGTACCGTTTCCGCTCAGTGTGGCACCCTTGTGTACCGTTACCGCAGAAGTGATACCACCACTGACCTGTAACTGACCCTGATCAACGATTGTCGAGCCTTGATAGGTGCTGTTTTTACCGGTCAGTTCCAGCATCCCTTTACCGGTTTTAGTTAATCCGCCATGACCGGAAATATCATTACTCCAGTAGTCATAGGTACATTCGATGCTGTCGCAGACGCGTTCTACTGTCGTGCCTGCTTCTACTTTTTCCCCCATGCCGACGATATTGGCGACAAACTGCGTATCGGTATAGGAATCCTCAATATAAAATTCAGCGGGAATATCGTCCTTCGTGATAAACATTTTCGGGCCATCAATGGCATCTTTCAGGTTGAGCATGCCCCAGCCGGAAAGTTCATGGATCCTTTTGCCTTCTTTATTAATAATGGTGGCTGTAGTTTTGAGGACATCAGAAATTTGTCCCGCCGTCATATAAGGGAAACGTTGCATCAGGACAGCGGCGGCTCCGACGACATGAGGCGCTGCCATAGATGTACCCGTCTTGAAACCATAGGAAGAGTCAATTTCAAGCTCCCCTCTATTCAGGGCACCTTCGTTTATTGCACCACCTGATTTTGGAATGAATTCACCGGTGCTACTGTAAACTAGGGTGCCCGGCGCAGATAAACAATAGCTGGCGGTATATCCACAACGAGTAGATGACAGAGCCAGCTCCTTGTCCTGTGTTATGTTGGCGACACTGAGATAGTTTTTCAAAACGTCAGGGAAGAAAAATGGTATGCCTGCATCTATCCAGGTAACGTTATAGTTATTAGCATTTCCGGCAGAACGAACAACTAATTTATGATGGCGGGCAGCACGTAATAAACCTGCTGTACCGGAGAGTTCATCGTATATCTCAGGGATTGGCGAATGGCTTAAATGATCCAATATTCCTTTAATCGGTTCCATTTCGTTAATAACATGAGCTAATGTCACCTGTTTATATTTTACTGTCCCATTCGGCCAGCGTTTGGGGTTGCCCCGTTTATCTACTTCATAGCCAGGCCTAACGCCCCAACTATTATTGATAACCCGAACATTACTTTGGATCATCGCTTCTGTGCGATTCTGATAGCTGCCTAAAAATTTTGCAGTAACCAGGTCGGCATCAAATGCGACTCCATGCATCTCCTTGCCGTCCCGGTTTGCGACAATAGTACCGGCGACATGGTTACCGTGGTTGCCGAAAGAGATATTGCCAGATTTATCGTCATTATATTTATAGCTCACAATGTCTTCCGGGCTTAATATTTTAAGCTTATTTGCGAACTCAGCATGAGGCGTTACGGCTTGATCCAGCACCCCGACAGTGATCCCTTTTCCGGTATAACCACGGGCATAAGCATAATGCGCACCAATAGCCGTTAATCCCCACTGGCGTTTAAATTCTTCTGATAACCAGCTATCCGGTGAATTTAGCTGACCTTTTTCTTGATACCCGTTATCCGCGATGGAGGCGGTAGCAGGTAAAAGCCCACACAATAATGTTATCCACAAAACAATAGGTTTTACTGAGTTGTTTTTTTTCATAGTGATAAGCCTGTTTTTCATATAATGGATTTATACACAAAGAAAAACTCACTGCTTGCCAGCAGTGAGTGGGATTGTTTATTGACTAAAATTTCCAGTTGGCATTTAAGAATACGCCGTTATCTTTGTGACCACGTGATAAGACACCGTTGTATCCCACTGATAATTTGGTATTTTCATTAATGCTCAGGGACGTACCGGCTTTAATGACTGCCGCATCACGGGCAGCGGAGACACTGTTGACCGTAAATGGCACATCGCTGTTGCTGAAACTCAATTGACTGTCACGTTCAGCATTACCGAACTGATGTTGCCAGCCTAATTCGCCATACATGCCGACAGTCAGCTGATCCTGCGTCTGCCAGTTCTGGTTCACACGTAAACCTAATGTCGAGAGGGTGGCATTCTTCGATTGTTTTTTACCAGTCAGGGCTGCGGCCCCGCCTTTTTCATTGATGCCATCGTTGCGGAAATTAACATGGGACAGGTTGGCGAAAGGCTCCAGATTCAGCCAGCCCGGGTTGACCCCGTAAGCCGCTTCTGCAAATAACTGCCCAGTTTGTGCACCATATTTAGCTTTCAGGTTGTCCGATTGACTGCCGAAGGCCACTGAACGCTCGGTATCAAACCGGTGCCAGCTGTAAGCGATACCCGTGCGCAAGGCCAGAGCATCCAGTTGTTTGCTACCATAAAATGCCAGATGGAAGTTATCACTGCCTGCGGAAGTATTATCACCGCCACGCAGGGAAGAGCGGGTGAAACCGGTAGCCATACCGAGACGCAGATCATTGGCTACTTCCCGGTCTGCGCCCAGAAATACGCCGTAGTTAGACATGCGATAACCGTTGGCTTCACTGTTACTGTTGGTGCGTTGCCAGTTACTGCTGATCTGCGCCCAGACCCCGTTTTGGTCAGCCTTGATATCCTGACTGGCTAATCCACCCTCTGCCTGACGCAGACGGGTATTCAGGGTATCGCGCAGATAACGGCTGCCATTGATTTGTGCAGACGCGATATCGGCGTGGATCTGGCCGGAAGATAATTGCTGGAAGGCTCTACCCGCCTGTGATCCCGTATCCGACATCAGAATGCTTTCATAAACCGGATGGCCCAGATGCAATTTCTCCGCCGCGTTGGCGATGGCGCGCTCATTGGCGGTTTTGGTTACACTGGCAAATGGGGTGGCGTTACGATTGATATCTAACATGACGCGATTAGGCTGGTAGTTCAGTTGAGTGCCAATGAACAGGTAGTCAGGTGAAGCGGCAGTAAACTGACCATTGATACCTTTGTGGGCCTGTAGAATATTGTATTGCTGACCCAGCAGGCTGCGAACTTCTTGTTTTGAAAGCAGCAGGTTGCTGCTGTTTTCTAACCTAACGTCAACCTTGCCACCTTTTAATGTAGCTAAACCGTCGGCATAAATACGGTCACTCAACCCAGAAGTATTTCTGGCGACTTCAACCAGATAATGTGAGTCTTTCTCGAAAGTCACATCGTTGTTAACTTTCAGTGTCCCGATTAAATCAGTATTCATGGGACCCACATTACCGGGGGCAATATAAGAGCCGCTCTGAGCGGTGAGTGAACCGATCGTACCGTTTCCGCTCAGTGTGGCACCCTCATGTACCGTCACCTTAGAAGTGATGTTGCCACTGATCTGTAACTGACCCTGGTCAACGATTGTCGGGCCTTGATAGGTGCTGTTTTTTCCGGTCAGTTCCAGCATCCCTTTGCCGGTTTTGGTTAACCCGCCGTGACCGGAAATATCATTACTCCAGTAGTCATAGGTACATTCGATGCTGTCGCAGACGCGTTCTACCGTTGTGCCTGCTTCTACTTTTTCCCCCATGCCGACGATATTGGCGACAAACTGCGTATCGGTATAGGAATCCTTAATGTAAAATTCAGCGGGAATATCGTCCTTCGTGATAAATATTTTCGGGCCATCAATGGCATCTTTCAGGTTAATCATTCCCCAGCCATAGAGTTTATCAATGCCTTTTTCACCCAAATCTGTCGCTGTAGTTTTGAGGACATCAGAAATTTGTCCCGCCGTCATATAAGGGAAGCGTTGCATCAGAACAGCCGCAGCTCCGGCAACGTGCGGTGCTGCCATAGATGTACCCGTCTTGAGACCATAAGAAGAGACAATCTCAAAATTCCCTTCATTCAGATACTTTTCATTTATGAGAGTACCTGTTTTTGAAATAAATTCACCGGTACTACTGTATATGCCTGTACCGGGTGCAGATAAACAATAGCTGGCGGTATATCCACAACTGGTTGATGACAGAGCCAGCCCCTTTTCCTGCGTTATGTTGGCGACACTGAGATAGTTTTTCAGGACGTCAGGAAAGAAAAGCGGCATACCCGCATCTATCCAGGTAATGTTATAGTTATTGGAATTTCCTGCCGCAAAAACCACGAGTTTTCCGTGGCGTGCTGCACGTAATAAACCTGCTGTAGCGGAGTTATCGTCGAATGTTTCAGGGATTGGTGAACGGCTTAACTGATCCAGTGTATTTCGAATTGACTCTCCATGTTTCCTGACTTCGTCCATCGTCACTTGAACATAATCCCACGTACCATCTGGTCGCCTTATCGGTTTACCGTTTTCATCCCGATTACGTTCAGGAGGAACGCCCCAACTATTGTTAATAATCCGGGCGTTACTCTGGATCATCGCTTCTGTGCGATTCTGATAGCTGCCTAAAAATTTTGCAGTAACCAGGTCGGCATCAAATGCGACTCCATGCATCTCTTCGCCGTCCCGGTTTGCCGCAATAGTGCCGGCAACATGGTTACCATGATTGCCGAACAGAATGAAAAGTCCATTAAAAAGCTCGTCAAAATTGACCTGATCTTCCGGGCTTAATCTTCTCAGTTTGTTTGCGAACTCAGTATGAGGCGTTACGGCTTGATCCAGCACCCCGACAGTGATCCCTTTCCCGGTATAACCACGGGCATAAGCATAATGCGCACCAATGGCCGATAATCCCCATTGACGTTTAAATTCTTCTGATAACCAGCTATCCGGCGAATTTAACTGTCCCTTTTCTTGATACCCGTTATCCGCGGTTGCAACAGTAGCAGGTAAAAGCCCACACAATAATGTTATCCACAAGACAATAGGTTTTAAGGAATTATTCTTTTTCATAGTGGTAAGTCCGTTTTTCATATAATGGATTTATACACTTCGCCTTTCAAACTGCCTCTTTGTTGGCTGCGCTCACTCACCCCGGTCACATAGTTATCTATGCTCCCGGGGATTCACTCCCTTGCCGTCGCGACGCACCTTGAAATTCATTGTGTATAGTGAATTCTTTCGGGTGATTATTTGATGAATAACCACTCAAAAATCTTTAAACATGAATAAAGAAAAAAACTCACTGCTGGTGGGCAGTGAGTTGGGATTTTTTATTGACTAAAATTTCCAGTTGGCATTTAAGAATACGCCGTTATCTTTGTGACCACGTGATAAGACACCGTTGTATCCCACTGATAATTTGGTATTTTCATTAATGCTCAGGGAAGTGCCGGCTTTAATGACTGCCGCATCACGTGCAGCGGAGACACTGTTAACCGTAAATGACACATCGCTGTTACTGAAACTCAATTGACTGTCGCGTTTGACATTACCGAACTGATGTTGCCAGCCTAACTCACCATACATGCCGACCGTCAGTTGATCCTGCGTTTGCCAGTTTTGATTTACACGTAAACCTAATGTCGAGAGGGTGGCATTCTTCGATTGTTTTTTACCGGTCAGGGCAGCGGCCCCGCCTTTTTCATTGATGCCATCGTTGCGGAAATTAACATGGGACAGGTTGGCGAAAGGCTCCAGATTCAGCCAGTCCGGGTTGATCCCGTAAGCGGCTTCCGCAAACAACTGCCCGGTTTGCGCACCGTATTTGGCTTTCAGGTTGTCAGATTGACGACCGAAGGCCACTGAACGCTCGGTATCAAACCGGTGCCAGCTATAGGCTACGCCGGTACGCAAGGCCAGAGCATCCAGTTGTTTGCTGCCATAAAATGCCAGATGGAAGTTATCACTGCCTGCGGAAGTATTATCACCGCCACGCAGGGAAGAGCGGGTGAAACCGGTAGCCATCCCGAGACGCAGGTCATTGGCTACTTCCCGATCAGCCCCCAGAAATACGCCGTAGTTAGACATGCGATAACCGTTGGCTTCACTGTTACTGTTGGTGCGTTGCCAGTTACTGCTGATCTGCGCCCAGACCCCGTTTTGGTCAGCTTTGATATCCTGACTGGCCAATCCGGTGTCAGCCTGACGCAGACGCGTATTCAAAGTATCACGAAGGTAACGGCTGCCATTGATTTGTGCAGATGCAATATCGGCGTGGATTTGACCGGAAGATAATTGCTGGAAGGCCTTGCCCGCCTGTGGCGCCGTATCCGACATCAAAATACTTTCATAAACCGGGTGGCCCAGATGCAATTTCTCCGCAGCGTTGGCGATGGTGCGCTCATTGGCGGTTTTTGTCACACTGGCAAATGGGGTGGCGTTACGATTGATATCTAACATGACGCTATTCGGCTGATAGTTCAATTGAGCGCCAATGAACAGATAATTAGGTGAAGCGGCAGTAAACTGACCATTGATACCTTTGTGGGCCTGTAGAATATTGTATTGCTGACCCAGCAGGCTGCGAACTTCTTGTTTTGAAAGCAGCAGGTTGCTGCTGTTTTCTAACCTAACGTCAACCTTGCCACCGTTTAACGTGGCTAAACCGCCAGCATAAATACGGTCACTCAACCCAGCGGTATTTCTGGCGACTTCAACAAGGTAATTTGAGCCTGCTTCAAAAGTCACACCGTTGTTAACTTTCAGTGTGCCGATTAAATCAGTATTCATGGGGCCCACATTACCGGGGGCAATATAGGAGCTGCTCTGAGCGGTGAGTGAACCAATCGTACCGTTTCCGCTCAGTGTGGCACCCTCATGTACCGTCACCTTAGAAGTGATGCCGCCACTGACCTGTAACTGGCCCTGTTCAACTAGGGTAGGACCTTGATAGGTACTGTTTTTACCGGTCAGTTCCAGCATGCCTTTACCGGTTTTAGTTAACCCACCGTGACCGGAAATATCATTACTCCAGTAGTCGTAGGTACATTCGATGCTGTCGCATACCCGCTCTATCTTTTCTATATTTGTGCCTTTTTTTATGACTTTTTCTACTATTATTCCCCCTTTTCCGGCGACATTTGCGACAAACTGCGTATCAGTATAGGAGCCGGAAATACGGAATTCTTCAGGAATATCGTCCTTCGTGATAAACATTTTCGGACCATCAATGGCATCTTTCAGGTTAAGCATTCCCCAGCCATAGAGTTTATCAATGCCTTTTTCACCCAAATCTGTCGCTGTAGTTTTGAGGACATCAGAAATTTGCCCCGCGGTCATATAAGGGAAGCGTTGCATCAGGACAGCCGCGGCTCCGACGACATGAGGTGCCGCCATAGATGTACCAGTATAGGTATCATAGGAAGAATCAATCTCAAGATCCCCCTTATTCAGAGCATCTTCGTTTATTACACCACCTGTTTTTGAAACAAATTTACCGGTACTACTGTAAATTCGGGTGCCCGGTGCAGATAAGCAATAACTGGCGGTATATCCGCAACTGGTTGATGACAGAGCCAGCTCCTTGTCCTGCGTTATGTTGGCGACACTGAGATAGTTTTTCAGAACGTCAGGAAAGAAATACGGCATACCCGCATGCAACCAGGTAACGTTATAGTTGTTGGCATTTCCTGCCGCAAAAACAACTAATTTTCCATGTCGCGCAGCACGTAATAAGCCCGCTGTTCTGGTTGTATAATCATCTGATTCAGGGATTTTTGATTGGCTTAAACGATCCAATTTCTCTCTAAGATTATCCTTCTCAACATATTTACGGACATCCTCCAGAGTGGTTTTAACATAGTCCCATGTACCATCTGGTCGCCTTATCGGATTGCCGTTTATATCCCGTCTTATCTGAGGGCGGACCCCCCAACTGTTATTGATAACCCGGGCATTACTTTGGATCATCGCTTCTGTTCGGTTGAATTCATTTTGTAAATATTTACCGGTGATCAAGCCAGCATCAAATGCAACTCCATGCATCCCTGTACCGTCCCGGTTTGCCGCAATAGTGCCGGCGACATGGTTACCATGAGCGCCGAACTCAATGATATCTGTCCAAATATCTTCGTCAAAATTGACTGGATCTTCCGGGCTTAATCTTCTCAGTTTGTTTGCAAATTCAGGATGGGGGGTTACTGCTTCATCCAGCACTCCGACATTGATCCCTTTCCCGGTATATCCACGGGCATAGGCATAATGTGCACCAATAGTAGTTAACCCCCACTGGCGTTTAAACTCTTCTGATAACCAGCTATCAGGTGAATTTAACTGCCCCTGTTCTTGATAACCGCTATCAGCGATGGCAGCAGTAGCAGGTAAAAGTCCACACAATAATGTCACCCACAAAACAATAGGTTTTACGGAATTGTTTTTTCTCATAGAAATAGGCCTATTTTCCATATAGTGAGGCATTCCGATTTATTTTTAATAAATAATCAGAAGCCTCTTATAATAAAAAGGTTATTTTTTGTTTATATAACTGGCAGCCAAACCCCATCCCACAATAAATGATTATTGTAGAAATAAATCTGATAACAGAAATTAATATGCACGAAATTAATATCAGCAGAATGCCAGCGAGTTTCTATGAAATAATATTTTCATCGCAAAGGCAAGATTTAAATTAACTTAAAATAAACATCTTGTTTACATATTATTAATTTTATTTTTTATTTAAAATCAATGACATAATTTTAATTTTCTTTATTTTACATTTATATACAAATAAAATTTATTATTTTAATAATAAAAAAAATACTTCAAGCTGATTTAATTAGATTGTTTTTTGTTTGTCTGGTTTATTTTTTAAACTCCATTATTAATTTAATTTTCTTATCTGTAATCATAATGAGATTTTATTTTTATGACTAAACTCATTTTCATTAATACACAGAAAAATAGCTATTTAAAAACGTGATAATAGATAATTAATCTGGATTCTGGTTTAGCTCATAGTTTTATAAAACTAACAAGAGGTTAATGTGTGAGCAAATAGGCTGAAAAAGAGTTATCTGATTTTTTTTTACAATATAGCAATAGTATTGAAATAAAATATGGCTTCACAACTATCTGTAACTTTATTAAATAATATAATTCCAAAAAAATTTTTTTGGATCTAGGGTTTACTTCTGAAAAGAATGTCGTGCGCAGTAGTGGGGAATTTTTTACTCTACTAAAAAATAATTCCTTATCCTCCAAATTTCATTAAACCTTCATTTATCATATCTGTACTCAAAAAAGAGAAAACATTGGAATAATAATGATCAGAAAATTTTTAAGAGAAGATATGGACACGGTTCTGGCAATCTGGCTGGAGGCGTCCATTAAAGCACACCACTTCGTCGCGGCTGATTTTTGGCAATCCCAGATTGAAAATATGAGGAATATCTATATTCCGGCATCTGAAGTGTATGTCTATACTCAAAACCAAAAGGCCATCGGTTTTTATGCGTTACATAATGATATATTAGCTGCAATTTTTGTATCACCTGATAGTCAGGGGCAGGGAGTGGGTAAGAAATTGATCATGGATGCTAAAAGTCGCAGAACTGAACTTACCCTGTCCGTCTATCAGGAAAACAAAAGCAGTTATGATTTTTACCTGTCACAAGGTTTTTATGTAGCGGAAGAGGGTAAAGATGAGGTGACAGGGCATTCTGAATATGTGATGCATTTTCGCAATTAAATACGCCTACCCTATAAAACAGAGCCGATTACGGGTTGATATGAGGATAGATTCCATAATGGATAAAATTGTTACTGATATTACTGAACTTGAGCAAATTTACGGAAAGCCAGTAGGGGCTTCTGTATTTAAAGAAACTGACCATATTCATCCGGCTTATCGGCCATTTATTGAAGCAGCACCATTTGCCATGTTGGCGACTGCGGGCAAAGACGGGCTGGATGCTTCACCCCGGGGAGATCAGCCGGGATTTATTCATATCGAGGATAAAAAGACGCTAATCTTGCCTGATCGAAGGGGAAATAATCGTATTGATAGCCTGCGTAATATTCTGCATGATAATCGTGTTGCATTGTTACTGTTAATTCCGGGTATTGGCGAGACACTGCGTATTAATGGTCGGGCAGAAATTCTGGTTACGCCGTCAATATTAGAACGTTTTGCCCATCGTAATATTTTACCGCAATCTGTATTGCGGATTACGGTTGATGCAGTTTTCTTCCAATGCAGCCGCGCCATTATGCGTTCAGGTTTATGGGATGCATCAACTCAGATTGACCGTAGTGCCTTACCCAGCCCGGGCTATGTTCTCAAGGCATTGAGCAAAAGTGAGTTTGATGATGTTGAATACGACACTCACTTAGATCAGAGACTGAAAGACAATTTGTACTAATTTATTCAGGTGTCAGTAAAGATCCCTTATCCCGGCGTATTGCCGGGATATCTCTCAAAACGCTACACATACCGGCGCATCTACCCGCATTACTGAATCTTGCACAAACTGCTGTTTATAGCTGCTGCGTAGCGCCTCGATATTTGTTTCGCTTTTCTTGCCCTGAGTATGGATTAACAGTAACGCTTTGCTGTTTTCGCGAGCCAGCTTGCCATTGTTACCTAACCACTGTCCCTTCGCATCAAACACCGACAGTCCGTCTTTAAAGCGCGGCGTGACCTGTTGGTCGATGAATGTTTGCCACTCGGCGGCAGTAATCACCGGCCCTGACGGACGGTTCAGGCCAAAATAGAGCGTAGTCTGGATCATGGGATCACCTGTGCGACAAACCTGCGAGGATGTTGGTGAAATGGTATTACGGTTTGGTACTGCACAGCTGCTTAACAACAGGGCGGTTATTGCTGCGGCAACCAGTATTGGGGTATTTTTCATTTACTGTTTCTCTACGGATATCTTGTATTGATAAAGTTCCTGTTTTTTAACGCGAGGAGGGTGTCAGTTTCGCATAAACAATTAAACGTAGATATTTTTCTAAATCAATGGTCATTGAGGTGTACTCAAAAGAAGTAATCTGCTGATTAATACTCAACGACCGCATTCCATTACAGGGTTCATAGATTTCATGCCGATGCCACATTTCATAAAAATCAGGGGAAATTTTAAGTAATTTATTCACCAGATCCTGAACATAACTATCTTTTGAGGCTATTGCATAATCGCGTCTGAAACTGGCTAACATTTTATAAGCATCCTGTTGCCAATTTGGTAATAATTCACGGTAGTGATTATTGGTAAATAATAGCCATAATAAATTGCGTTGCTCATCTTTTATCTGGCTGAAATGAAAATACTCATCGGCCTGCTGGTTAAATTCCAGCACATCCCAATATAGATTTAATACATACGTTAAATGAGGAGATAAATCCCCCATCAATCGTTTGATCAGGGGAGAAATAAAACTTCGCGTCTGGCTGGTGGTAATAGGTTCACGCATATGAGCCAGTAAATAGAGATGTCGGCGTTCTGCTGAATTGAGTTTAAAAACGCTGGCGATATTATCCAAAAAAGTTGCCGATACTCCAATTTCCCGACCTTGTTCTAACCATGTGTACCATGTCAGGCCAACACCAGCTAAAGCCGCGACTTCTTCACGTCTTAATCCCGATGTTCTCCGTCGGCCAATGTGCGGTAGTCCGACAGATTCAGGGCTGATACTTTCTCTTTTAGTACGCAAAAAATTGGCCAATTCAGTACGAGTTCTTTTTAACTTTGACATTGAGCTCAATCCCATTGCTTTTAGTAATAGTATAATTGGTTAAATTGTAACAGGATAATATGAGAACTAAAATCCTCTTCATTTCAAATAGCAAGAGGATTTTGATTATGACTAAAAAGGATTATTTAGCCCTGTCCGTATTATTACTGGCTGGATTTATGACTATTTTTGATTTGTTTGTTGTCAATATTGCCGTTACCAATATTCAGACCCACTTACAGGCAAGTATATTTCAGGTTACGCTGGTCATTGTGACCTATGAAATTGGATTCGGTTTATTGCTGATTACCGGTGGTCGCTTAGGCGATTTGTTTGGCAGACGGCGGTTATTTCAGTTGGGTATTCTTACCTTTACATTCACATCATTACTTTGTGGTTTAGCGCCAACCGCAAATACTTTAATTATCGCTCGTTTCTTGCAGGGCCTTGCTGCTGCACTATTATTTCCACAGGTATATGCCTGTATTCGTGTTAATTTCGAGGGGGACAACGCACGCAAGGCATTTGGATTACTGGGTATGACTTTAGGGTTTGCTGCTATCGCAGGGCAAATTTTAGGCGGATGGATGATATCGGCCAATTTCTGGGATTTACAATGGCGATCTATTTTCCTCGTTAATATCCCTGTCGGGATACTGGCACTGATTTTTTCTGGTTATATTCCTGAGAGCAAGGCGAAGGAAAAAACAGGGTTGGACTGGGGAGGCGTCGCACTTTCCGGTATTAGTATTTTTGCTTTATTGTCGCCACTTTTAGTCGGTCCAGTCCTGGGATGGCCAGCATGGTGTTGGTTACTGCTCTTGTTATCATTGGTGACGTTGTCACAATTTGTACGACATGAAAGGCGTTATGTCTATCAGGGAAAAACGCCATTATTCAATTTCGAGTTACTGAAAAACAGACAGTTCCGATTAGGTTGCTTATTGGTTTTGTGTATCTATTCCACGTCCAGTTCATTTTTTCTCATTTTTGCATTATTTTTACAAAGTGGTCTGGGTCTTGCTGCCATAGATGCCGGACTAATTTTTGCACCCGCCAGTATTGGGTTTGTTTTATCTTCACTCACGGCGCCTTATTGGGTTAAACGATTCGGGAATCGGGCTATTGTGGCGGGAGCACTGCTATATTTTGTCTCATTTATTGTTTTGGCTGTTGTTATCGCTCAATTACAGGTTAACTCTAACTTACTGTTAATCATTCCAGTTGTTACCATTTTGGGGTACGGGCAGGGTTTTGTGATGACACCATTGCTTAATATTGTGCTGGCTTTTGTTCATGCCAAATTTGCCGGAATGGCTTCAGGTATTGTCTCTACACTACAGCAAGTTGGTGCTGCTTTTGGGGTTGCTATTGTCAGTATTCTGGTTCAATGGAAATTAGACATTACTGGTGTTTCTGCTTTTATTGGATACCAAAATGCCTTGGTTAGTGGAATGTTTTATAACATCGCTGCTGCTTTTGTTGCATTTTGTCTGTTGAGAGCGTTGAATCGAACCGCTCCATAATGACTAAGGTCATTGAACGATAGAGTGCAAAGTTTTGCACTCTATCGTCGTAGCAGGCGAGTGGCGTATCAGCGTGTCTTCCAGGCTCCGTTTTCTGATAGAAGTTCAACTTAATAGCCACCTATTAAATTTAATAACTATCTATCTTAGAACGATCTTTTTTATTCACTTTACTCGGGGAGACATTTGATTTGTGTTTTCCCTCTTTTGTGAAAACAACAAAGTATTCCTCAAGCAATTTTTTCAACGCCTTGCCGATAGTGGCATATTCATACTCATTGAGGTTGGCAAGCGATATTCTGCCTGCGGGGTTCAGGGTGCCGAAACCCGAACCTGGCAACATCACAATGCCGGTGTCTTCAGCGATTTTAAACAGGAACTGAGTTGAATCAACCGTACCCTTCACCCATGTTGCGAACGCATTACCATAAATGCGGCGGGATATTTCCTCCAGATCAAGCAGCGTATAGTAATCAACGGATTCTTCATCATCAGGCTGAACAATGCCCAGTTCACGATATAGCACCGCCTGACGCCGACGAATGATCTTGGTTACAGAGGATTTATAACCATTATCACTATCCATCAGGGAAAACAGAGCAAACAGTACCATCTGAATCTGCTGTGGGGTGGATAATCCGGCGGTATGATTCAGCGCCACGCTGCGGCTGTCTGCAACAACCCGGTCAAGGAAGCGCAGGGCACTGACATCAGGGGTGAGGGACTCATAACGCTTATTCAAGCGTTTTTTCTCACTGGCAGGTAAAGCAGCCAATTTCTGCTCGAGAATATTGTTACGGTGTAACGCAATTACACCGAGACGCCATCCGGTTGCGCCAAAATATTTGGAGAATGAGTAAACCAGAATTGTGTTCCGTGGGCAGGTCGCGAAAAGGGATTTAAAATCATTAGCGAAGGTGCCATAAACATCATCGGTAAGAATAATCAAATCAGGGCGTTGACGGATAATGTCTGCCAGTTTTTCCAAACCATGCTCATCGATTTTAACGGAAGCCGGGTTACTGGGGTTTACGCAGAAAAATATTTTTACCGAAGGATCTAACAACTTCTCCAGCTCGCTGTCGGGATACTGCCAGCGGTTTTTGGGTGACGCCTGTACCATCACCGTCTTAAGCTGAAAATCTTCAAGCTGAGGGATCTCAATATAAGGCGTAAAGATGGGGGAGCCTATCGCCACTTTATCACCGACTTTCACCAGACCATTATTGCGTAGGCTATTGAACAGATAAGTCATTGCTGCTGTGCCGCCCTCAACAGCAAAAAGTTCCACATCATGTGCTGAAACCAGACCGCCTACCATTTCTTTTACAATGTACTCTCGGGTAATCTGCTCACTAATCCGCTGCATACGAGGAGGTTCTGGGTAGTTGGCTCCGAGAATTCCCTCAACCATTTCATGCAGAAACTGAGAAGCTGACAGACCAAGTTGATCACGAACGTAGCTGACGGCTCTGGCGAGAAAAGAGATACCGGGTTGGTCATGGTTTGCTGACAGAAACTCATCAAAGCGCGCCTCAATACCCTCAATTCGGGGCAATCCACCGATATCATGCGGCAAATAAGAATAGGAGAGCTCAGCTTCTGAAGTGGCAAATAGACCTAAACGCCAAAACGCCCGGCGCGGTAAGGTTGCCAGAAAGTTCGGGTTCCCACGACCTGCATTGAGCATCGTGCGTCCGGATTTACTTGACGCCAATTGGATCAACGCATCTTTAAGTTCAAAAGGACTGAGAGCAGCATACTTATCCTGTTGTTTAGACATGTAGTTTACTCCACTTGTAAAGGTTACATTGGCTTACGCAATAGCAACGATGAGTGGGCCTAATAAAGTCAGGAACACATTGGCTAAACCATACGTCACAGCAAAAGGAGCTGTTGGTATGGCATTGCCGGCTTTATTGAGAACTTCACCAAAAGCGGGATTAGCACTGCGGGTTCCCGACAAGGCTCCGGCAAAAATGGCGGCATTGTCATAGCGTAGGAGATAACGTCCGATAAATAGCGTAATCATCAACGGCACAACAGTGACCACCACACCAATAAGAAAAATCGAAATACCGCTTGAGCGAATGGTTTCAACCGCTTGCAGGCCTGATTGCAGTCCTACTACGGCCACAAAACCGGCCAGCCCCAAATCACGAAGGATTGAAGAGGCACCGCTGGGGATATTACCGCTCAGTGGCTTACGCGACTGATACCAGCCAAAAAGCAGGCCGGATAGAAGTGCGCCACCGCCACTTCCCAGCGTAAGAGGTACTGAGCCAATACGTACTATTAGCAGGCCGATTAACAGGCCAACGGCAATACCCAGACAGTGAAAAAGCAAATCTGTCTTGATGCTTTTCACCAGAGAAGCGCCGACCAGTGATATCGCTCGCTGAATATCCTGTTCGCTGCCGTACAGCGTTATCACGTCGTTATGCTTGATGACCGTATCATCAGAGAGGGTCAGCATATTTTCTCCACGTTTTATGCTGATGACATAGATACCATGACGTACATCGGAGGCTACCTGAGTGCGGAGTTCTGCAAGCCGCTTATTAATAAAGGCCGGGTTTACCACCAACGCTTCACTGGTTGTCATGACCATCGATGGCCCATGTTCGGTCAGCACTTCCTTACCCAGATGCTTAGCCAGAGCGACAATACCTTGTCGGCGCCCGACCAGAAGTAAAACATCATTCTCCATAAGGAGGAGATCCGGTGTAACATGAATTTCTTCTCCTCCGCGTTTGAGTCTTTCCAGCGTAACGGGGAACTGTGGAGAAGCTAACGCTTCCAGTTCTGAGACGTGTATATTTTTTGCCGGCCCGGCCTCATAGAGACGGCCCACAATACCCGGTAGAGCAGGCGTCTGGTCTGCGGATAATAAAGGTGCTCCTTTGAGTAAATCCAGCTCGGCTTTCATCGCATCTTCCCGAATGGATCGCCTCATTATTTTGGGCAGGATGTTAACGCAGATAATGATGGTACCAAGGGAACCGAAGATGTAAGTCACTGCGTAACCGACGGCAACGTTGCCTTGCAACTGCTGTATCTGTGCCGGAGCCAGATCAAGTTTAGCAATGGCTGCACCAGCGGTGCCGATGATCGCGGATTGTGTTAATGCACCTGCGGCGATGCCCGCAGCGGTACCTTGATCAAGAGAGAAAAGTTTTGCCATGACGACGAGTGTCAACAGCCCACTCACTGCCAGTACCAAAGAAAGTGCGACTTCACGTAGCGTTTGACGGCCCAGTGAGGAAAAGAATTTAGGCCCGCTATCAAAGCCGACAGCATAAATAAACAGGGCAAATAGGACATTTTTAATTCCGTCGCCGATACTGACACCAACCTGACTAATCAACACGGCGACAACCAGTGCGCCGGCTACACCACCCAGTTGGAATGCTCCTAGTTTGAACCTCCCCAACCATGTGCCACCAGCCAAAGCGAGAAAAAGTGCAATTTCAGGAGAAAGGCTAAAAAGTTCATGTAACCAGGCCATTAAATTAGCTCCTTTGTTTTCTTAGATAGAAATTAGCAATGGATTACAGAATGACTGGCTTTTAATGTGATAAGCGAAATAATCTAAGCCGCTCCACTAAATTTAGCACATTTGATGCAGTATGAATTTTGATCGCCCGATACGACAAATACGGGGATAAAATAAGAGACAGGGAGACGGCATTTCATTCCCAAAAATATAGAGATATAAAAACGGGACTTAGGATGAATAATTGCAGCCAGTAAGGCTGCAACCTGAAAGACGGAAAATATATTTTTAAAACTTAATACAATTTCCTTACATACCGTACGGATACTGTTGCATTTCATCACCAATAGCGTCGCGTACATGCTTCAAAGCTTCGGCATAAGATTTAAGTAGCTTTAATGTATAGTGAACCCGATTTTCAAATGCTGTATCACTGCAAACCAATTCAGGAGAAATTAAATTACCAGCCTGACGGAAAATTAAATGATCAGGCAGGAAACAGACATGGTTATTTTTAAAACCAGTCATACGCAGTTCGGAGATAGGATAAACTCCATTTGGGCCACTAGAAACACTGGTTAATAATGCGGGCTTATGTCCTAATTCGGTCACAGAGCAATATAACAATAAATTTTTCAGGGCTGGTGGTACCATTCCATGCCATTCAGGAGAGACAAAAATAAAAGCGTCACTGTCTCTTAAATGATGAGCAATGGCCTGCCACGGATGTGATTCTGCTGATATATCGGTTGTATAGCCATCATGAAGAGGAAGATCTACATTACATAATTCAAGAAATTTGATATCAGTAAATCCATATTCACTACTCAATTTTTGCAAATAACGGGCTATAAGCTGGCTATTAGAATTCTGACGCTGACTACCAGAGATTAAGGTTAACTTCATACGGTACTGCTCCTTTTATTTTTAATTTGCCTTTTTAAGGTTGTAGGGTTGTGGAGCTGTCTGGATCCTATTTCTGGGTATAGAAAACCAAACCGCAGTAATAATGATGCAGGCTCCGATAAATTGGAAGAAAGAAAACGTTTGGTTTAAAAAAACAAAGCCAAGTATGCACGCCGATAATGCACTCATAAAACCTAAAAAAGATATTGTGACAACCGGTAGTTTTTCAATTCCCCTAAACCAAATAATGTAAGAAAAGACTGCGCCGATAAGGCATAAATAACCATAGCCGAAGATATTAGTTAATGTAATCTGGTGAGGTATTCCCTCAGTTAAAATAGCCACGGGCAGTAACATCATTCCACCTAACATTAATTGCCAGCCAGTGAAACTTAGTAACGATAAATTAGTGGGGCGGTTCCAATATTTGGTTAAAACAACACCCAATGCCATACAGCCACAACCGGCAAAACCAGCAATAATTCCCTGCCAGTTTAAACGAGTGTTTGCATTGGTGACGAGAAGTGCAATACCTATAATTCCGAGAATTGCTGAAACGATATGCATTTTCGTCAGCGGGGTTTTGAGTAGAAAGGTACTTAGCAAAATAACAAAAATAGGCTGGCATGACATAATCAAAGCGGCTGTTCCGCCGGGAAGGTACCAAGCAGCCATAAAAAGGAAATAAAAAAAGGCGCCGATGTTTAATAACCCGAGAATAGCCAGACGAAGCCACCATATTCCCTTTGGAAATGTACGGCAAATTAACAGTAATAAAATTCCGGCAGGTAGTGCTCTGAGAGTTGCAGCAAGTAAGGGGGTATTAGGTGGCAACATTTCAGTAGTAATAACATAAGTGCTTCCCCATACAATTGGTGCTAATGCAGTAAGCATAAGATTACGGAGCATTATAGTTTCCTGTGTTATTTTTCCTTTGTTTACAGTCTCATCTATCAATTCATTGGGTATAGATGCTAAAAATTAACTGTAAACTGCATTTTTAAAAGTATCTTTATGTAAAGATAAATTAAAATAATAGCCTATACAAATTTTATCAAGTATCTTTTCACAAAAATAAATGAATAGGGAAAAAACATGAAGTACGATCACGTTGACCGTTTACTCATACAGTGGGAACAACAACGTCCAGATCTTGACCCATCACCGATGGGTGTTATCGGGCGTTTATGCCGGGCGAATAAAATTATTGAACAGCGATTACAGGCAACATTCAAAACCTTTGACCTGAGCGCTATTGAATTTGATATTCTTGCGACACTACGTCGTCACAATTCACCAATCACACCAACCGAAATGTATCAGTCAGTTATGTTAACTTCAGGTGCAATGAGTACCCGTATTGAACATATGGTGCAGCGTGGGTTAGTTGAACGTGCCGCTAATGATAAAGATCGACGCAGTTGCAAAGTCTCTTTAACTTCAGAGGGAAGAGCCTTGATCGATAAAGCGGTTGAAAGTCATTTGGAAAATTCAAGAGCGATTCTCAGTGCATTATCGAATGAACAGCAAGAGCAATTGGCTATGCTTTTACGTCATTGGTTGCTAACGAATGAGTCAGATATTTAGGATTAGTCTGATAATTTCATTCTTTTGAAAGAATCTTTTCAAAAAAATATTTCTTAATGTGATGTGAAAATAACTTTAGTAAAAGAGTTCATTAAGAAATGAAAAGAAACTTTGCCCCGAATTAATTCAGGGCAAAGTCCGAGAGGTCAGTCAGAGATTAGAATTTCACGTTAAATCTGGCCCAATAAGTACGACCCGGCTCGTTAACAGGCGTATTGGCAGAATAACCAAAGCCATCATTTCCTGCACGATTGAGGTGTTCGCTATAGGTTTTATTAAAAATATTGTCCACACCGGCACTGACCTGCATATTTTTAGTCACCTTATAAGCGGCATTAGCAGAAAAAACGGCAAAACCGGCACTGCGCTCAAAATCTCTTCCAGCCACACTACCTTCATTCATCGCAATCTGGTTTTGTTTGCTGACCAGACGCAATAAACCGTTGCTACTCCAGTCACCAGACTCCCAGCTCAGACCAAAGCGGGCTTCCAATGGTGGAGTTTGTGGCAATGGACGATGGTTTGAATTATTTCTCGCCCAGGAATAAGCCAGACTTGCATTGGTTTTCCAATTTTCATTTAGATGATAGCCAACTCCCATTTCTCCACCCAGTATAGTGGCATCAATGTTGCTAACGTTATCGGCTTTTTGACCGGCATAATGGAACAGAATAAAGTCATCGATTTTACCTGCATAAGCGGAAATCCAGCCTTGCAAATGATGATCGTTATAATGAGCACCGATATCTAACTGCGTTGTTTTCTCTGTTTTCAGTTGATTGAAAACATGGCCTTTTAACGCGAACAACTCCCAAAAATCAGGGAAGCGCTCAGTATAACCAACTCCGGCATAGAACATCACCGGAGCTTCTTTCAGGTTATGTTCATATCGGACAAAACCGGCTGGTAAAGTATCAGTTCGTTCATCCTGTTTTTCCTCGATTTTTTGAGGATATCTATCCACCAGAACGCGATCTAAACGAGCACCGCCAATTACCTTACTTTGTTCGTCAGCATCCCAGCTCAGTTCGCCAAAAACACCATAATCACGGAAACGGGCATCTTTTTGTGATTGATTACGGTGCGTATTGGTCTGCATATCCACACCGCTTTGTAATGTGAAATCTTCCCAAATCCATGTACCCATCATGCGTCCGCCCAGAGTTTTGCGATCTACCTGATGAGACATTTTCATGCCATTACCATGCCCACCGTGACCGCCGTGTCCTCCATGACTACCATGATTCATGTGGCTACTTTTCATATGGCTATTTCCGTGCCCCATATGGCTGTCACTATGTCCCATTTTCATTGCTATAAGGGAAGGGCGGGATAAGTTATCCATTACATGAGTGGTGGCGTTGTAATAAAAATTAGTCTCAAACTTGTCAAATACATCGCCGATATTGGATTTTTCAAAGCGCATTCCCAAACTTTCGCGTTTGAATTTCGAACCATCCATTGCTCGACCAGCATAGCGAGCCTTTCCATCTCCCTGTCCGGCATTTAACTCCAGCAGGGTATTATCATCCGGTGTCCAACCCAATGCCACATCCGTATTCCACTTGTTCCAATGGGAAGGAATGCGATACCCATCACCGTCTTTGTAGTCATTAGAACGGGATTTATTACCGATAAAGCGCATATAACCATATTGATTGCCGAAACTCAGGTCTGCATTACCATCCCAGCGTCCATTAGAACCAGCGACTGTGCTAATATTACCTTTAGCATCCGGTTCTGAAAATTGTGGGCGGGAGCGTTCAAAACGAATCGTTCCTGCGGAGTTCCCCGGTCCCCAAAGTACAGTCTGCGGCCCTTTAACCAAACTCAAAACATCATAACTTTCTGGTGAAATATATGAACTTGGGGCGTCCATCCGTGATGGGCAAGAGCCCATAACTTCGCCGTCATCAATCAACATTCGTAAGCGAGAACCAAACATCCCACGAAATACCGGATCTCCGTTAGTTCCGCCACTACGAACCTGAGAAAATCCCGGAATGGTTTTCAGATAATCTGAACCATCACTGGCGGGGACGGGTTGACGGGGAGTTTTAAGTGAGGAAAAAATATTCAGGGGCGAAACAGCCGGAGCAGTTACGGTAATGACTGATTCACTTTCATAGGCTACATTTCCACGAACTGAGTTTAAATTTTTTGTCTCTTCAGCACGTTCTTTTGTGACAGCCATACCATTTGGAATAAAGAGTGCGATAGCTAAAGCCGTAGCCAAAGGCGATGCGCGAAACAATTGTGTAGCAGACATGAAAAATATTCCTTAATTAATCACAAATCCTGTTTTTGAATTTGTTTAAAACAATACCAACTTGCCCTGTAAAAATGATTTCAGGCAAGGAAAATAGATGATTTATTTATTCAGATAAGCGAATTAATTAAGGGGTGGTGCGCGTGGTTGTGACTCACCATAGAACAGCCGGATAGCCGGGCCAGAAAAGCGGGGGGCTGGTGGCGCACGGGAAATCGTCAGCGTCAACAAGATGAAAGGAATAAACGAACCTGACAATAACGGCAGGTTAATCAATAGCTGGCAATAACCACAGGCAATATCATCCATCAGCCCCATATGAACATGATCAACGCCATGATGATTCATGCTGTCTGATTGATGATGACTATTTTGCATATCAGGCATTGGCATACCATGACATGCTTCATTTTTCATACCACCGCGATGATGTTCCAGTGTTTTTGATACCACTGGAGCAATGAACAGCATCAGAATTGCCAGTAAGGCAATCCAGGCAGGAGTTCGGCGCTGTGATAGATGAAAAAGTGATAACAAACTATTGATCCGGATCAATACTAACGATTGGGCGCCAATCTTACTGTATTTTTACTGATTTTGTTAAAGAATTTTTCTCTGATTATTTGGCGTTAGCACTTTCCAATAGTTTAATGATGTCTTTATATCCACGCTGACGAGCATGAGTAAGCGCAGTAACCCCGTTTTTATCCGGTATGTTAACATTAGCACCGCCCTTAATGAGCCGATCAATAATGTCGACATAAACCGAAGAACCATTACCTAATACGACAGCTTCCATTAACGCCGTCCATCCTAATTTGTTAATGTGATTAGGATTAACACCAGCATCCAGCAGGATTTGTACAGTTTCAGGATGCCCTTTTTCGGCGGCGGGGATCAGCGCAGTCCCTCCATAGCGGTTGGTATCTTTCAGGTTCGCGCCATGATGTAAAGTTGCAATGAGTATTTTATTGTACCCCTGTGCTCCGGCCAGCAAATAAGGCGTATCGAGCTGTCTATCTTTAGCATTGACATCTGCACCGCTTTGAATAAGGAAAATAGCAATCGCAGCATAATTATTCCGTGTAGCCAGCATGAGAGGAGTGCGCTGTTGCCCGTCACGCTCATCAAGTAAAGTTTGATCATCATTCAATAGGGATTTGACGGTTTCTATATCGTTCTGATTGACAGCATCATGCAAAGGGTTTGCATACACGTTGACATTTAACAAACAAAAAAGAAAAGTGAAATAAATTGGAATATATTTAAATTTCATCTTAATATACCTAATTAACGTAGAGATGTAAGTTGAGAATACGTGTAATAAATATATTTATTATTGAGTCACATTAAAAAAAGAACAATAAATTTCTGTATAAATTGTGCTGTTTTACCTATTTTTATGGTAACCCTTTCGGAACTGAAGATACATCGGCTCCTTCACCTAACCATATTCCTTGAACCCAATTACCATTACATACAATACTCACTTTTTGCCCGGTAAGAAGGGCTGTTTGTAGGAGTGATAAAAAACCAGGACCTCCTGGATCATTATAATTTGACTGGGTCATAACTCCTTTAGCAGGAGTATTTTTATCGGTAGTAAACATCAGTATAATACGAGTAACTTTGTTATTGGAACCTCCGTGGTATCCCATGGCAATTCCAGTTATATAGCCTGTATATGCAGTATCAAGTCCACTTCGACATTTAAATACATCTTCATCATCAGCCTTTGTTATGACTGAAAAGAATAATTGAAATAACGCTATTGTTAATAGAAATACTTTCATTTTCATGGTTAATCGATTACTCCGATTTACAATTATCGTTCATTTATCCTAATATTGCCATGATACGCGCAATTAAAGGGGATGTTATTTTTTTAGTATTGCACAACTGGTATAGATCCTTATCTTCTTTATTTAAAACAATATTACCGTAAGTATTCAAACACATTCTTGCTACTATTTCTTCTTGAGGTGAAATATGTATATCATGAATATCAAAGGCATCTTCTTCATCATTAAAGTTGACTAAATCTTGAATGTAATCAAATGTATTATTCCTATACATAAGTCGAGGTGTTGCACTGTCATTTAATGATATATAATAAAGCTCAGGAGAATACCAAGGTATGTCATTTTGGAATAAACGCACATTAGGGTCATCAGGTACGAAGCCAAGACTGTATCCCAAATGCCTAACCAATAACATATACATGTATCTTTTTACTGCTTCCCCACGATTATTAACATCTCTAAAGGTTCTCATTATAAATGAGATTGTATTTTCATTTATTCCAACTATGAAGTTATCAATATATATTCCGTATTGGTTAGCCAGATTATATTCTCCCATAACGGTGGTGTTTATATTTTCGCTATTTGGAATATAGGCGATGGCAGGCTCAAAACCTACTCTTCCCGCTATGATGTTTAGTGATGCAGAGTGCCCTATGAAAAAATTAGCTTGTTCTCCGGGACGGACTTGTCTAATAGTTAATTGCGGATATATATTACGAATAAACGCTCTCCAGAAATCTACAGCCAGCTCAATTTGATCTGTGTAGTCAATTCTATGAGTTGCTTCATCATCAAATTCAACGTGCGCTATAGCTCCTCCGGGAGGTATAGCATAAATAATGCTTCCGTCATAAGCACTGACAGGATTATAATTTTGGTCGTTACTTAGTTGTGTTGCATCAAGTCTATATTTAATTATTTCTTCAGCGGAGGAAATTTTAGCAAAAAGAAAGATAATTGATAATTTAAAAAATAATTTCATGAAGGAGGTTTTTTTTATCATGACATTTAACCCACTCAATGTAAGTTAATTTGATAATGATATTTTTTATGGTTTAATTTTTTTCTTGAAAAATTTAAAACCAGAACTACCATATCATACTCAAATGATATATTTAATATGAATTTTTAAAGTGATTGTATTAAATTTATAATGCTTCATTAATTATTATGAATGAAACATCATCAGAAATGACTTTTCCTTAATAAATTATAGGGTTATTTTTTCAACTTCCCCAATTTAACCAAAAAAAATCAAGAATAGCATTCGTTCGTTTGCCTTTGCGTGTCACGATTGAGATTTTAGAATCATAATAAATTTGCTCAGGTAACAGTGCCCTCATAAAACCTTTCTCTACCCAAATACGAGCGTAGTGATCCGGAATAAATCCCACGAACTTACCGGTAAGAATTAAAAATGCGATGCCTTCGCGATCAGATGCTGTTGCCGCGCTGTTCAGCAACTTATGGTGATTCATGGCTTCAGTGCCTGTACGGTAGCCGGGAATAACAGCATCCAGTTGATTTAATTGCTCAGTATCAAAGTTATCCGCAAGCAGAAATGCTTTATGTTTATTACTACAATAAAGATATGACCGTTCATTATAGAGTGGTAAGTAATTTAATCCCGACAATGGTGTAATCAAAGGTAGGGCGCCCACCTGTAATCTTCCATCCAATATACCTCGTTCAATTTCTGTCGGAGTACTCATACTAATATTAATCAGAATATTGTCACTTGCTGAACGCAGGCGCTCCAGCGCGTTAGTAATCCGCATCATTGGTTGTGTGACAAGGTTATTAATAATGCCGATATTAAACTCTCCCCGTAACTGCTTATGTATTTGATTGACATACTGGCGGAATTCTTCAATTGACGCCATCATAGTTTCACTGGCTCGCAGAATTTCCCTCCCTTCATCAGTCAGAGAAAAACCAGCGCGACCACGCTGGCATAAGCGCATGCCCAAACGCTTTTCCAAATCCCCCATATGAAGGCTGATTGCTGAACGAGTGATACCGAGCAGGCTTTCAGCCGCAGAAAAACTGCCACATTCTGCAACGATCTTAAATATACGTAATAATTTCAAATCAAAATCAGTTACTTGCCTAAAATTTGCAGGTTTCATTTACGTGAGTAAACTCATTACTAATGATTCAATAAATAAGATTTAACTTGAATATCGTTTTATTGCAAACTCACTGTGATGACTTTTTGTTACATTTTCGTGCGAGGAGTTAAAAAAATGTCAGATAGCAATACCGTTCAAACTCGTTCCTTCCATGTTAGTCCATCCCAGGATCTGAATTTAAAAGCACACTGGATGCCGTTTAGTGCCAATCGTCATTTTCAGCAAGACCCACGCATGATCGTCTCTGCGGATGGTCACTGGCTGACGGATGATAAAGGTCGCCGCATTTACGATAGTTTATCTGGTTTATGGACTTGCGGAGCCGGGCACTCACGCTCAGAAATTCGTCAGGCCGTTTCTGAACAATTAGGTACATTAGATTACTCACCCGGTTTCCAGCATGCTCATCCGCTATCATTTCGGTTAGCAGATAAAATCGCCAGTCTGATGCCGGGTGATTTAAACCATGTATTCTTTACCAATTCAGGTTCGGAATCTGTTGATACAGCGGTGAAAATAGCCCGAGCTTACTGGCGGATAAAAGGGCAGCCGACTAAAACCAGAATGATTGGCAGAATGCGCGCTTATCACGGTGTTAATATCGGAGGAACAAGTCTTGGCGGTATTGGCGGAAATCGCAAGATGTTCGGTCAGTTGATGGAAGTTGACCATCTGTCACACACCTTACAAAGCAATATGGCATTTACTAAAGGCGTTCCGGCAACTGGCGGTACTGAACTGGCTGATGAACTACTGAAACTGATAGAACTTCATGATGCCAGTAATATCGCCGCTGTTATTGTCGAGCCTGTTGCCGGATCTGCCGGTGCGATTGTTCCGCCACAGGGTTATCTGCAACGTTTAAGGGAAATATGTACTCAACATAATATCCTGCTTATTTTTGACGAAGTTATTACCGGATTAGGCCGTTTAGGGAGCTGGACAGGGGCTGAATATTTTAGTGTCACTCCGGATATTCTTACTTTTGCAAAGCAGATTACAAATGGTGCAATCCCTCTTGGTGGTGCTGTTGTCTCCAGTAAGATCTACGACACATTCATGTCACAACCTCTTCCTGAGCATATGATTGAATTCAGTCATGGCTATACTTATTCTGCTCATCCTGTAGCCTGTGCCGCTGGTCTGGCAACGTTAACATTGCTGGAAAAGGAAAACCTGATCCAACAATCTGCTGAATTAGCGCCTCATTTTGAAAAAATCCTGCATGAACTTAGGCATTGCCCTAACGTTGTTGATATTCGTAACTGTGGGCTGATTGGTACCATCCAAATTGCACCACGGAATGGCGATGGCGTGATACGTCCTTTTGAAGCTGGAATTGCATTATGGAAAGCCGGTTTTTATGTTCGCTTTGGTGGCGATGGGCTCCAGTTCGGCCCGATGTTTAATGCTAAACCTGAAGACCTTGACCGGATGTTCAATGCAGTAGGTGATGTTTTGCATCAGGTTAAATAAAGGGAAAGAGTCCTATTCGACTTTATCTATAGAATTTGTTGATTTCTTTCAATATACAACTATCAAAAAATTAGCAGACGAAGTAAAACGGAGAGATAAAATACATGAGTGATAACGCAAAGCGTAGTAAATGGGTATATGAATTTTTTGAATTCATTGATAACAGAGAGTTTAATAATATTTTAAACCTTGTCACCGAAGATGTTGTATATGAACGACCCGGCTATTCTACAATTCAAGGGAAGGAGTCTTTATTTAATTTTTATTCGAAAGAAAGAGTAGTGCTAAAGGGTAAACATACAATAACAAATATAGTCACCGAAGGAAGTTTCTCTGTATTTAGCGGTGTTTTCTCTGGTACATTAAAAAACAAGGAGAATATTGAACTTTCGTTTTGTGATTTTTGTCAGTTTGACAATCATTTGTTAAGTAAAAGGAAAACCTTTTTCTACACTCCTCTGATTTAGTTTTTCGGAAATGTCCCACCAATACCCACTGTATAGAACACGGTTTTATAACTTGGTGAGGTGGCTTCCATCTCGTTTCTGACCAATATAAATTTGATGCTAAGCAAAGGCCCTGTAACCCATTTGGGCTTTGTTTGGCTTTGTCTCCGGATTCGAGTGAACTAAATTCGGCTCTTACGATCAGAACAGTGATATTCATAACCTGCCCAGTAACAAGTCCCCTCTGAAAACAGAAACACTCATACCGCTCGCCGTATTGCTATCACTTGCTCTGTTTTTTGTTCTGAGTAGTCTTGGTATCTTTTGCAACATTAATAATATACTTTGTACCTTTTTTATAGGCGCATGCGTGGGCAATAGCCAGCGCATATAAGTGTTACCATAAAATTGGAGTAAAAGTGCAGCGGGCAGGAGAAGAGGCGTGGGATCATCGCCAACATACTTCTCATTTAGAAAAGCTGTCTTTACTTTTTTCTAGTGGTATTTTGGCTTTAATTTCACGTAACACAAATATAGTTCCCAGGTCTTCTTCCTTATGGCAAAGACCTAAGTGAAAATATTGCCGCTAATAGTAGTTGTCACATAATAGTTGTAACGATGGAATCTCATAAAATGATGAATATGGTCAAAAACAAATATCCGGCAGCAGAACACTGGAAGTTTGGTGATTCACCTGAACTACAGGACGTTCTTGCTGAATTAGTCTCCAAAGAAATTAAAACTGCAACCAGCTGTTCATTTTCCTCCTATAAACAGTGTGGCAGCAGTATTTTAATTGGTAATGAATACATTGTATTGAACAGCAAAGATACGCCAGCCTGTGTTGTCAGAGTGATGGCCTTACACCTCATAAAATTCTCAGAAATGACAACCGAACTCGCCTGGAAAGAAGGCGAGGGAGATCGTTCGGTGAAGCACTGGCAACAGGAACATCAACATTTCTTTGAACGTGAAGGCTCATTTTCACCTGAAATGGAAGTTGTTGTCATCGAATTCAAAGTGATTGATGCTCTGTAACGCCATTATGTATATCAGATTTCTGCCCGGTCAGCTGACCATTTTCCAGCTTGATGCAACGATCGGCTAAATGGAAAAAACGGTCGTCATGAGTAATAGCCAGTACAGCTTTACCGCGTGCCGCCAATTCGGGCAATAGTTCCTGATAGAATACAATCTTAAATAGTGGGTCCTGATCAGCGGCCCACTCATCGAACAGATAGAATGGCCGATCTTCCAAATAAGCAACCACTAAGGCGAGGCGTTTCCGCTGCCCTTGTGAAAGCTCACGAGTTGAAAAACAACCATCCTGAATTTTAACCTTGTGCTCCAAATGTAATTTAGCGAGCAGGGCGTTTGCTCGTGCATCCAGTACTGAATCTGTATCAGTCAGACCTATCAGTGTTTCGAAGAGATGAAAATCCGAGAAAATGGCGGAGAACAGCTGACGATAGTTAGCTCTGTTACTATCAGTAATCAAATTTCCGTCAACAGTAATTGTGCCGTTTTCCGGTGTATACAGCCCGCTTAACAGTTTGGCCAGTGTTGTTTTCCCACTGCCGTTACCGCCAATCAGAAAAGTGATTTCTCCGCGTTTAAGCGTCATATCGATTGGACCAAGCTGAAACATATCGTCTTCTTTCTCACGATAATAATTGTGTGTAATGCCTGACAGTTGCAGTAAGTTAGCTTCACCAAATTCACTGGCAGAAACCTGCTCGTCCAAGTGATCCTGTTCAGTCAGTTCAGACAGAACATAACCGATGCGGTTTAGCGATACGCGAGCCGCATTCAGTGATGGAATACTGTTCAGCAGACTATCCAGCGGCATCAATATAAACAGAAAGACAATCACGTAACCTGCGATTGTAGTGACTTTCAGTCCCGCTATTACCGCCGGAGCGAAAATAACCAGCCCGAGAAATATATAAAATAGAAGATACATCCAGCCGGCACCAAAGGCATAAACACTGAAAGCACGGATACGATGCTGTCTAACCGCACCAATTTCACGACCAAGTGAATGGGTGAAGAAAGCCTGAGCGCGTGAAAAATGTAACTTTAGCTCTTTCGCTCCGGTAAATAAGGCGTTGAAATGATTGAACAGGCGATCCTGTGACTTACCTGCTGCTTTTAGTGATGCGAGCGCGCTGGTTCCACCGATAGCATAACCAAGTGAGCCAATCACTATCACCGTTAACACAAGAAAAAACACTGACCATGACAGCCAAGCCAGATAGATCAGGCAACCCAGTATAATGGAACTCTGCGTCACGATATTGGGTAGGGTGAAAAACAACAGTGAAACATTGGTTGTATCATCGGTGATAATAGACTGGGCACGGGAAGCGCCCAGTATTTCTATCTGGCGAAAAGGAGCACGGGTAATACGCTCAGAGATAAACTCACGCATCCTTGCGATGGTATTCTGGCTGAGTCTGGCGAAAATCACCCCGCTCATTACATGACTGACAATAGCCAGCACTGCAATAATACAGAAATATACGGCGAGTAAGTGATAACTATTGCCAGACGTGGTGACTATTCTGTTAACCAACGTGATGAGGAAAACGTTGGAAATGCCATTAACAATACTGGCTAAAATGGCAATGAACAGGATCCAACGTGAACGATGTAAAAGTGAGAACAAAATCCGGTAAGCCGGTTGTTTAATGGTTGACGTCATCATTTCTGCTCCGGTATCTCGGTCATTAATTTTTCCCGCAGAATTTTCCACAGCAAAGTCGCCAGCTGTTTCACCTGAGGATTGGATAGCATAGTCATGTGATTACCAGGCACGATCTCAGTATTTAACTGAGTCATATACTGACGCCAGATATTTTCTCGAGTAGCTATTTCATCAATATTCTCCCCTTGGGCATTAATCAAATAAACGGGGCCGTTATAGCAGCTTTGGGGTGTATAGCTTGAGTTCAGGTTGGCCTGCATAACCTGAACGATACCCTGTAACAAAGGTTTCTCTGTATTTTCAGGGAATAGCTCTACATCGACCAAAGCCTGAAGCAAGAGAATGATCTGTTCGTCTTCAGTCAGATTCTCGAAATCCTGCCTTGTTAGCGTTAATGGCTGAGTCAGCATCATGTTGTAGATATCAATCAGACTCATTAACGTTTCAATCCGGTCGATAACCTTAGGAGGGCTGTTTTTTGAAGTGCTCTCCTGTGGTTCAGGCCCATCGGAATCAATAAGAGTAAGAGCTGCAATCTCTTCCCCTTGCTTTTGTAATTGTAATGCTATTTCAAAAGCCAGCCAGCCGCCGTAAGAGTGCCCGAGCAGATAATAGGGGCCATGAGGCTGTGCCTGACGAATTGCCTTAATGTAAGCGCGAGCTGTACCTTCCACACTGATATAAGGCGGGAGGTCTGTATTTATCAGGCCACGAGCCTGCAAAGCATGGACAGGCAACTGTGGGGGAAGGGCTAATGCCAGCTCAATAAAACTGGAAACACTGGCACCTGCGCCGGGAATACAGAAAAGTGGTGAAACAGAGTCATCTCCATGTTGAATAATGATGTGCGGTGAGTAAGAAACCGGTAGTAAATGCTCAGTCATTGAATCGGCCAGATGGTTTATCCAGGGCGGCTGCATGATGGTGTAATGCCCTCCGCCAATAGGGTGGCGTTCAGAGCGGTCACTAACAATGTCGTGCCAGCCATGCCAGCAGTCGGATCCGGCCGCTAAATCATCGCAGGTATAGAGATGAATGGGGAGAGAGGAAGCAGAAATTCTATATTTTTTCTCAAGTTGCAGGATCAGTTTCTGGGTATTCAAGCGGAAGAGAATATCCTCTTTTTTAACGTCCGCAGGCAACCATTGCAGAGCTTCACAATCACGGAAATCATAAAGATCATCCGAATCGTCTCCATCAGGTTGCTCTCCGTAATTATTCAGAGACTGGATAAGCAGATTGATATCTTTCTGCCAGTCTGTTTCATGATCACTGAAATTGTAAGAATCTAAGTTATAAGAATCGATCATGCCAAGGTAATCGATTTTTTCGCCATCGCTAACCAATTGCAGGGCTATCTCGTAAGCGATAGTTCCTCCGATGGACCAGCCTGCCAGACGATAAGGGCCATGCGGCTGGATCCGGCGAATAGCATCAATATGGTAAGTAGCAAGCTCCTCAATGGACGCTGGTGGATTCTCCACTGTGTGTAGACCCATCGCCTGCAATGTATAAACGGGCAGTTCGGCTGGCAGCAAAGTTGCCAGTCGCGAATACACCAGCGGATCACCTGTGGTCTCGTGTATCAGGAATAATGGCGGTAAATGACCGTCAGGGCTTAAAGGCACTGGATTGGCGTCAAGAGGAGAGCTTGGTTTAGCTGACTGACTATTAATCGCCTGAGCCAGATCACATAATATCGGGTAAGAGAATAATGTTGCCAGTGATACCGCCATGCCTTGCTTGCTCATGCAGTTTATTAACCGTACCGCGATAAGCGAATGACCACCCAGCTCAAAAAAGTGATCGTGACGACTGACCCGTTCCAGCCCCAGTAACTCCTGCCAGATGTGTGCCAGTGCAATTTCCACGTCACCGATCGGTGCTTCATAATCCCGGGTGATCACGGCGGATAAGTCCGGTGCGGGCAGCGCCTTGCGATCGAGCTTGCCGTTGGGGGTCAGCGGGAAGGTATCCAGTATCACAAAGGCGTTGGGGATCATGTATTCCGTCAAACGATGAGTCAGTTGCTGACGTAATTCAGCCGGCACCAGTTCAATACCGGAATGTGGGCGGAGATAAGCTACCAAAAGCTCTTCACGCACTATTACCACAGCTTCATTTACACCGGAACACTGGACAAGCTGAGCTTCGATCTCACCCGGTTCAATCCGAAAACCGCGCAGTTTGATCTGAAAATCGTTACGCCCCAGATAGTCGATATTGCCATCTGGTAGCCAGCGCCCTAAATCACCGCTTTTATACATTCTGGCATCAGGCTGCGAGCTGAAAGGATCGGTCACAAACCGCTCTGCGGTCAGTTCAGGCCGGTTCAGGTATCCCCGGGCGACACCCGCCCCTCCGATATAAATCTCGCCAGTGACGCCAAGGGGCACAGGCTGACCATAATCATCGAGAAGATAAATTCGGGCATTGATTATCGGATGACCGATACTGGGAGACGGCAGTGAATGATCTATCACACAAAAAGTCGTATCAACGGTACATTCTGTTGGGCCGTAGACATTGATAAAACGGGACATTTTTATCTGTTGCAAACGCGACCATAAGACAGGAGAAATAGCCTCTCCGCCGATTAACGCCAGTTTGGGCTGATAATCCGTATCGGTACCTAACCCCGCATTCAGTAGCCATTGCAGTTGCACGGGAGTGCAATCAAACAGATCCACCGCGTGGTGCGCCAGATAATGCCAAAGCTGTATCCCATTGGCACGAATAGCCTCCGGAATGATGACCAGTGTATGGCCCGCCAGCAATTGCAGCCAGCTCTGTACCGAAGCGTCAAACACAATGCTGGCATTCAGTGCGGTGCGACACGGTGGTGTGATATCGATCATCGATTGCAGCCCGGTATACAGATTGATGACATTGCGGTGAGTCACCATAATTCCTTTGGGCTGTCCGGTGGAGCCGGAGGTATAAATGACATAAGCCAGATGACGTGAATTCAGCCCCAATGTGGTTGTATCGGGATTATGGTCAGGCTGGATATCCAAAAGCGATGTTTGGCTATCAAGCAGCACCGTGGAGATCAGATGGCTGAATAAGCCCGCCAGCTCTGTCTGGGCCAGCAAGGCCACGGGTTCAGAATCAGCCAGCATATAAGCCAGCCGCTCAGATGGATAAGCCGGGTCGAGAGGCACATACGCACCTCCGGCTTTGAGAATTGCCAATATTCCTACCATCATATCTAAGCTGCGTTCAACACAGATAGCTACCCGAACATCCGGTTTGACGCCCAACGTCATAAGGTAATGCGCTAGTTGGTTAGCTTTACGATTGAGGGCATCATAACTCAGGGAATGTTCTTCGAATTGCACGGCAAGGGCATCAGGTGTCCGGGCGACCTGTTGTTCAAACAGCTCATGAATAAGGACATGCTGTGGAAAATCGGCCTGTGTGGCGTTGAAATCCACCAGTAACTGCTGACGTTCTGCTGCCGGCAGAATAGATAAGTTGAGCACCGATTGCTGAGCGTCAGCGGTCAGCGCATCCGCCAGTTCACTGAGGGCAGTGTGCAGATAATGCACTATTCTATCAGGATCGATTCCATTCACTGTCTGAGCAGCCAGCGTGAAACCGTCCCCGTGATCATCCACCGAGAGAGTAATGGGGTAGTTCGTCCGCTCCTCAGAGACCAACACGCGCATACCTATCCAACCAGAATTGTCACCTGTGTCTGACGGGCTGTGCCGGTAATTGAACAAGACGTTGAATAGGGGTAGCGACGGCATAACGCCGCTACATCTTTGCGCCAGTGCTAGCGGGGCCTGTTCATGTTCCAGCAAGGTAGCCAAATCCCGCGACGTGGTCAGCACAGCTTCCCGTACATTCTGAGTGCTCAGGGATATCCGGATCGGCAGGGTATTGATAAACATCCCCATCACCTGATCGGCTCCCGTTGTGCCTTGCATCCTGCCCAATAATACGGTGCCGAAGACCACATCATCGCGGCCGCTGGTGTGGGCCAATACCTGCGCACAGGCTACGTGGAACAACACACCGGGACTGACCCCCAACTGGCGGGCCTGCGAACGCAGGGTATGTGCCAGCGCGCTGTCCAGCGGCAAGCGGGCTTCGGTGATCGCCTGCCCGTTGCCCTGTACATCCAGTAAACCAAACGGGGCGGTGGGTTCATCAATCCCGGCCAGCCGCTGGTGGAAGTAATCTTCATGTACCAAAGCCGGTACACTCAGCGTCTGGGCAATAAAATTGCGGTACGGCAATGGTACCGGCAGGGATCCCTCTCGTCCCTGTAATACGTGTTGGATTTCATCCATGATTAATTCCAGTGTGACATGGTCACTGACCAGATGGTGAAAACTCAGCGTTAGCAGCCATTCGTCACTGTCCGCATCATGGGCAGTACTGGCAGCGAACAACGGTGCCTGACTGATATCCAGCCGAGAGGGAATGCTTGCCTGTAGCTGTGCCAGAATATGTTGTGCCGGGATATTCTCTGCTGATGTGGAAATAAATGGCATTACTAACAATTTCGCCTGTCGCCAGACTACCTGAACAGGTTGGCTCAAGCCTTGCCAGTAAAAAGCCGTCCGCAGAATATCATGGCGATCGATAACCTGTTGCAGGGCATCAAGGAAAGCCTCCAAACGCGAGCGGGTATCAAAAGCCAGTACGCTGTGTGACAGGTAAGCATCGCCATTTTCCTGCAACTGGTGATGGAACAGAATACCTTCCTGTAAAGGGGATAAGGGATAGATATCCTGTACGTTGGCAGCTCCATCGGGAACAGTTGCGACAATAATGTCAATCTCTTCTTGTGACAGCGTCACCAAGGGTAAGAGATCAGGCGTAATGGCGGTACAATCGGCGGAAATGTGGTTAGGTGGGACCACAGAATCAGGTATGTTTTGCCGGATCTGTATTGTCTGCGCCATATCTGTAAGTCGTGGTGCTGAAAAGATGCTACGTACATCCAGCGCGTATCCCCGGCAGCGTAGCCGTTCAATTAGGCTGACCGCGATCAGCGAATGTCCGCCCAGCTCAAAGAAATGGTCGTGACGGCCAACCCGTTCCAGTCCCAGTAATTCCTGCCAAATTTCTGCCAGTGCCTTTTCCACATCACCCACTGGTGCTTCATAGTCTCGGGTGATGACTGCTGACTGTTCGTGAACGGGGAGAGCCTGACGATCAAGTTTGCCGTTCGGAGTCAACGGGAAAGCATCTAAGATAACAAAGGCACTGGGGATCATAAATTCAGCCAGATGCTGCATTAATTGCCGCCGCAATTCAGCCGGGATCAGTTCAACATTGGGCTGAGGTAAGATATAAGCTATCAGCCGCTTCTGCGCACCAACACTTTCTCCTTCTTCTTTTCCTTCACGAGCCAGTACTACTGCTTCGCGTACACCGGGGCATTGCAATAACTGGCTTTCGATTTCTCCCAGTTCAATACGGAATCCTCTTAGTTTGACCTGAAAATCATTACGGCCTAAGTATTCAATATTACCATTCGGTAGCCAGCTACCCAGATCGCCGGTTTTATACAGACGAGCCTCTGGCTCAGTAGAGAATGGATCCGGCAGAAAACGTTCAGCAGTCAGTTCAGGGCGGTTCAGATATCCTCGGGCTACACCGATGCCTCCGATATAAATTTCACCGACTACACCCAGAGGAGCAGGTTGACCAGAGGGATCAAGGATGTAAATCCGTGTATTCGCTATCGGGCTACCGATAGGCGGTGCTATATCATCCTGACTATTACACAGATAAGTGGTTGCGCAGACCGTAATTTCAGTCGGCCCATAGCCATTAATCATGTTCCGTCCTTCAGACCAGCGTTTGACTTGCGAAAGTGGGCAGGCTTCGCCAGCTGTAATCAGCGTTTTTAAAGTGGCAGGGAGGGCATCCATCGCGGCCAATGCAGTGGGTGACAGCGTCACATGCGTAATGGCATCAGTTTCTAAAGTTCTTAACAGGGCGGTGCCGGGCAGGATATCTGCACGCTCAGCAAGATAGAGACTGGCACCACTCAGCAAAGCCATAAAACACTCTGAAATACAGGCATCAAAGCTGTGTGAAGCAAATTGCAGGACACGGTCAGTCGGTTTTACGGCCAAAATATCCAGATGATACAAGGCTAAATTGCAAAGACTACGGTGTTCAATCATGACTCCCTTCGGTTGACCAGTTGAACCGGAGGTGTAAATCACATAGGCCAGATGGCGTGAGTTGAGCCCACATGCCCGACGATCAGGGTTTGTATCTGGCATGTCATCAGGAGCATATAAAACAGATTCATCAAGCAGGATAGCTGGTACTTGATTATCCAGTTTTTCCGTCAGGGTGGATTGAGTGAGCAGAGCGACCGGAGCAGCATCATGAAGCATATAACTCAGGCGGTCCCGCGGATAGGCCGGGTCAAGGGGAACGTAAGCACCACCTGCCTTCAGAATAGCCAATAATCCTACGACCATGTCCGGACCACGTTCAACACAAACGGCAATACGATCATCCGGTTTCACACCTAGTTTAATTAAATAATGGGCCAGTTGGTTGGCCCGGCGATTAAGCTCGTCGTAGCTCAGTTTTTGTTCTTTGAACACGATAGCGATAGCTGTTGGAGTTTCTACCACCTGTTGTTCAAACAGTTCATGGATCAGAGCAGCCTGCGGGAAGTCAGCCTGCGTGTCATTGAACTCGACCAGTAACTGCTGACGTTCAGACTCCGGCAGAACAGGCAGTTCCCGTACGAGCTGCCGGGGTTCAGTGACCAGCGCTTCAGTCAACTCGCTGATCGCAGTGTGCAAGTAATTGACTATTCGTTCAGCATCTATCCCGGTTACAGACTGGGCTACCAAATCGAAATCTTCCCCTGAATCATCTACCGCGAGGGCCAGAGGATAATTTGTCTTTTCTTCTGATACCAGCAGACGCACGTCTCCCCAAACAGAATTTTCAATAGAGTCTGACGAGTTGTGACGATAGTTAAACAAAACATTAAACAGAGGCATAGGAGGGATGACATTACTGCAACGCTGAGCCAAAGCTAACGGAGCCTGTTCATGAGTCAGCAAGACCGCCAGATCTCCTGCGGTCGCCTTTACTACATCCAGCACACTGAGATTTTTCAGGGCTATCCGGATCGGCAGGGTATTGATAAACATCCCCATCCCCTGACTCACGTTGATCGTGCCTTGCATCCTCCCCAGTAATACGGTGCCGAACACCACGTCATCACGCCCACTGGTGTGGGCCAGTACCTGTGCACAGGCCACATGGAACAATACACTGGGACTGACACCTAAACGACGTGCCTGCATCCTCAGAGTATGAGCCAGTGTCTTATCCAGAGATAAACGGACTTCTGTCACGTCAGCGCCACTTCCCTGAACATTGAGCAGGCCAAACGGCGCGGTAGGCGCATCAATCCCGGCCAGCCGTTCCCGGAAGTACGCTTCATGGACTGAGGCCGGTACGCGCAGGGTCTGGGCAATAAAATTGCGGTACGGCAAGGGGGGAGACAGCGTGTCCGCCTGTCCCTGTAATAGCTGC
>NZ_CAWNQF010000076.1:0-56265 GCF_963876465.1 Xenorhabdus sp. KK7.4
CCTGAGAATGTATTTCCCGGCTACAGAACGCATCATTTTTGCCGAGCATTATCAAGGACCTTATCATCCCAAAGGCGATGGCTATTTCAAGCAATGCCGCGAACTGAAACAGTCGGTATTTAAACCACTCATCGATTATTTTCGTGATGCCCGGAAAACGTTAGGTATCACGGCAAAAGACATTCACAAGGCCACTGGAAAGCAGATGGCCAGTCACTGGTTTAGCGATAGCCAATGGCAGTTACCCAATGAAGTGGATTATCAAAAACTACAGGTGTTGTTTGACCGTATTGCTAACGAAAAGCACCAGTGTGGCGAACTGAACAAGCCCTATGATGAACTGGTGGGATCTCACCTGACATTATCGCGCCAATATGAAGAATTGCGTCAGGAATACGGTTTAATGCGCCGTTCGTTCACGGTCACCGCCGCCGTGCCTTATACCGATGTCTGGCAATTTGCGCCTGTCCAATATTACCCGGGCAAACATCCTTGCGAAAAACCCGCTGACCTGATGGCACATATTATCCAGTCCAGCAGCCGTGAAGGGGATCTGGTTGCCGATTTCTTTATGGGGTCCGGGGCGACACTGAAGGCGGCACTGAAACTGAACCGCCGGGCTTTGGGCGTTGAGCTGGAAGAAGAACGGTTTAAGCAGACAGAGCAAGAGATTAACGACCAGTTGTTAACTTAGCAGTTACAGCTCAACTTACAAACTCAAGGCTGTGTTCCTGCATGGCCTTTTTATAACACATTTCCGTTTTTTCTCCCTTATTTGAGGGGTGAAAACAAGAAGTGTCTATCAGTTCATTAACCCAATTTGCCACCGTAATCATTCACAGGATCTTGTATCTCCATTGTGGTTGGCATCCTATTAACAACAACTCATAGGGGCGAACCTATTTCACCCCGCACGGACGCCCATTGTTCTGATGGGGTGGAAATATGAAGATGAAAGAAGATCCTACTATCTGGGTACACCTCAGTGACTGGCTTGTCTCGGTAAAAGAGCATGGTATCTTGGCGACTCTTGCTGGGACAATGGCATTTCTTCGCGGTCGCTATCACGGCGGCGGCTGGCTAAAGGTGTCAATTGATGCCTTTATGTGTGCCATGTTCGCCTGGTTCATTCGTGACGTATTAAATCTGTTTGGTCTGAATCCTGATTTAGCCTACATCGGCAGTGTGGTGGTTGGCTATCTGGGGACAGACTTTATTGGTCAGCTGCTGCGTAAGGCGGCAGAGAAGAAAGCGGGAGGCACTTCTGATGGAAATCAGCACTAAAGGTCTGGAGTGTATTAAGCAATATGAAGGCCTGAAACTGAAAGCCTACCCCGATCCGGCAACGGGTGGTACTCCGTGGACGATTGGTTACGGTCATACAAAAGACGTCAAGCCGGGGCAAGTTATCACCGAACAGCAGGCCGACGCATTCCTTCATGATGACCTTCAGCCTATCTACATCACCCTTGAATCAGCCGTGAAGGTACCACTAAGTCAGGGGCAGTTTGATGCACTGTGCTCGTTAATCTTCAATTGTGGTGCGGGTAACTTTGTTCGTTCGACGTTGCTGAAGAAACTCAATGCGGGTGGCTACCAGGATGCCGCCGATGAATTCCAGAGATGGAATAAGGCAGCGGGTAAGGTAATGAACGGTCTGACTAAGCGTAGGGCATCTGAACGCCAGATGTTTTTATTATGAAATTCAATCTCACCAACGGCGTTATTGCTGCGCTGATTATTGCCTCCGGTGCTGCTTACCTCTATCGATCTGGGTATAAGAAACAGCTCGGTATTAACAGTGACCAAGCAACCGAAATCCAGCAACTGACCGACCGAATTAACTACCAGAACACGCATATTGACATGCTGCATGAGTTAGACACCAAACACACTCAGGAACTCGCCAATGCCAAGACTGAAATTAACCGGCTGCACACTGCTTCTCTTGTTCATCCTGAGCGGGTGTACATCAAAGCCGAGTGTCCCGTGTTTGAAACCACTTCCTCCTCCGGCATGGATGATGCAGTCACCGCCCGACCTACAGACGCCGCTGTCCGAAATTATTGGTTACTCAGAGAGCACATTGCAACCTCAGAGCAAATGATCTTGGGGTTGCAGGAGTATGTTAGAGCGCAGTGTGGGTGAGATTTGTTTAAAGCCTGAAACAATTGTAACAACTGTATTAAAACCGCAGCAAAATTAAAATGGCCCTTCCAATAAATAACATGTTAGTAAGGAATGACCATGCAATTTGTAGTTAAAAATATGACACCAGTTAAAGATTATATTGATGGTAATTACCAGAACGGGCTGATTGTGGAGCTTATTATGTCTGCAACTGAAGGCCATGATGATTATCGCTTTGTAACTGAGATTTTCTTGTCAGATAGTGAATCTCTATCTGTTAGTGAAGTTAAGGATAGATCGATTGAACTGGCGAAAGAAAAACTCAAAAAAGCATCCAGCGAAATTTAATAGTAATTCATCACAGTAACCCCTAGCCATCACATCCCGTGGTGGCTTTTTCTTTTCAAGGAACCCAAAAATGACAGAACTCACTTCATCCCAGCAAATGCGGCTGGATGTCTTACGCCTCGTGATGAATGATACGGCAGCCGCCCAGAAAGCCATTGAGTTCATTGGTGATAACACGCTGAAGTTTGAGCTCTTCAAAGATCAATACAAGCTCGTGCAAACCGAATCCGGTGTTGTGGCCAGAGCAGATAAAGCCGTCCGTAATGCTCAAGAGGCATTGAGCTTATTCAATTAGTTCATCACACAGCCAATTCACTGAGTGGGCTGAATAATGAGTTAAGGAGGAAATATGGCAGCACCAAAAGGGAATCGATTTTGGGAGATGAGAAGTAGCCATGGGTGCAAGCCTAAATTCGAAAGCCCAGAGCAATTATGGACCGCATGTTGCGAATACTTTGAATGGGTAGAGCTAAATCCATTATGGGAAGTTAAGCCGTTTGCCTTTCAAGGTGTAGTGACTCAAGAGAAGATACCCAAGATGAGGGCGATGACATTGAACGGCCTTTGCTTGTTTTTGGATATCACTGAAGAAACATGGCGTCAATACAGAGTCAGAGAAGATTTATCTGCTGTCGTTTCGCGAGCTGACAGGGTGATATATGACCAAAAATTCGCTGGAGCGGCGGCAGATCTCCTTAACCCTAATATCATCGCTAGAGATTTAGGATTGGCCGAGAAAAAAGTGGTTAACCAAACGGTGACCGATTTAACCGACGATGAGATAGATAAGCGTATTAAGGAGCTGAACCATGACAAGGGAGCAGAAAATTGAGCTTCTCAGGCTCCTTGAAGAGAAAGAACGCCGAGCAAAAGTCTATCGTTACAAATCCTACTATGAAACTCGTTACCCTTGGCAAAAGAAGTTTATCGCACTGAGCATTGAATATTCTCAGGTCGCATTGATTGCAGCTAACCGCGTTGGCAAGACCGATACAGCCACTTACGTTGATGCTATTCACGCCATGGGGGATTACCCTGATGATTGGTCAGGCTATCAGTTTGACCATGCTCCGTTGATTTGGTGCCTGGGTTATTCTGGTGAAAAATGCCGGGATCTGCTTCAAACGCCCATACTTGGCAGGAAGACTGATATTGGCTGGTCTGGCGGATTGATTCCGGGTGAATTGATCATTGATACTGAGCCAATGCAGGGCACGCCCAATGGCATAAGAACAGCTTACGTCAGGCATAACTCTGGTGGTGTGGCAAAAATTCAATTCTGGTCCTACTCACAAGGCCAGCATGCCCTCATGGGTGACAGTGTTGACTGGTTTCATATCGACGAGGAGCCAAAAGATCCCACGATTTACCCGCAGGTTTTAACCCGTACCGCGACAGGTGACCAAGGTCAGGGTGGCAGGGGGATTCTGACTTTTACACCTGAAAACGGCAGAACGGATTTAGTTATCGGCTTCATGGATAACCCTTCAGTTGCCCAGACTTGTATGAATGTGGGTTGGGATGATGCGCCGCATTTGAGTGAGAAGGTTAAAGAGGACTTGTTAGCCTCATTTCCTCCTCATCAGCGTGATATGCGAACTAAAGGTATTCCTATGCTGGGTCATGGTCGAATCTATGATTTAGGCGAGGATTACATTAAATGTGACCCATTTCCTATCCCTGAACACTGGTTTGTGATTGATGGTATGGATTTTGGCTGGGATCACCCACAAGCTCACGTGCAATTGGCATGGGACACTGAGAATGAAACGTTCTATGTCACCCGAGCTTACAAAGCCAGGCAGGTATCACCCGCCGAGGCATTCAGTGCCGTTAAGCCATGGGCTGATGGCGTTCCCACGGCATGGCCTAACGATGGATTACAAACCGAGAAAGGCTCAGGGTTACAGCAGAAATCATACTATGAAGAAGCGGGTTTCGATATGTTGCTTGAGCCTGCCCAGTGGGAAGATGGCAGTCGTTCAGTCGAGCCGGGATTATTTGAAATATACGACCTGATGAGGCGGGGAAAATGGAAAGTTTTTTCTGGCCTGCGTGACTTCTTCGAAGAATACAATTTTTATCATCGTGATGAAAAAGGCAGGATTGTGAAGGTTCGTGACGACATTCTGGATGCCGTCAGATATGCCTACATGATGCGGCGTTATGCTATCCGTTATGGCGAAGTCGGCAGGCCAAAGGCTCATGATTACGCTGATTACAAAATTCCTTGTGGTGTAGGTTGATATGGCAAACGAAGGTAAAACAACAAATGAATTGGCTGACTGGCATCAGAAGGTCTTGCGTAATTTCGATAAAGCCTATGCCGGCAGCCAGAGTATGCGCGAGCAGGTGGTTGAGGCTCAGCGCTTTGTGCGTGTGGCGGGTGCTCAGTGGGAAGGCAGCACCAACGCGGGCTATTCGTTTGAAGAAGGCCGTTTTGAGCATTATCCTCGCTTTGAGTTAAACAAGATTGCCCGTGAATGTGATCGCATTATTGGCGAATACCGACAGAACCGTATCAGCGTGAAATTCAGGCCGAAAGACAATCAGGCCTCTGAAGCATTAGCAGAAAAAATGAACGGCAAGTTCCGGGCTGATTATCAGGAAACGTCAGGCGGTGAGGCGTGTGATAACGCGTTCGATGATGCTGTCGTCGGTGGCTTTGGTTGCTTTCGTCTGTGTGCTGACTATGAGGACGAGATGGACCCCGGTAATGAGCAGCGCCGGATCAGTTTAGTGCCCATTTACGATCCGGCCACCTGTGTTTTCTTCGATCAGGACAGCAAGCAGTATGACCGGAGTGATGCCATGTGGGCGCTGGAAATGTTCTCGATGACGCCAGAGGCATTTAAGGCCGAGTATCCTACATCAAATATGACCAGACTTAACCGGGATGACACCGGAACGCAGTATGACTGGTCAACCCCTGACGCCGTTTATGTAGCCCGTTATTACGAGGTTCGCATAGAAAAAACCCAGATTAGCGCATGGCGTAACCCCATCACGGGCGCGACGGCGGTTTACGATTCAGAGCAAATCAAAGACATCATTGATGAGCTGGCAGAGGGTGACTTTGAAAAGCTGGGTGAACGACAGGTTAAGAAACGCCGGGTTTACTGCGGATTGTTGTCCGGTTCTGACTGGTTAGAAGAGCCGAAAAGAATTCCCGGTGAGCATATCCCTTTGGTGCCGGTCTATGGTCGACGTTCGTTTGTGGATAATCAGGAACGCATAGAAGGTCATGCCGCCAAAGCCATGGATGCCCAGCGCCTTGAGAACCTGATGGTTTCCATGATTGCCGATAACGCGACGCAGGCAGGCGGTGACGGTATTCCTGTCGTTGATGTGGATATGATACCGGGACCGCTTGCCAGTCATTGGGCTGAACGTAATAAAAAGCGTCCCGCCTATCTGCCAATGGTGAGCTTAAAAAACAAATCAGGGGAGATTACCGCACAGGCGCAAGTAAGTAGTTATACGCCGCCTACTCAGATGCCGCCCGCGCTTGCCGGGCTTTTACAATACACCGGCACCGCTATCCAACAAATCACCGGCGCTAGTCAGCTTGAGAATATGCCGAGCAACATTGCCACCGATACCGTTGATAGCATATTTAACCGGATGGATACGCAGAGCTATATCTATATGGATAATATGGCTAAGTCATTGCGTCGCGCCGGTGTGATTTGGCTTTCAATGGCGCGTGAGGTCTATGGCAGCGACACACCAATGCGGGTGGTGAATGAAGATGGCACTGATGATGTCGCCTTGATGAGCGGTGAGGTTATCGACCGCCAAACCGGTGAGGCTGTTGCGCTTAATGACCTCTCTCAGGGCAAATATGAGGTTACCGTGGATGTGGGTCAGTCATTCGTTAATCGACGGGATTCTACGGTTAAAAGTCTGCTTGATATGCTTGCGCTTGTGCCTCCGGGAACGCCAAAGCATGATCTGCTTTCTTCCATTGTGCTGGATAACATGGATGGTGAAGGCCTGGACGATCTGAAAGAGTACAACCGTAAGCAGCTTCTTTTGTCCGGGGTAGTGAAGCCAAGAAACCCCGAAGAAGAACAAAGGGTTGCTCAGGCTCAGCAACAGCAATCACAGCCTGACCCAGCAATGATCGCAGCCATGGCGCAGGATAAGCTGGCACAGGCAGAAATGCAGAAAACCATGAATGAACAGGCTGAGATACAGGTTAAAGCATTCAAGGCTCAGGCAGATGCTCAGGTTGCAGCGGCAAACGTGGTTAAGATCCTCGCCTCAGCAGATAGTCAGCAAAAATCCGATATCCGTGAAGCGCTCAAACTGCTTTCTCAGTTCCAACAACAGCAAGGAGACAATGCCCGTGCTGATACTGAACTGATGCTGAAAGGGACAGCGCAAAATCATACCTAAAGCATGGATTTAACCCAGTCTATGCAACCCACTACGCAACAACTTAACCAATAACCAACCTAATCCCGCTCAGGTCGTCTTGATGAGGCTGGGCAGTCTATTGCCTTCCGATGGGCTTATATCGAGTAACTAAGGGGTCTTTATGTTTGATACGGCAGAAAACACACCAGCAGAAAATGATCTGAATAACACCGCGCCTGAGCAAATTCCGGGCGGCGACGTACTGAATGATACTGATAGTAACAACGTTGGCGATAACAACACTGTCGATACCAGCGCTGAAGTTAACGATATTGATTCAGAGCAGGCATTTTACTTTGGTGAAGAAGAACTGGGTTCGCCGTCCAGTGATGAAGAAAAGGATCAGGGGCTGGTTAAACACCTGCGCAGCACCATCAGGGAAAAAGATAAAGAGCTGAAAGCGTTTCGTCGCCAGCAGCAACCGCCTCAGCAGCCTGAGTTTCAACAGCAGGTTGTCCAGCAACCTCGTATGCCGCAATTGTCTGATGAAGGCATTGATTGGGATGAGGATATTTATCAAACCAGGATGACCGAATGGGCCGATAAAAACAGCCAGTATCTTAATCAAAAGGCAGAGCAAGACCGGCAACAGCAGGCATTGCAGCAAGCGCATCAGCAGAAAATGGCGACTTATCAGGAGCGAGTGAAATCGCTGAAAGTGCCCAGCTATCAACAAGCTGAACAGGCAGTGATTGATGATGTGCCGGAAGTGATTCAGGCCATGATCCTGCATTTTGCTGAGAAGCCGGAAATGGTCGTCTTAGCGTTGGGACGCAATGCAGAACTGCGCCAGCAAATGGCCAATGCCACTGATCCCGTGGCCATTGGTCGCTTGATTGGTTCGATTGAATCAAAAGCGAGAATTATGCCAAAACCCAAGAATAACGCAGCCACTACGCCGGAAGTTAAAGGCGGCAATGGCGCGGCACTGAATAATTTAGAAAAACTGAAATCAGACGCACTCGAAAGCGGCAATTGGGATAAATACTTCGCCGCTAAAAGAGCCAAGAAATAATCCATCGGAGCAGATGAAATATGGCTAATCAATTAGCAAAAGACCTGGAAATCATGTTTGAAAACTACGTGGACGGCTTTGAAGCCGCTGGCGTAGTCTCCCGTAATGCAAAGAAATTCCGCCCCGGCGATACCGCCATGCAACGGGCCGGTGATGTGATTTATCGCCCTCAGCACTACCACATGAACGTAGAAGAAGGACTTGATCTCTCCGATAAGCAACCCACGGCGTTAGTTCAGCGTCTCGTTCCGTCTGTGTTCAAAGAACCCAAAAACATTCTGTACACACTGGACGCAAGAGAGATGCGTGACCCAGAACACAAAACAGAAGCAGGCCGCGCGGCAGGTCAACGCTTAGCAGCCCAGATTGACTCCGATCTTATTCAGGTGGCAACCCAACGTGCAACGAATGTTATCGCAATGGCAAATAATACCTCTGGCGGTCAGGGGCGTGATTTATGGAACTGCGCAGCCGGTATTGATGCCACCATGACCGCCATTGGTGTTCCACAGGGCATTAACCGCCGCAGTTTCTGGAACCCGTTCAACTATAAAGACTTGGCAGGTGAGTTGGGGATGCGTGCCTATGCACAGGGGACAACACTGACGGCTTATGAAAAAGCGCAGATCCCCCCAGTTGCCAGCTTTGACAGCTATAAGACCGATATCTCAGGTCGTGTGCCAAAAGGGACATCAGCGGCATTAACACTGGCAGCCGCTCCCAAGCATAAAGTCGTGGCGAAAGATATGAATGATATGCCGGTTGATAACCGTCAGGGGCCGATCACATTGTCCGGTGAGGGCTTGCAGGTTGGTGACGCTTTCACCATTGCCGATGTGTATTCCGTGCATCAGATAACAAAAGACACCACCGATCAGCTACAGGTTTTCCGTGTGCTGGCTGTCAGTGGTTCTACGGCGACTATTTCTCCGCAGATTTTACCGCCTGATAATGCTGATGTGGCCAGCCAGCCTTATGCCAACGTTAACGCTAATGCGGTAAACGGGGCGACAATCACTATTTTGAACAAGAACGCTGCGCCAACTAACCTGTTCTGGGCTGATGGTTCCGTCGAATTGATGTACGGCAAACTGGCCTTTCCTACCGGACAAGGCCCACAAGTCATGACCGCCACCACTGAACAGGGTGCAACGTTGATCATGTCTTATTCCTTTGACCACATCAAAGGCGTCACCACAACCCGTTTCACCACACTGTATGGCTGTTCCGTACTGGTGCCGGAGTATGTCGGGTTGGTCATTGCGGGACAGTAACCTGAGGGGCTTATGCCCCTTTCTAATTTTGGAGAAATTACAATGATTACATTTAGTGAAGCATTAGACGCCCTGAAACAAGGTAAGCATATCGCCCGTAATGGTTGGAACGGAAAAGGGATGTTCCTGTACTTAATTAAAGGAACGGAATTACAAAGAGGACTTGAATATGGCTATGGCGAATATCTAGGCGAACCTGCTTTCGTTGATTCAATTTGCATGAAAACTGCTGATAACAAGCTAGTCGTGGGATGGCTTGCTAGTCAAACCGATCTCTTAGCTAACGATTGGATTATCTTGGGGTGATACATGAAAACCATGCTGTATAAACAGGGCACAATGATCACCTGCGGCCCTTATTCACTGGATTATCTTGTTGTTGCTAATGAAGAAATCGAAGGCAGCTTAAAGCAAGGCTGGGTAAAACACCCACACGAAACTGTAGAGAAGCCCAAGCGTAATGAGGCGGTAAAAGATGGCGAAAACCAAGGGTGATTTAGTCCTTAAGGCACTGCGAAAAGCCGGGTTGTATTCTGATGCCACGCTGATGGATGCAGAGCCGCAGTCTGTTGAGGATTCCATCGGTGACTTAGAGGACATGATGGCGCAATGGCAGGTGAAAGGCATTGAGTTAGGCTATCGGTTTGCTGACTCAGTTAATGGCGTTCAACCCATGCCGGATGATGATTCAGGAATACCCGCCTGGGCTAATGATGGCGTTTCTTTAAAGCTGGCGGTGCAAATATGCATGGATAATGTGATTCAACCTTCGGATGCGTTGTTAACATCGGCAGATGCAGCTTATCAAAGCATCTGTATCGCCCTGACAACAGTTCCACCACTGGAAAGGCGCAATGATATGCCGACAGGAGCGGGTAATCGAAAAGCCTTCTCATGGGATCGCTTTTATATTGAAAAAAATAACCCTATGACATAGGTGAGTGATGCCAATACAACAACTCCCCCTGATGAAGGGGAATGGTAAAAACTACCATGATGCTGATTATGTCGATCTGCTTCCGGTCAATATGTTGGCCACACCAAAGGAAATATTAGGTGCATCCGGCTATCTCCGCTCTTTCCCCGGTATCACTCAGCGCAATGATGTCGCAGGCGTATCACGTGGCGCTGAGTTTAATACTAAGGAGTCGGCAGTGTATCGCGTGCTGGGGAATAAGCTGTACAGAGGCTCTCATACTATCGGCCATGTTTCCGGCGCTGGTCGTGTCAGTATGGCGCATAGCTATCACAGTCAGGCTGTTTCCGCTGATGGTGTGATGTCGCTTTATCGTTATGATGGCACGGTTAAGCGACTGGAGAACTGGCCTGCTTCATATGGGTACTCACAATATGATATCGGCTCCGTGCGGGATATTTGTCGTTCCCGTGGTCGTTATATCTGGGTAAAAGACGGGACGGATACTTTCGGTGTGACCGATTTGGAAGATGAATCCCATCCAGACCGATACCGGGCGTTATATCGTGCTGAGTCTCAGCCTGATGGCATTATCGGCATTGATACATGGCGTGATTTTGTCGTGTGTTTTGGTTCTTCCACCATTGAGTATTTTTCGCTGACGGGTACCACAGATGCACAAGCAGCAATTTATGTGGCCCAGCCTTCCCTGATGGTACAAAAGGGCATTGCAGGAACGCATTGTAAAACGGTATTTGGTGACTCACACGCCATTATCAGCCATCAGGCGACAGGATCACCCTCTGTCTATGTGATCCGGCAAGGGCAAGTTGCCTCCATTGCTACAGCATCCATAGAGAAAATACTGCGAGAATACACGGCTGATGAACTGGCAGTCGGTGTCATGGAAACCGTCCGCTTTGATGCACATGAGCTACTGATTATTCATCTTCCCCGTCATGTGTTGTGTTATGACGCTGCTGCCAGTCAGAATGCGCCACAATGGAGCATCCTAAAGACCGGCTTATATGATGATATCTACCGTGGTATTGATTTTATGTTTGAGGGCAATCAAATCACGGTGGGGGATAAAAAAGAATGCGTGAGCGGACAGCTTAATTTTTCTTCTTCAGAGCAATACGGCCAGCAGCAGGAACACTTGCTGTATACGCCCATGTTCAAAGCGGATAATGCCAGGGTATTTGATTTTGAACTGGAAGCCTCGACGGACGTTGCTCAATACGCTGATCGCTTGTTCTTGTCTGCCACTACCGATGGTATCAACTACGGTCGGGAGCAGATGATGAGTCAGAACGCCCCCTTTCTCTATGACAAACGCATCTTGTGGCGGCGTGTGGGTAGGGTACGCAAAAACATTGGCTTTAAGGTTCGCATCATTACCCAGTCACCCGTAACGCTATCGGGTTGCCAGATTAGACTGGAGTAAATATGGCCGATAATAATCTCAAAAATCCTGTCGAAATACAGGCAAGCCGCATTGATGCCACGCTTCTTCCTGCTAACTTCTCTCAGCCTTATTTCCTTTATGTTGTTCAGCAAGGTACAGATTTAGGTAATGTGGCAAACAAGGCGAATCAGGCCGGAGACGGGGCTTATGATGCTCAGGCTAAAAATGACGAGCAGGATATCCTCCTTGATGATCATGGGAAAAGAATCACTCAGGCTGAAGAAACGCTAGAAGACCACGAAATCAGGATCACCAAAGCAGAGGAAGACTTAGCAAAACTGGACGTCAGGGTGTTGAATGTCGAGCATGATGTTGAGGGCCTGAAGATAAAGATACAGGACATAGACGGCCAGATATCTGAAATAAAAGTTGACTATGTCTCCAAGAAAGCCACAGCAACGCAGGTTATCTCGTCCCCCATCGATGTCAAAAACAACTACCTAATCAATGGCCTTAATGTGGTGGGTCAAAGGGTCACGGGATTCACCGCAATGACCGGCTCGGTAAATAAAGGGGCGATTGATGCCAACCTATCATGGAGCGCCGGTGAAACTTACGACCAATCGACTATTCAATCCCTCATGAATGCCGTCACATCGCTCGCCAAAAGGTGCAAAGCGTATGAGGATGCATTGAGGTCTCACGGACTTATCAACTAATGACAAAAATAGACAAAATAACCGGCTCACAGCTGATGCGGCTGTGGGGCGTTCCGTCATGGGTAGAACCCGGCGCTGAATACTATTTATGGGAGGGGTGTTGTGTATTCGCTCTGGTCAAGCAAGACGGATTTTATGACATCCATATAGCCATGGATAAACACAGGCGCAAAGACAGCCGGATTGCGGGTGCTGCCATTCTAAAACGGTTCGGTAACTATAAGCTCAGGGCGGCCATTCTGGTTGATAGAGAGCATGTCTGTCATTACGCGGCAAAGATGGGCTTCTCGTCACCCACAAAGCAACTGATCCCATTGACGGACGGCAGAGTAGTGACTTCTTTTATCATGTGGCGTGAGCCGGGAGACTATTATGGGTAATGCCATTGGTGCAGTGGGTAACATTGCGGGCAATGTGCTGGGCGGCATTGGCGCACGGAAGGGCGCTAAAGAACAGGCCCGTTCAAATGACCGGGCAATGGACAATCAAATGGCGATGTACGAAAAGCAGCTTGAGTTGCTTGAGCCATTTAGGAAAGCCGGATTATCTGGACTGGAAGGATTGCAAGGTATTGCAGGCAAACCCATTGATCGTAATGCATTAACATCTGCTTATCTACAAGGCCCTGAATATCAGATGATGGCAGACCAGGCCCGATATCAACAGCTAGCCTCAGCAGAGGCCACTGGCGGCCTTGGATCATCGTCAAATGGGAATGCATTGGCTGCTATAACACCGGGTCTGGTTCAGCATTATCTCGGCAATATGCAGGGGCAACAGCAGGATATGTATAACCAGTTAATGGGTTTGACTAACGTTGGCTTATCTGGTGCCGGTGCTCAGTCTGCTGCTTCGGCGGGCAATGCGAATGCGATGGGCACTTTGTATGGGCAGCAAGGGGCGATAAATGCCGGAAGAAGGGCGCTTCCTTGGCAGGTTGCTGGCAGTTCTCTCAATAGTATCAATAACGCTTCTGCCCAAGATATGAACCAGTTCGGTAACTTTGCGGGGAATATCATGGGTAACATGATGGGAGGGATGTTCTGATGCTGCAACCCATTAATTATTACAACGCATTAATACCCGATTATAGAAAAGAAGCGCTGCAAGAAACGCAGAACAGATTGGGACAGGCTGAGTTAACTGGCCTCAACATGAGGAACATGCACATGCAGCAGCAAATGCAAGATCAGCAATTACAGAAACAACAGCGTCAGCAGTTCCAGAATGATCTACGTGAAGCATGGGGAAACCCGCAGGCAATGAATACGTTAATGGGGAGAAATCCCCAGTTTATGGATGATATACAAAAAGCCATCGGTATTCAGGATGCGGATCACCGAATGGCTTTAGGTAATGCAGCCAGAGATTTAAGAGTCGCCATGCAGTCTGGAAATCCAAAGGCTGTAGCTCAGGTTGCTATTCATCATTCTGGGGCTTTGGACTCGATAGGCTCAAGTCCTCAGGAACTTATGCATATGATGCAAACAAACCCTGACGGGCTAATGCAGACAATAGATGCCGTCGGTATGAGTTCTCTTGGTGTTGATGATTATTACAACATTAAGGATAAGCAACAGGGACGGGAAATTGACCGTGGCAGATTGGCTGAATCCATGAGAAGCAACAGAGCGTCAGAGGATTTTCAGTCTAGAGGGCAAGCTATTCAGATCCGTGGTCAGGATATTTCAGCAGAAAATGCCAGACTCGACAGGGAAATACAGAAGGCTGAGTTTGCTCAAAAATCCATTGACCGCCAGCTATCCAATGAAACCAATCAAATTAAGCGCGATGATCTCTTAATGAAGCAGCAAGAGGCACAAAAGAAAGCCAGTGAAGCTAAAGCGGATAGGTATGATAATTATGCCGCTGCCTATGAAGCGTCTCAACGATCAATAGATGCCGCTGACAGGATAATGAACAGTCCGGGATTTACGGGTTATTTTGGCACTAATATCAACCCCTTTAGTAGCCGATGGATACCGGGAACGGATGCCGCCGATACGCAGGCTCAGGTAGAGACGCTGGGTTCGCAAATATTCCTGTCAATGGTGAGCCAGATGAAGGGAATGGGCGCGTTGTCGAATGCGGAGGGTGCGAAATTGCAGGCTGCCATTGGTAGTTTAAGCTCAAGCATGTCAGAGAAAGAGGCCAAGCGATCGTTGAGTGAGATTAAAAACACCCTAACGCAAGCTCAGGACAGACTGAATTCCAAGTATAAAGATGAATCAGCTTTATATAGAAATAATCAGGCCGAATCTGCAAGGAGCAGCAATAACTACTCAAGTTTATGGGGTGACTAATGGCTAAACCGTGGCGGGATGTTATGGCCTCTCAAGAATACCAATCGCTGAATCCACAGCAGCAAGCAGCCGCGCAAGAGCAGTACTTCAATGACGTTGTCGCGCCAAGTGCGGGGAATCATGTCGAAGCCGCTAAAAAACAGTTCTATTCTGCTTACCCACCATTTGGCATCAGCAGGGAAGAGAATGAAAGACAGGACACGATATTCGAGAAAGCCAACACGTTCGATAACTTTGTCATGGGCGCGGTAAAAGGCGCGGTTGATATCACAAACGCTTTACCTTGGTCTGAAAAGCCCACACAGGAAGAGCAAGCTAAGATAAATGCCATCAACAGCAAGATGAAAGCTAGGGATTCGACTGCGCAGGAGATAGGAGAATTTGTCGGTCAGGCTGCGCCGTTTGTTTCCGGTGGCGGAATAGTCAATCTGGCTGCTACCACGCCGGGAAGATTAGGGCTGGCCTCATTAACGGGAGCGGTAGAAGGCGGACTAGTCGCAAAGGGAACGGGAGGCGATCCGCTTGTTGGCGCAGCTATCGGCGGCGCTATTGGCCCGGTGGCTGAGTATGCCTCGCCATACATCGGTAAATTAGTCAATCAGGTTGGCGAAAAAACCGGGTTAACTAAATTCTTCAGAGGTGCTGATGAGACTGCCGGTACTGGAAATCCACCCAACCCATCACCCGAAGCCGAACACGTGCTCACGCCTGAAGAAACCCTGCGCCACATGGCATCGCAGAAAAATCCCGATTTGGCATCCTCGTTAAAAGGACTTGATCCACAACCCGCGCAGGACGTCAGAGCAGCCGCAGAACGGCTGGGTGTTGTTGAAGATTTATTGCCTTCCACGCTATCGGGTAATCAACAATATCAGGCGGTTGAGCAAGCGATAAAATCAAGACCCGGTTCTGCACTTAAAGTTCAGGAGGACAAATCAATCAGTCGCCTTGCTGAAAGCGCAGGCAGGTTGATTGATGATGTTGCCAATGTGCCTGATGCATTATCACTTAATCAAAAAATTATCGGGCAATTTGATAACCGCATGGCTGCGCTTGAGCGAAGAAGTGATGATCTTTATCGACGGATTGATAATGCCATGCCAGCAAGAACCAAGGTGAATGCTGAAAACACGGGAGCCATGCTGGAAAGAAAGGCCGATGAGTTAGGTGGCTGGGATAATCTTGATGCAGTAGAGAAGAATGTATTCAAAGTCATCAATCCCGGCGCGGAGGGTGTACTGACCTATGCGAACCTGAATAAGCAAAGAAGACTGGCTGGACAGGCGCTGTTTAAGAATAGAGGCCCATACCGGGATGCTGATGAGGCTGCATTGAGTTATCTGTATCGGCAATTATCAGCAGATCAGCGCGTTGCTCTGGGTGGGGCTGAAGTCAGGCGGGAATTTGAAATCGCGCAGCGATTAGTCCAGATGCGTAAGAACATGGAAGGGCAAATGGTTCAGCTCAGAGGGAAGAACCTCACTGGCGATATTGCTAATAAAAGCGCTCTGGCTGTCGCGTCCCTCGCTAAAGGAAATGCTAAGCAGTTTACTGAGCTGATGACCAACCTGCCCACAAGACAAATGCGTCAGGAGGTGGCAGGCTCGGCTATTCGGGATATGCTTTCATCGGGTAAGCGTGGCGCAGATTTTAATCCGGCCGGATTTGCTGACTGGTACCAGAATTTACGCACATCAGGGAATCTTCGCACTTTAGCGCAATATATGCCGCGTGAGTTTATGTCTGGTCTGCAGGATACCTATGTAGTGGCCAATGCGATTCGTAGGGCAAAATCATTTGAAATCACCACAGGTAGATTGAATGATTTCACTCAGCGATTCGATGCGGTGACAGCCCCTCATGAACTCATGGCGAAGTACGCCGCAAGAATAGGTACGATGGCAGGAGCTAAAGGCGGCCCACTGGGTGCGGTTGCCGGTGGGGTTATCGGTGAAAAGCTGGCCGCGAGAGCGCGATTAGCAGGCGGTTCCGGTTCTTCAGAGGCGGCTGAGCGGCTGATTTTAACGGCAGAATTCCAGCAAGCAACCAAAGGACTCACATTACCACTCCCCAAGGATAAGGGGAAATACAGAAAGGTGTTCGATGAATCCAGGCTGAGAGCTTCAAAAGCATGGCGTTCATTCTATGATTCTCTTCCTGAGGCAGATAAACGCACCCTGGCTCGTGTTGGCATTATTGGTTGGATAAGCCATAACCAAGAAGAGTAGTTTAATTCATTACTCATGTCATGCCGCTTAACGGCGGCTTTTTTACGTCCAAATTTTAACATCGCTACAGTATCTCTTGCTGGGATGCTGTACGTCTGGAGCAAATCAATGTCAGAAATAATACCGAATGTCGTCGTTAGCATGCCGTCTCAGTTATTCACGATGGCACGTTCCTTTAAGGCGTGCTCTCACGGCAAGATTTATATTGGTAAGGTAGATACCGACCCCACAATACCCGATAATCAGATAGAGGTTTACATTGAGCGTGAAGATGGTTCATATATCCCCGCCATGCAGCCTATTATTATCAATCAGGCAGGGTATCCGGTTTATGCTGGTCAAATTAGTAAGTTTGTGACTGTAGAAGGTCATTCTATGGCTGTTTATGACAGTTATGGTTCGCAGCAGTTCTATTTCCCAAACATACTGAAATATAGTCCAGATAGACTTGAACAAAGACTTGGTAGTTATGGTGACGGGGAGGGTGACGCATTAATTGCAGTAAAACAGCCATACCCAAATTCAGTAGCCAGAACACAACATGACAAAAACGCCGAAATAATTAGCCCTTTGGATTTTGGTGCTATTGGAGATGGAATTAACGACGATACTGAGGCATTAATATCGGCAATTAACAGCATAAAAGATAACGGAACGCTTGATTTAGTTGGAAAGAGTTACGCTGTTTACAATTCAGTTAATGGCGTTAACCAAGGTGATGCAGTCCCTTTAGATAAGGTTTTGCGGCTGTATAACCGTAAGAATATCACCATCAGAAATGGGTTTATTTTTTCTTATAATCCAAGGACATCTAGCGAGGTATTAAGATATCCTACAACATTAACAATTGATGGCTGCGAAAATATAACATTATCAGATGTAAGAATTGATTCTTGCGGAGAGGGTTATGGCAATACCGATGCTAGCGATGGACTGAGCTATGAGGCTCGCAGGGCATTTGCTGCTCAAAATGGCGGTCATGCGTTGCTTATAGTTAGAAGCTTGGGTGTTTCAGTGTTTAACTCACATTTTGAGAGAGCTGGATCTGTTGGCACGGTATACTCTATGAGCAGCAATAGAGTTTATTTGCATAATTGCTATTCAAATCCGAGAAGCCTTGGTTACGCTTCATATGCAATGGACTCTTGGGCCGGCGGGATATCAACATCACTATTTAATGAGCATGGGACCAGCCTTTATAACTGTCATTCTGATTCAGGTGATGCCAAGTACGGCTCAAAGGGTTGCATTGTTGCTGAGGATGATGATGTGACGGTTAGAGTAATTGGAGGAACATACAAGGATGCTTATGCTAATGGCGCGGCAACATTTTTAGGAGCTGCATTCACATCCAATTCATCAAAAGTATACGTCACTGGCGCACAAGTTTATAACTGTGCATCAGTAGGTTTATCTCATCACTCTGCCAACAATGATTCAATTATAGAGTGCATTGGGGTTACGGCGTACAAATTGAGAACTAGCATGCACGTTATTAGCAGGCTATCCTTTGGCAGGTCAATAGCAAGGTACATCGGGTGCAGTGCTGAAATAGTTCATAGCGGAGAAATATCCGAACCAATTGAACTAACAATACCAACCATTATTGCAAATAGCGGAGTAAGTAAGTACTGCTACGTTGATATAATTAACTGTAATACAAAAGGCGCCGATACGTTCAGCATGAATAGTAGAGCCACTTATGGTGGTATTTTTGTTAGCGGAGGAAGTCATGAAGTAAAAAACAGAGTCTTCACATCAAAGGGATGGGGGGAGCCAACGTTGGAAGCGGAAAAGGTTATATATTAAAGGGTGTGGTATTCAATGTTTTATCGACAGATAATGATTCACCAATAAATTCTATATCTAATATTGATAGCGAAGGGGTAATTACATATCAGAACATATTGTTTGATAGGTCAACGTTAATATCATCATATAAAAATAGAAATCTAATATCGGTAGGAATATCAAATATTTTCCTAAGGGAACGGCTTGTGTTATTACAAGATTTAATAAATGTCAGGCAGGATATTTCTTCTGGTGATGTTTTTCAGACATCAATTTTAATTAAATCACTAGATGGAGTGGCAGGAGATAATGTTAAGGTGAAAGTTTCAACTCCTAGCGGTAAATTACCAACTGTAAATTCAATATTAATTGATGATGAATTAAAAACACGTAAAATTACAGGTATTTATGATACATCAGTGGTAGATGGCGAGGTTGTTTATGGGCTATATATAAGCGGAACATCATATAAATTCACTGAAGGTATAAACTACATTGTCAACGTAATGAAGTAATAAATGAATAGGAGCGCACATTAAAATAATGCGTTCCTTTATGATTATTTTTATTGAAACGGGTTTGGATATGATTTTATGTATTCGCTCCCCAGTTTTTTTGATGAAGAATAGTTTATGTGATAGCCATCTTTCCTAAATAATATATCATTATCAATAGATGCAGAGCATTCACCATTTTTGCATATAACATCATTTGGGTCTATTAAATTAACTCCTTTGACTTCATTTTTTATTAAATACTCCTCTCTTGATTCCCTATCTTGCCCGTATGGAAAGTAAACCGATCCAATGTCTTCTCTTTTCATTTTCATATTGGCTAGCCTATTAAGATCGCTCTCACTTACCCCGCCGAATGGTCTTGCTATTATGTAAACTTTCTTCCCTCTTCTTATTAAGTCAGAAATGAAATCGTTTCTCATTTTGTGTGCGTACTTACTTACATCAAATCCTTTCCCATCATACACCCTATAATATTTGTTATCGTCGTTATACTGATCAAAAAAGTCTGATATTATCACATATTTTATATTATCTGACTTTGCCATTTCTGATCTAAGATTAGTGTAATTTATAATCTCATTCGCCAATTCGCTACTTGTTTTAACATCGAATTTAGAAACATAAACACCAGGTATAGAAGGAGTGGAACTCTTCATTGTGTCATGAATCATTATTCCAGCATCTTTAGCAAGTTCATTAATAAATCCAGAATATGCATTACCAAATGAATCCCCAATAAAAATACCGTCTGGATTTTCTTTTTTCACTCCTAAATAGCATTCATTATAGTTACCTACTTTCATTTTCTCTATGCATTCACTTCTTACTACATTAGGGGAATTTGAATCATTTAATTCATTTACCAAATTATTTAATCTATTTTTGAACCCATCATTTAAATCCATTATAAAATACAGTGATGAAATTAAAATAACAGGGGTAATATAAAGTAATGGCAATGTGAATTTTTTATAATTGAATTTCCTGAATGGCTGCTCTATAAAATGATAACTAAATGATGCTAAAGAAAATGAAATTAAGATAATAATTATTGCATTTTCTGCTGTTAACTCAATTCCTCTATATATTGCAAGTGAAATGATTGGCCAATGCCAGAGATAAAAAGAATATGAAATTTTCCCAATATATACAATTAGTTTGCTTGATAGCACCTTATTAAAAAATCCTACCTTATTTTGATTACATGCTGCTATCAGTATAACCGAACCAACTACAGCTGGTAACGCTAGAAATCCTGGGAACTGACTGTCCTTATTAATAAATAAGGCGCTTAATGTGATCAGCAATAAACCAACAAATGATGCAACATCGGTCGCCTTATCGCTCATTTTTATGTATTCACGACTCAGTGCTAGCATAGCTCCAGCCATTAGTTCAAAAAATCTAAACGGAAGCATCATGTATGCTAGATTTTTATCGTTGATGACATAATACTGAGAGGAAAATATTGATAAAACTAAAATGACAGACAGTATGATAGAGTTTAGATGAGGTTTTCTATTCTTGCATAAGATAATAAGAATTATGGGCCAAAAAAGATAAAATTGTTCTTCTACTGCCAAAGACCAAGTGTGAAGAAGTGGTTCACTGTCTGTTGAGTTGAAATAGTTAGTATTATTATAAAAATAGAAGTTACTAACTCCTAACATGGATAACAATGCACTTTTCGAGAATGATAACAAATCATCAGGCAGTAAGTTGTACCAGCAATATACAAAAAGGGGTATTAACATAAAGATAAATGGCGGCAGTAATCTTTTTGCCCTTTTGCTGTAGAAATTAGCAAATGAGAATGTTCCGCTTTTTATCTCACTGGCTATTATTGACGTTATCAAAAATCCAGATATGACAAAAAAGACATCTACGCCAATAAATCCGCCAGAAATTGGCAATCTTACATGGTAAAACACAACGAGCAGTACAGCTATGGCTCTTAATCCATCGATATCAGGTCTATATTTTAGTAACATAATATAAAATCTTTCTTATTTGTGAAAAGTGAAGGGTAAAAGGAAGGACTATATTATGCAGTAAATCTACAACGAATTTCTAGAAAATTTGTTTTGATATGATAATGTCGATAGATTTATACCAATCTAACTTGAAGATGCAGGCTTTAAAATCTGAAAATTATCAGTCAGTCGAATCGTGAGCCAGGGCGCGAGCACACTATTTTAATGGATTTTTAAAGATGATTATTTTTCAAAAATTAAATTTCACAGTATTTATATCGAGTGAAATGTAGTCATAAAAACAATTTTTTAAACTTTTATAGTAAACCATAGGGTTAAAGAACAAAATTTACATTTTGAGAATAAATATTAATCAAAGTATGCTCGCGCCCTGAGTCGTGAGCTCTTTCGCTTTTTCTGGCAAAGTGATATGAAAAAAGTGACGAAGGGTTTCACGGAAGGTCTTCGCATCCGGAAAATAGATATTGTTACGCACTTGCTCATTCATATAATTCCACAATCGCTCTATCGGATTGAGGTTTGGACTGTAAGGTGGGAGGTAATGCAATTCAATATTCAGGACATACGCAATATTTTTCACCAACTCGGCTTGATGGTAACCCGCCCCATCCAGAATGAGGTCATGCTCCCAATAGTTAGATATTGTGATAAACTCCTTACTTTTTATTCTGGGTGAGATATGGCTAAAGTTGATGTGGTTTGTCGTTACTGTCATAAAACAGACGAGGTTAAAGGGCATGGAAAAGGGCGTACTGGGCACCCCCGCTATCGCTGCTATGCTTGCCGTAAAACCTTCCAACTGAACTATACCTATCAAGCCTGCCACCCCGGCATGAAAGAACGAATTATTGATATGGCCATGAATAACGCTGGTGTCAGGGACACGGCTCGGGTTCTGAAAGTCGGTATTAACACGGTCATTTGCACATTAAAAAACTCACACCAAGACAAGTAACTACGCTGCCGCTTTCGGGCAGTGAAATTCATATTGTCTGTGAAATAGACGAGCAGTGGTCATTTGTCGGTAATAAGAAAAATCAGCGCTGGCTCTGGTATGCGTGGGAGCCGAATAGGAAACGGGTAGTGGCACATGTGTTTGGGGATCGCAGCAGGAAAACGTTGAAAAAGCTGCTGGCACTCCTATCTCCTTTTACTATCCGGTTTTACTGTACAGATGATTATGCCGTTTACGATTGCCTGCCTAAGAAAAAACACCTCACGGGAAAGAAATTTACCCAACGTATCGAGAGAACGAATCTTACGCTTCGTATCCGGATAAAGAGGCTGAATAGAAAGACAATAGGTTATTCCAAATCCGAAGAGATGCATGACAAAGTGGTCGGTACGTTCATTGAGCGTGAATACTACATCTCATAACCGATCTAACCATTGGGAACATGACCCAGAATGATGTGGATTTTTTGCGAAGACACAAAAGTTTTCTAATGCTTTTCGAACCTTTTTAAACTTTTTCAATGTTGGGACGTGAAAGTGTGATTTTATGCGGTATCTGATTGATTTAAAATTAAAACTACTGACTTGTAATCAATAGGTCACCAGTTCAATTTCTGTTGGTTACAAAATCAGAATTAATATCCAAGAAACTTCTTCTTTAACATTGGTTCACGCCAACAGGAGTAGTCCATGCATATGTCATTGTCACGAATGTTTGCAACTTCATCTTTTTTCAATGTGTATAGAAAAGATGTCAATGAATATTTTTTCTAATGAATATCAATCAGAACTATTGAAAAAAAACAGCAAGAAAAAAGGCATTTCATTCCCCTTTAGCCAACAACAAAATCCATTCCAAAGTTAGGGAGCTTTTGCCATTTTTTGTCGGCCATTTTACCCCCATTTTACCCTCATTTTACCCCAATCAAATTGGAGGCATAAAAAAACCAACCGTAACAGGTTGGTTTTTCTAGGGAAATTTGGTCGGCATGATAGGATTTGAACCTACGACCCCCGACACCCCATGACGGTGCGCTACCAGGCTGCGCTACATGCCGATGACTTTGCTTATAGTACCTTTTTTTATTTGCAAAGCAAGTCCCTTCTTTAGTGAGTGATTGATTTATCGGCAATTAGTTTGCTAAAAATCGTTTGATTTCAGTCAGTATTTGTAATAGTTGAGTAAGATTCGGTTTTGCGTTCTGGATTTCATTGCCATCTGAGTCGTACAGATGGTAATCCCCATCTTTGGAAAGATAAATTGTGTTTTCAGTCGTTGTCACGATCAGTGAACCGTTTTCACCGGTAATGAGCCAAGGAATATTTCTTTGATCTCTGAATAGGTCTTCTCCCTGAGAGTAATCATCAGGTGAGTTGCTTACGTGCAATAAACGCTGCATCAATGTAGTCATAACATCCTGATGACCGGTCAGTTTGTTGATAACTTGTGCCGGTGTTCCCGGCCAGTGAATGATCAATGGAACATGCATTTGCTTACGATTAAATTTGTCACCGATAAACCATTTTGGATCGTTGTTTGTGATGGTACTGCCATGCTTAGCAGTAATAACAACGATGGTGTTGTTCAGAATACCTTTATTTTTCAGCGTATCTAAAACGTGATTGATTTCAGTATCCAGTGTTTTCTTATCAATCTGAATTGACGAAGGAGAAACACCATTAAGGTTTAAAAATGAGAACCACGGTGTAGTATTATTACGCGAATTTAGCCATTGCTGCCATTGCTCTACAGTCAGGTTGTCATTTGGGTTAGCTTCGTAGGGAAGCGAGTAATCGGTTAAAATAGCCTGCCTATAAAGAGGTGTCTGGAATCCATCTGATGAATAAAGACCAAACTGATACTTTTGGTGAGTTAAGGCATCAATAAGTGCTGAGGGTTTTCGGCTATTAAGAATACTATCCAGATAGCTTGATGATATACCGTAGAATAAACCGAACAATGCGGTGTCGTTTTTCATACCGGTACTAAAATGCTGAGTGAACTGAATGTTACTCTTTGTGAAGCGCTCAAGGAATGGCATTTTATTTGCTGTAATGTCACCATTATCCAGACTATCCACAACCAGCAATAATAAATTATAGCCGCGGCCGCTATCACGGTAAGACAGATTATTCAATGGATATTCAATGGTCAGAGCAGCTGGGTTTCCTTGCTGACTGATACGGCGTTGATATTCGTTTTTATCCAGCAAACCATGTTTTTCAAGAAATTTACGCGCTGTCATGGGGTATGAAAGCGGTAGATTTGAGCGTTGCATGGTGATAGGGCGATAGAAATTAGCATCTGCCCAGATATACATCATATGGGAGGCCACAAAAGCTGTGATAAAGATAGCCGCCACAGGTTTACCGAGTTTTTGCCGATTCAGGCTGCGTAATTTTTGCCAGCTCCAGGTTCCATATAGCATCTGCACCAGAAAAATAAGTGGAATGCAGATGAACATCAATTGCCATTCTCTTGCCCGTTCACCCTGCTCGGGATTAGTAACCAAATCCCATACCAATGGTGTCAGGTGCAGGTGAAAACGCACATAAATGGAAGAATCAAATATCAGTAGTGTTAACCCTGCTGTTGCCAGAGCTGCGGAAAGAAATCGCAGTAAACGCTGTGACATCACAATAAATGTCAGGGGAAATAACACTAGTAAATAAGCGGCAAAAACAATAAAGCTAAAATGACCGAGCCAACTGACCAGCGCATAAATGCGACCAAACAGCGAACCCGGCCAGTCAGATGCGAATAAATAGCGACTGCCCAGCACAAGACTGAACACGATATTGAACAGAGCGAACCAGTGCCCCCAACTGATCATTTGAGAAACTTTTTCGCGATAGTGCTGGCGGTTAGTCACCATATTTTCTTACGTTAATTTTTTAATGGAAAAATTAATGCGCTTTATCTTCGTTAATTGAAGATTGTAACGCGTGTGCAAACGAGTTTGCGATATGTTTGCGTTGGGCTGGTGCAATACTCGTGTTGATCAAATTCGTGACCATGTTGCCTAAAACCATCAATGAAAGATCGGTAGGCACGTGGTTTTTTTCGAAAACACTTACTAGTTCAGCTAATAAATGTTCAACTTTTTCATCGCTGTAGCGAGATGACTGTGGCATGACTCAAATATCCTGAATGTACAAAGCCCAATATATTACCGTATAGAGGGGCTATTTTCTGCTTTTTTATGACAATTTAATTTCCTTATTGTACAAATTGTTGCCATTCTTGTGTCTGCTGCCTCATTTTAGCCTGTGATATGGGGAACGCGAATAATTAAATTGTGAACACTTTTCCATCATTGGGTTTTTTGGTTGCAGCAGAGAAGGAACAGTGTTTGAATACGCCGCTAACTGCAATACCCAGAAGGTCAGTGCTGTAAAAGGAGTAGAAATAATGAGTCTGGAAATTACCCAGATCGCGTTACATCAGTTGATTAAACGTGACGAACAAACACTGGAAGTGATTTTGCGGGATTCTCTGCTGGATACCAATCAGGTAGTCGAAGAGATGATGGCTGAATTACATCGTGTGTATAGCGCTAAAAGCAAGGCTTATGGTGTGTTCAGTGATGAAAGTGAGCTGGCTGAATCACTTCGCCATCAGCGCAAGGGAAATGAAGATTTTTTAGGTTTCAGCCGGGCTGCGACCGTTCGTCTGAAAGATGAACTGATAAAATACCCGTTTGCAGAAGGTGGCACGGTATTATTTTGCCAATATCGATATTTGGCTGTGGAGTATTTGTTAATCGCAGTTCTGAATAGCTGTAGTAGTACTTCAGTCGATGAGGCTCTGGATGTCAATACGACACAATATCTTGATATCCCTCATGCCGATATCGTTGCCAGAATTGATTTGACGGAATGGGAAACTAACCCTGAATCCTGCCGTTATCTGACTTTCCTGAAAGGTAGGGTAGGGCGCAAGGTATCTGACTTTTTCATGGATTTTCTGGCCGCCAGTGAAGGAATGAATGCTAAGGTGCAGAATAAAGGATTATTGCAGGCAGTGGATGATTATTGCGAATCTGCTCAGCTTGATAAAAATGAGCGACAGGCTTATCGCCAACAAGTTTACAGTTACTGCAATGAGCAGTTACAGGCGGGCGAAGAGATTAAACTGCAAGAATTATCGCAGGAATTACCACCATTAGGTGAACAGAGCTTTCAGCAATTTTCTCAAGGCCAAGACTACGACTTGGAAGAGAGCTTCCCGGCAGATCGCAGTACGTTGCGCCAATTGACTAAATTTGCCGGTAGTGGTGGCGGGTTAACGATTAACTTTGATGCTATGTTACTTGGAGAAAGAATTTTCTGGGATCCGGCGACGGATACATTGACGATTAAGGGTACGCCACCAAATCTGCGGGATCAGTTGCAACGTCGTGGTAGTAATAATCACTAATGTTGTCGATTTTAAGGTTAAAGTTTTCGTAAAAGCCAGAAATAAATAACGCCGCAAATGCGGCGTTATTTACTCGGCGTCCCGATAAAAGCTCGATTCTGGCTAATTAAGCACGCAGGAAATCAATGTGCGTCAGTTTAGGTTTAAACGGATGACGCTGTACTGCCTGCACTTTAACTTTAGTTTCTTTACCATCAACGACCAGAGTCAGAACTTCGTAGAATTCTGGCTTGCTTTCGTGGTTGATAACTGCATCGTGATCCAGTTCGATAGAAACTGGCTCTTGGTTACCACCATAAATGATTGCTGGAAACTTGTTAGCTCTGCGCAGGCGGCGGCTCGCACCCTTACCCTGCTCTTTACGTACTTCTGCATTAATAGTTAACATCATTTTTTCTCTATAAAAGAAGAAAATAAATCCTGCTACAGGCGACCCAGCAGCAGGTTCGATATTTGGCTTAACATTATGTATTACGCTAAGCGGGCGGCATTTTAACGAAAAACCGGTATGACAGCAAATATAAAGTACTCTGCTGCCTGTGATTGTGTCATTTAATACAGATCATCAGCCCGGCGGAAGCGGCCCTGATAATCAAATATTTTTTCCCTAATCTGCCAGAATTGTCCTTTTTTCCGGGCTACAACAAAGTCAGGATGTCGCAGTAAAGGAAGTTGTTGTGCGATATCGCCCGCAGTTTTCCAGAGCAAAGGAACCCCCGGCGCACGTTGATGGTGGCGTATAAATTGAAGTTCAAATGCTTTTTTCTGGGCTGGTGTCGTTAAACGAAATAACTCAGAGACATTTGCGCCATCTTCATCATAATAAGTAATCTTGAGCCATTCACCTTTGTTGTCATTACCCGGAGTTAATTGCATCCCCCCACAACGTAACACCAGAGCATCTTTGAGCTTAAGTGCTGCTTTTAGCATATCGTCAGGATCAACGAGTATTTCCTGACAGTGATGACAACGTCGGGCTGCTATGTCATTTTCTGTGCCGCAATGCGGACATGATTTAAAGCGAAAACGAAAATCACACTGATGCCTTTTTCCATTCTCGTCGTCTTCCCATCCCTGACAACGGCGTCCAAAGTGCTCAATTATGTCACCTTCTGCGGTACATTTTCCCCAGAAGGTATTGGCAAATTGGCAGAGAGGGCAGAATACCTGTACAGGCTGATTTTGTGAATCGGGCTTATGGCTTCCGACTTCTGGCGTATAGAGGTCATGAGGATTGCCTGCATAATCTAGGATTAGACACTCTTTTTTATCAGGAAATAAACGCAGTCCCCTTCCAACGATTTGTTGATAAAGACTCACGGACTCCGTCGGACGTAATATCGCGATAAGATCAACATGGGGGGCATCAAATCCCGTTGTCAGTACAGCAACATTGACCATATAACGTAATTGCTGCTTTTTGAATGCGTTGATCAAGAGATCTCGCTCATGGCCTGGTGTATCGGCACTGACTAATGCAGCTTGTTCTGCCGGGAGTAACAGGGATATTTCTTTAGCATGTTCAACTGTGGCTGCGAAAATCATAACGCCTTTCCGATCTTCTGCATACTCAATAATTTGCCTGACAATATGTGGTGTGATGCGCTTTTGTCGCTTAATTTCCCGATTCAATTCAGCTGTATCGAAAATACCCTGCTGGCTGGTGCGTACCTGACTGAAATCATACTGCATAACGGGCATATCCAGTCTTTCCGGAGGAACGAGAAAATTATGTTTTATCATATAGCGCAACGGAAGCTCATAAATACAGTCACGAAAGAAGCAATTTTCATCGCCGCGGATCATACCGTGGTAGTGATACTGATATATCCAGCCAGTACCTAAACGGTAAGGAGTGGCGGTTAAACCCAAAATGCGCAGTCTAGGGTTATTTTTTTGGAGTTGTTGGATAATTTGTTGATATTGGCTATTTTCGTCATCGCTGATCCGATGACATTCATCGATGATTAGCAGTGAAAATTGATGGTTAAAACGATCTAAGTTACGGGCAACGGACTGAATACTACCAAAAACAACTTTTCCTTCGCTCTGTTTTTGGTGCAGTCCGGCAGAAAAAATATCAGCCGTTAGGTTATATGAGCAATACTTACTATGGTTTTGCGCAACAAGTTCTTTAACATGTGCTAGAACCAAAACCCGACCATGAGCCAGCTTTGCCAGCTCAGCAATGACAAGACTCTTACCTGCACCAGTAGGTAAGACAATCACTGCGGGTTCTTTATGTTGGCGGAAATGGCGGATGGTCGCATCAACCGCTTCTTGCTGATAAGGGCGTAAGGTAAAAGCCATTGTTATATTACTGTCACGGATATCGGGTAAAAATCGTTGACAGAGAGAATAGCACTTTTGTCTGTTCTATTTATTGATTTTACAATTACGCTATAAATTATCTGTTTAATCTTGTCATTCAGTAGTAGGCTTAAAGTCATTTTGCGATTTTTTTAGATTATTTTTTTGTTAGGTATAGCTATACATGCGATTGGATAAATTTTTATCACAACAATTAGGTATCAGCCGTAACGATGTTGGGCGGGAATTACGAGCTGGGCAGGTTACTGTCGATAATGAAATTATTAAAGCAGGGTCATATAAACTGAAACCTGAGCAGACTGTTGCTTATGAGGGAACGGTACTGGAGCAATTCGATGGCCCACGTTATTTTATGCTGAATAAACCACAGGGATATGTGTGCTCGACTGATGATCCCTCAAATCCGACAATTTTATATTTTATTGATGAGCCTGTTGCCCATAAATTACATTCAGCAGGACGGTTGGATATTGATACAACAGGCTTAGTTTTATTGACTGACGATGGGCAGTGGTCACATCGCATCACGTCACCTAAGCATCATTGTGAAAAAACTTATCTTGTGACACTGGAGAATCCGATTTCAGGGGATACTGAAGAAAAATTTCTCTCAGGTATCCTGTTGAATGGGGAAAAAACACTGACGAAACCCGCCAAATTAGAGATTATCGAGCCTCAGCTTGTACGTCTGACTATCAGTGAAGGGCGGTATCATCAGGTAAAAAGAATGTTCGCTGCTGTTGGAAACCATGTCGTTGAACTCCATCGTGAGCGCATTGGTGATATTTATCTGGATCCTGATTTGGAGCCCGGTGAATACAGGATGCTGACAGGGAGCGAAATCAAGAGCATAAACATGCCAACAGCTTAATTTTTTGTCTATTTTATCAAGTTGTTTTGGGAAAAAACGAGTGCAACAACAACGATTATCTTATTTGGGGTTAGTCCTTATTCTTGGGCTAATTTCTATGCTGATGCCACTGGCAATTGATATGTATTTGCCGAGTATGCCAACAATAGCTTCTGATTTCGGCGTCAGTGATGGCAAAGTACAAATGACCCTGAACAGCTATATTTTAGGGTTTGCTATTGGTCAGATAGTTTATGGACCAATGTCTGACAGTCTGGGACGGAAGCCGGTTATTTTGGGTGGAGTGACTGTTTTTGCAATATCTTCTGCCGCATGTGCTCTGGCTCAAAATATTGACACCTTTATTTCCATGCGGTTTTTGCACGGTTTTGCAGCCGCCGCGGCCAGCGTTGTGATCAATGCTTTAATGCGTGATATATTCACCAAAGATGAATTTTCTCGCAGTATGTCATTTGTGACGCTGGTTATGATCATTGCTCCGCTACTTGCTCCTATGCTGGGTGGAATAATGATGGTGTGGTTTAACTGGCATGCTATTTTCTGGTCTATTGCAATTGCGGCTGTCATAGCGGCATTGCTAGTAGCGGTTTTTATCAGGGAAACATTACCTAAAGAGAGAAGGCTGCACTTTAACTTAAAAGTAACTCTAGGGCAGTTTGTGATGTTGTTTAGGCAGCGTCAGGTCTTGTGCTATATTTTGGCAAGTGGTTTTTCTTTTGCCGGGATGTTTTCTTTTCTCAGTGCTGGCTCATTTGTTTATATTCAACTGAATGGTGTCCCTGTGCAGCATTTTGGCTATTATTTCGGGTTGAACATCATTTTTATGTTTGTTATGACAACCATCAATAGCCAATTTGTCCGCAAATATGGTGCATTGAAGATGCTGAAATTTGGTGTGTTCGTGCAATTTCTTATGGGGTTATGGTTGTTATTCAGCACGATGCTGGATTTGGGCTTTATTTCTCTGGTATTGGGTGTTGCAATTTATATTAGCTGTATTTCTTTGATTGCATCTAACTCAATGGCGGTTGTTTTGGATGGCTATCCCCATATGGCCGGAACGGTCGCATCATTATCCGGAACTTTACGTTTCAGTATTGCTGCTTTGGTTGGAGCAATTCTATCTTCTGCTCCTGAAAAAAGTGCTTGGCCCATGGTTGGCTCAATGGCTTTATGCGTGATATTAGCAATGGTATTGATTGTCTATGCGAGTAGAGCAAAACAATAAAATAATCACGTAATTAATAGAAACCACTGGTTGTACAAGGTGGTTTCTTATTTCCATAGATTTCTCCTTTGTCGTCATGACGCATCTTGAAATCCGTTGCGTATATAACTCTATCTACGGTTTCTTAAATTACATTTTCATGGTCTGTTCATGAAATTAAGCTGCTATATCAGTACCTGAGTTTCTCCTTCTAAAGCAGATAGTTCTTCACTCAGAAGCAAAAATATCCCAAGAATCTGGCTGTGTGTTAATTATTATTTATTAGATAAGCAGATCTATCGAATGAAAAGATAGTCAAATATGGCTGGGTGTTAATTTTATGATGCCAAATCGCTCTATTTTGTTTGTTTTTTGTTAATTTAAAAATGTTAAATATATGACTCTATATGGTAAACATTTTGTTCTTTACTAACCATATGTAATGAAAGGATATTGTAAAAATATTATCGTGTTTTATCGTTAGGAAAAATATCGTTTTGTAAACAAATCTTGAATAAAAAGTTGCCACTTTACATAAAAATAAGTTGAATTTTTTACCAAAACAGTATAAATATATACAAAGTGCGAGTTTGATCTCATTTTTTTCTAAATAAAAGACGAAAAAAGTGTGATGTTGTGATTTTTGTTTTAACTTTTTATTTACTTTTTTGTTGGGTGGTTATTCGGTTTTGAGAGGTCGGTAGCCAACAGCTGGTGGTTAGATGTATTAATGTTGTTTCTGATAGGAATAATACGTGAATAATATTCAACTTTCGGTAGTACACAGACTGCCGCAAAGTTATCGGTGGTCATCTGGTTTTGTCGGGACAAGAGTTGAAATCTTGCCAGAAGAAGAGGCAGATATAGGAAATACCCTGATGGGGCTGAAATTGTTAAGCCATGAAGGCGAACATGCATGGAGTATCTTGCATGATATACATCAGTCTATTTCTGATATGCAAATAATAAGTGCGGTAATTGAGTGGGAAGGTGAGCCGTGTTTGTTTTTTGCTCGAGAGGATGAAAGTGCAGTGATATGTCGGCTGAAGACATTAGGTGCTGCAATTGCTGAAAATATAACAGCATTTTACCCACTTTAACGAATAATAACTGAATAAAAAACGCTTCCGAATGGAGGCGTTTTTTATACTGCAAGAGAAAATATAGGGTAGAAAAAAGAGGCTATATTGAGGCCTTAAGATCATCTGCTAAAACACGACGTGCACCGTAATAGCGTTTGCTCCAATAAGTATCCGTTAATTTGGAAACCATGACACCACTACTGGTGGAAGCATGCACAAACTGGTTATTGCCTATATAGATACCGATATGGCGCCGGTGAACACCTGTCTTAAAGAGTACTAAATCACCCGCTTTTAATTTAGTACGGCTAACTGTCTGACCTATACTTTGTTGCCCTGATGTAGAGCGGGGTAACGCCATACCGAACTGATCATGAAAGGTGCGTTGTACGAATGCTGAACAATCAATACCACGTTTCGTATTACCACCGAGCCGATAGGCAACTCCTTTCCAGTCTGCGTATTGGTTAAGGATCTTAGATTTGATATCCAGATTTTTAACCAATGTTTCAAATTCATCCTGAGATGTTTGCAGGAGAAAATGCTTTTGACTGTTCTGACCATTTACGGTGGTCTGAGTTTCAGGTTTTTTACTACGTATCTGGGAATCTGGAGAACTACATGCGGTCAGTGCCACTGCCGCGATAATTGCGGGAATAAACCGCAATACATATCTCAGTATTGGTTGAGATTTGACCATTATATTAATTTCCCTTGCAGTCCTTAATGTGACTTATCGCCACCACAAAAACACTAAACGCTCTAAAGGCTAGTATAAAGTAGCGAATTGACAAACTTTTCGTCCCTAAAGTGTGTGAAGCCACACATTTTATTAATATCTTTACAAAAGGAGTATTTTAATAAAAAGGACTAGCGGAAGAGTACAGAAACCGTGAGAAAAAAGCGAGAGATAAAAATAATTATTTACAAAAAATTAGATTATAAACTAATAGGTTAGAATTGTTTTGTTTGTTTTTTCTCCGTTGGAGAAAAAGTCTATATTATCGGAGAGATAGTGAGTATCTCCCCGATAATAATTATCTTTTTAGCGGGTACGACCGATATGCGGTAATTTTTTATCTAACCAATCAGCTAAAGTGTCGCTCAGAGGAGTCAATAATGCCCAGCTCACTCCAACTAAAGTGAATGATAATGAACCAACAGCAATATCTGTAAACCAATGCGCACCAGCCATAATACGAGGGAGGGCAAAAGCGATCATAATTAGTAAAGCGATAAAGAATGCCCCACGGGAAATATATCGAAGGATAAAACAGCTAAAAATTAGCAGCATCAGTCCGTGATCCCCCGGGAAGCTATCACCGGAAGCATCTTTGGTATGCCAGCTTGTCATTTCGCTTACACGATTGACGTTTTCAAATGTTAAGGTCGGGCTTGGACGGCTAACGGGGATCTGATGACCAATTTGATTTATGATCACGGCGGTTATCAGCATGACCAGACCAATCATAAAAAGACGGCGTTTGCCTGCGTAATTTTGTTTACGAAATGCGCTATAATAAAGTAAACCCATACATAAGAGTGAGATGACGTCAAATGCTCTTATATTCACGATAGCGACAAATAATGCAAATTTTGAGTTTGGTAGTAGTTTTTCATTAAAGTAATGAAAAATGGTGGAGTCAATATGAAACCAAAAGCCGTGATTCTCAGGTAAATACCATGAGAAAAACAGGGCGAAACCAAGCATATTGAGTATAAGTATAGTTAGTGGGCGACTACGGGTCATGTGTTACCTATTTTAATGCGACAATGGGTTTTGGCAGCTAGATTGAGGGTCAGGGCACTATAACAAAAATTAGGGAAAAGAGTAATCATTCGGCTGTGTAATATGTAATCCGTATAGTATTTATATATTCATATTTTCAATTGATTGCATTTTATATCATTATGATATGAATAATATCAAGATATCGGAAAAATAGTTAAATGGTTACCTCAGTAACGATAATATATATTTGGTGTAATTGTTGAGCACTGACTATTATTAAATAATTAATTATTGATTTTTTCATATCCTAATTTGTTAGTATATTATGTCGAATTGTGGTTGGGATAAATAAAATATATAAAGAAATTGTTTCATTTTCCGTTGTATCGTTATATAGATAGCAGAGCGTTAAACCATTGTCTGGTTTAGGGATTGGCATGGGGTTAAAACCGAGAAAGGTAGTGATACCGGTTGCAGAGGTTAAATGCTTATGTTAAAGAACATAGTCATATTTTTGTTTATATTTTTATCTTATCCTGTATTGGCTCATTATCCTCCGGATTTAAAATTCAAACCGGATACCTCTCGATCCTATGATTTCGCTGCTGATGATCCCCCTTGTATATCTGATAATCGAAATAGAGAAATTGAAAAAACAGTAAGCTGGCATAAGTACCACAACAGTCAATACATAAGAAAAAATAATACAATTCCCAGAAGAATAGTGGCAATCCATCTTAATGACCAATATGTATTAGGGCAAAGGGAGTAAGATAGATTGGAGCAAATAAGAATTAGGATTTGTCACTATAACTTATCACTAAATGTTATATAACAATTTTCTAATTTCCTTGCTGCGCTAATTTTAAAATTTTGTGATTTATTTTAAATTTTATATGAAATTTAACTCAAATATTAGTTGTTAATAACAGTGTTTTAAATTAATTAATGAAAGTAGTATCTTTCTTTTTAGCTATAAATTCACCTTTGATATAAATCAATAAAAGGTATTGATGTCGTATTATTTTCACATTAAATATTTATTATGGAGATGAAGGAATAAAAGGTAACTGAGTTTTAGTTAATGGACAAACGAAGTGAGGTCACCATGCAAAATTATCTTAAACTATTAATCAGCGTTTTGTTGTTTTCATGGATTTCTTATGGATATGCACAATCTACAAGTGGAAAAATACACTTTTCAGGCTCTATTGTTGATCCAGGGTGTCAGGTTGTTGTATCAAGTGCTCAGGCCAATATCTCCTGCTATAGAAAGGGTAAAAATATTACGGTAAAACAGATTGTTTCAGTCTACAAAGCAAAAAATCCCGGAAGTATTATCCTTCCCGGTAATATAGGTGTTACTAAAGTGAAATGGACTGATAATAAAAAGCGTTTGGCAATTATTAATGTGGATTATTTTTAATTTAAACAGATAATAAGTTGCTCTTTTATCAGAAAGGAGCAACTTATATCCAAAAACACTGAACTAATCGCAACGTCCCATATAACGACGTTCTGCAATATGAATGCGGATTTTTTCTCCGGAACTCAGGTATTCAGGAACCTGAATCGACAACCCCGTGCTCATTTTTGCTGGTTTTGTACGGGCACTTGCTGATGCGCCTTTAATTCCCGGAGCAGTTTCTTCAATGACCATATCAACAGTTTGTGGTAATTCCAGAGCCAACAGTTGACCTTCCATTGTCATCACTTGCATTCCCGGTAAACCTTCTTCCGGGATAAACAGCAATTCTTCTTCAATTTGTTCTTTTTTAAAGTGATACGGTGTGAAATCTTCATTATCCATGAAGATATATTCATCACCATCGATGTACGAAAAACTGACACTACGACGAGTTAGTGTAATCGTTTCCAGAATATCATCACCTTTGAAGCGTTCTTCCACTTTCTGACCGGTACGAATATCGGTAAAGCGCATTTTATACAGTGTACTAGCGCCGCGTGCGCTGGGTGACTGAATATCAATGTCTTTAACTAATAATAGTTTTCCGTTGTGATTGATTGCGGTTCCGCGTTTAATTTCATTGGCTTTAGCCATAGATACCTTCTGTAATACAGTGGAATAAGGATTTTAGTGGCGACAAAATTACTCGCAGTCAGGAAATTAGGCAAGAAATGAATGCCCCGGTACTTTTACCGGGGCAGGGGAATTTAGTCAGAATCAGCGGTAGGCAGGTAAAAGGTCAAATAAAGATAGAATGTGTACGACTGCATTGATTAGACCAAACAGGATAATAAAAACTATCAGGATATTGCCACCGGGAGCACGATAACTGGCTTGTGGATGGCGCCGCCGGCTGGCACGTGCCATCAGTGCCGGCACGATAATTGCCCAGATAGTGGCTGCAAGTCCTGCAAACCCGATTGCATACAGGAAACCATTCGGGAAAAGTAATGCCAGAACAGTAGGTGGGATAAACGTCATTAAAGCAGTCTTTAAACGCCCTGTATGGCTATCATCAAACCCGAAAAAATCAGCCAGATAATCAAATAATCCAAGTGAAACACCTAAAAATGAGCTGGATAATGCCATATATGAGAAGGCATTTAACAATTGATTTATTGTCTTATTACCAGACACATTATCCATTTGGTTCAATAAATCGCTGACATTGCCACCATCAGCAATGATCTGTTTAAATGCTTCACGGGGAATATTTCCCTGAATGGCAAACTGCCACAAAATGTAGATGGTCAGAGCTATCAGAGAGCCATAAAGCATACTGCGGGTAATGGCTTTGACATCCTTATTATAATATTTTACTAACCCCGGCACGTTGCCATGATAACCAAAGGAAGTCAGCAGATATGGCAATGCCATTAAAGCGTAAGGCAGGTAACTGGTTTCGGTATTTGTCTGATCAAACAATATAGCGGGTTTGACTTCAGTAAACATTCCCCCCACTGACATGATAAATGTGATGACCATACCACCGATTAAAATCGTGCTCAGACGATCAACAGCTTTGGTTGATAACCAGACAATGAAGGCGACAATAAAGGAAAAAATCAGGCCAGTTCCGGCTTGTGGCAGCGGAATAATGCTATTGAGATTACGAAAAATAATTGAGCCGCCAGCTGAGATATAAGCATAAGTCAGAATATATAAAACAAAGGTAATGGATAACCCAGTAAGTACATTCCAGCCTTTGCCCAGCAAATCTTTGGTAATGGTATGAAAGCTAGCGCCACAGGGGTAATTCATATTGGCTTCCAAGATCATCAGGCTTGAGAAATAGATACAGACCCAAGTGTAAACCAGCAAAATTATTGATCCTGTAAACCATACACCAGAAGTGACGATGGGAATGGAAAACATACCAGCACCGACAGCAGTACCGGCAATGATCATTGCTCCGCCTAATATAGAGGGGCGTTTAAAATTTTGCGTTACCTCAATGGTCATATAGACTCCTGATGAATAAGTGTCACCTTTGTACTAGCGCGACGATACATTAATAAGGAACATGTGTAAACAATTAATCAAGGAGATATGCAAATGGCTTTTGTTTGGTTTCAGATACACTGCCTTTTGTCGATATTGGCAGTGTACCTGTATGTCAGGCAGGCAAATAGAACTTTTTCTGTTGCCAGAGTTTAATTGCACTGCGGCTGGCCTCAAAATGAGGCTCTGGAAGGTCATTAGGATCGCACCAGATAAGTTGGTTACATTTTTCTGGTTCCATTAGACGCGGTTCTCCGCCGGGATGGTGGGCCATCAGGCAGACAGAAATAGTATGCTTTCCTTCTTCACGGTAGGTTTGGATGTTATTACAGATCCCATAAACCTGCGGGTTTTGAATTTTTAAGCCAATTTCTTCCTGAATTTCACGGATAGCACATTCTTCAAATGTTTCACCGGGATCAACATGTCCGCCAAATATTGACCAGTACGGGGCATGTTTACCTGTCCGCTTTCCCAGCAAAATTTCACCTTTATCATTAATGATAATGACACCAACTCCAACAACCACTGACATTGATTTATTCCTTTTTTCTTCATCGGATAAAAAATTATCGATTGCCGATATTTTTACTTTTGGATTGAGATAACACAATGACCAATCTGATATTAAATTTAACTGAAACGATTCAATTTTGATGTTATAAATAGTCGAGGAATTTTAATGTAATTTATGACTATTTATTCAGGAGATACTGGGCAAGATGAGCCGTCGAGTTGCCACAATAACCTTAAATCCAGCTTATGATTTAGTTGGCCTGTGTCCAGATATTGTTAAAGGAACCGTTAATCGTGTACGCACCGCAGGCTTACATGCCGCCGGAAAAGGCAATAATGTTGCGAAGGTACTACGTGATTTGGGTATTGATGTCACCGTCAGCGGTTTTCTGGGAAAAGAAAATCAGGACGGTTTTCAGCATTTTTTCGATGAAAACAAGATGATTAACCGTTTTCATTTAGTTTCTGGCAGAACACGTATCAATGTGAAACTGACTGAAAAATATGGTGATGTGACCGATTTTAATTTCTCAGGTTTCCATGTGACAGAAAAAGAATGGGAGCAGTTTATTACTGATTCCCTCTCATGGCTGGGGCAGTTTGATATGGTTGTGGTTAGCGGTAGCTTGCCTGAGGGAGTTTCGCCTGAATCATTTACCGACTGGATGAAGCAGTTACAGCAATGCTGTCCCTGTATTATTTTTGACAGTAGCCGTGAAGCATTTGCAGCTGGCCTCCAAGCAACACCATGGCTGGTGAAACCGAATCGTTATGAATTAGAAATCTGGGCGGGTAAATCATTGCCGGATTTAGATAGCATTATTGACGCGGCTCATGAGTTGCGCCAAAAAGGGATCGCTCATGTCGTTATTTCACTGGGTGAGCAAGGGGCATTATGGGTGAATGCTTCCGGCGCATGGCTGGCAAAACCACCTTACTGTGACGTCATCAGTACCGTTGGTGCCGGAGATTCTATGGTTGGTGGGCTGGTTTATGGTTTACTGATGCGTGAATCCAGTGAACATACATTGCGCCTAGCAACCGCAGTTTCTGCTCTGACGGTTAGCCAGCCTGATGTAGGGATCAGAAGCCGCACTGAGCTGGCATCAATGATGTCGAAGATCCAATTGACACCTGTCAGATAATTAACTTTGCTGTGATTTTAGCCACGCAATTTCCTGATCCCAGATATCCGGATTGATCGTTTCAAGTATCAGAGGAATGCCATTGAAACGATCATCTTTCATGATATAGCTGAACGGGGTCTTTCCTATGTTACCTTCACCAAGGCTGTGATGTCGGTCAACACGGCTGGAAAACTCGCTTTTGGCATCATTGAGATGCATGGCTCGCAGGTATTTGAAACCGACAATATCGTCGAATGCTTTGAATGTGGCATCGCAATTTTGCTCGGTACGTAAGTCATAACCGGCAGCAAAAGCGTGGCAGGTATCGATACAGACACCGACCCGGCTTTTATCTTCAACGCCCTCAATAATAGCTGCCAGATGTTCAAATTTGAAGCCAAGATTAGTTCCCTGCCCAGCAGTATTTTCAATCACTGCCGTGACCCCCTGAGTTTGGTCTAGCACAATATTGATAGATTCAGCGATGCGGGCCAGACATTTATCGATATCAATTTTTTTCAGGTGACTGCCGGGATGGAAATTAAGTAAATCAATACCTAGCTGCTCACAACGCTGCATTTCATCAAGGAATGCAGCACGGGATTTTTCCAGCCCTTCAGATTCCGGATGACCCAGATTAATCAGGTAACTATCGTGAGGAAGGATCTGACCTTTACCGTAACCGTAACGCTCACAATCTGCTTTAAACTTATCAATGACTTCGGTTGACAGGGGAGGGGCATTCCATTGACGCTGATTTTTCGTGAATAAGGCAAAAGCAGTTGCTTTTAATTCATGAGCTCGAATTACTGCCTGATCCACACCACCCGCAGCGCTTACATGGGCTCCAACAAATTTCATATCTTTCTCCTGTTCTGTTTCATTAATTATGCATTGTTCTTATTGTTAATGAAATTCTGTAAAGCGGATACAGTTAGTCGGGTGATATGCTGAAAAATGACATTGTTTTTTTCAGGTGAAAATTTCAGCTAAGTAAATGATGAATGCCTTTGTTGATGATCAATCCTCCAGCCATCAGCCAGATAAACAAAAGGAAGGCTAACAAAATAGGCTTGGTTCCGGCCTGACGAATAGCACTGATATGTGTTGTTAAGCCTAAAGCAGCCATAGCCATTGCCAGCAGAATAGTATCAATAGCTATGATAGAGCTGACAATTGGCTCCGGTAATAAATGGAAAGAGTTGAAAGCTGCCATGACAATAAAAAAGATGGCAAACCATGGGATGGTAATTGGCGATTTTCCATGATCATTGACACAGTTTTTAGATTTCACCCGACTAAGATAATCCGAAAGTAGTAATAAAAAGGGCGCGAGCATCATGACACGGATCATTTTGCTGATAACCGCAGTGTCTTCGGCTGCATTTCCTTGTGTGTGACCAACAGCGACGACTTGGGCAACTTCATGAATCGTTGAGCCAGAAAATAGGCCAAACTCTACCTGAGAGAAAGGAAACCATTGGTAATAAATGTTGAGTTGATAAAACCAGGGATAAATAAAGATGGCAAGGGTGCCGAATATCACAACGGTAGAAATGGCAACAGCGACTTTGTCGGAAGAGGCTTTTACGACAGGCTCAGTAGCCATGATTGCGGCAGCACCACAGATACTGCTACCCGCTCCGATTAGCATGACTGTCTGACTATCTATTTTGAAAAAAACACGTCCGAGCCATAACGCTATAAAGAAAGTGGAAGAAAGCATAATGACATCAATCAATATACCGGCTATACCAACATCAGCTATCTGCTGGAATGTCAGTCGAAAACCATAAAGAATGATACCGGCTCTTAACAGATAGTGTTTAGTGAAATTAATTCCATTGCCACAGATTGGTTTTAATGAAGGATATAGCGTATTTCCAACAATAATTCCCATCAGAATCGCGATAGTCAGGACACTGAGTCCCATATTAATGAGTAGAGGGAGCTGGCTCAAATAGGTGGCGGCGGCGGTCAGTATTGCTGCTAGGATCAGCCCGGGAAAGAGTTTCAGTAAGGGATGACAATGAATAGTACCCGTTTTATTAAGTTGATTTTCAGGCACTGTTTTACTTTTAGACATAATTGTCGCTCATATCGCTTATATGTTTTATGAATAAGCATATAGCAAATTATTTAATCGTAAAAATTGATTATATTTATATGATTAATTATTAAAATAGATAGATAGAGCATGACTTTTGTTAAGTTGCGTAATAGTGTCTAGAATCAAGGTTATCTTATCATTTCAATTTACTTTTATGTTTCCCGCGAGGCCATATGCGTATCACTCTGAGACAGCTGGAGATTTTTGCAGAAGTTCTGAAAAGTGGTTCAACGACACAGGCTTCTCAACAATTAGCTTTATCACAATCTGCGGTGAGTGCTTCACTGACAGATCTTGAAGGGCAATTGGGAGTACAGCTTTTTGACAGGGTTGGAAAACGACTGGTTACCAATGAACATGGTCGCTTGCTTTACCCAAAAGCTCTGGCGTTGCTTGAGCAGACTGGAGAGGTGGAACAGCTTTTTAAATTGGAAATGGGAGCACTGAGACTGGCAGCCAGTAGTACGATTGGTAATTATATGTTGCCTGAAATGCTGGCGAAATATCGTAAGGAGTATCCAGATACGCCGCTGGAATTACATATCAGCAATACTGAAGATGTCATTAAATCGGTTGCCGAATTCCGGGTCGATTTGGCATTTATTGAAGGGTTATGCCATAACCCGGATTTAATTACCCAGCCATGGCTGAAAGATGAGCTGATTGTTTTTTCCTCACCAGAGAGTCCGCTTGTGCGTTCCAATCTGGCTTTGGAAGATTTAATTAAAGCGCCCTGGATATTGAGGGAAAAAGGCTCAGGAACACGGGAAGTGCTTGATCAGTTACTTTTTTCACAAATGCCCAGATTCAATATAGCCATGGAACTGGGGAACTCGGAAGCAATTAAGCATGCAGTTCAGTATGGTATGGGGATCAGTTGTCTGTCACGCCGGGTTGTCCGGGAACAACTGAAAAACGGCACACTGGTTGAACTGGTGATACCGGGCCTAAATCTTTATCGTACGCTTTATCTTATTTATCACCGACAGAAACATATATCCAATGCGTTACAAAAGTTATTAAGCTACTGTCAGTAATGCTGAGCCAATACCCTGAAATTAAAGAGTTAATGTACCTATAATCGTGTAGCTTATAATTAAGGGCTGATCATGAAGGTATCTTATAACCGCCAATCGCCGCTATTCTGAGGACGAGGATTTGTTACAATTCCGCATTAGAAATTATTCTCGATGATATAGGAATATAATGTCTCAAGAACAAAGCGTGCCACAGGAGCAGGCGCCCAAAAATCTGCGTCGTGAGCTAAAAGCACGACATATGGCGATGATAGCCATTGGCGGTTCAATTGGTACGGGGTTATTTGTTGCTTCCGGAGCAACAATTTCACAGGCTGGCCCCGGTGGAGCGCTGCTTTCATATGCTCTGATCGGCCTGATGGTCTATTTCCTGATGACCAGTCTGGGTGAATTGGCTGCTTACATGCCGGTTTCAGGGTCATTTTCCACTTATGGCTCAAAGTATGTTGATGAAGGCTTCGGTTTCGCATTGGGCTGGAACTACTGGTATAACTGGGCTGTTACGATCGCGGTTGACCTTGTCGCTGCCCAGTTGGTAATGGGGTACTGGTTTCCGGATGCGCCGGGGTGGATATGGAGTGCCTTGTTCCTCAGCCTGATTTTTCTGCTGAATTTCATTTCAGTAAAAAGCTTCGGTGAGGCAGAATATTGGTTCTCTTTGATTAAAGTTTCTACGGTGATTGTTTTCATTATCGTCGGTATTTTAATGATCGTCGGTATTATGAAAGGTGCAGAAGGGGCAGGGTGGCATAACTGGACTATAGGTGAGGCACCATTTGCTGGTGGATTTGCGGCCATGATTGGGGTTGCCATGATTGTCGGTTTCTCATTTCAGGGGACTGAACTGATTGGGATTACCGCCGGAGAATCAAAAGATCCTGCCAAAAACATTCCCCGTGCTGTGCGTAAAGTATTCTGGCGTATCTTATTATTCTATGTATTCGCCATTTTAATCATTAGCCTGATTATTCCTTATACTGACCCAAGTTTGTTAAGAAATGGCGTCAAAGACATCAGTGTCAGCCCTTTCACGCTGGTTTTTGAAAACGCAGGTCTGTTGTCAGCCGCAGCGGTAATGAACGCCGTGATCTTAACCGCAGTGCTTTCTGCCGGAAACTCAGGAATGTATGCTTCTACCCGCATGTTATTTACATTGGCAAGGGAAGGTAAAGCACCTAAGATTTTTGGGCATTTGTCAAAAGGCGGTGTTCCTCGTAATGCACTTTATGCCACAACTGTAGTTGCAGGATTATGCTTTCTAAGCTCCATGTTCGGTAACCAGACAGTGTATCTGTGGCTGTTGAATACCTCGGGTATGACCGGATTTATTGCATGGCTTGGTATTGCAATAAGCCATTATCGTTTCCGTAAAGGGTATGTCGCTCAGGGGCGTAATATCAACGAACTGCCCTATGTCTCCGGCTTTTTCCCTGTCGGGCCGATTTTTGCCTTTGCTTTGTGTCTGTTGATCACCTTAGGCCAGAACTATCAGGCATTTTTGCAGGATACGATAGACTGGTACGGTGTTACGGCGACTTATATTGGTATTCCGTTATTTTTGCTCATTTGGTTTGGCTATAAACTGAAAAATAAAACACGTTTCGTCAAATACAATGAGATGGACTTTCCGGCGATAAAGCATACATACCATGAATAAAATGTTAATAATAATTTGATAAAATGATACTTATTAATTAAGACATTATTATTTTTATTTTGCAAACAACTGCCTGTTCTGTGATGGAATCGGCAGTTTTTATTTTTCATGGATTTAAAGCAAAATTATCGTCATTAAATTTCGGATATACCGAATCAATCGCATTGATAAGTATTCTTATTTGCTTTATTGTTAACGGCAAAATTATTGCTTGAAGAGGCTAACTAAAGTGAAGTTTGGATTTCAGACAGTCGTGAAAGGCGCGAGTATCAGCCTATTGGCAAGCTCTGCGATGATGGCCAGTTTTGCATGGGCCGAAACAGTCACTGATGTTGCTGGGCGTACTGTAGAAGTGCCTGCAAAGGTGAACCGTATCCTATTGGGTGAAGGCCGTTTATTCCATTCAGTCGCAGTGTTAGAAGGAGATAAACCTCTGGCGCGTATTGTTGGCTGGCAGGGTGATTTCCGCAAGCTTGATCCACAAACCTACTCTATCTATAAAGCAAAATTCCCTGAAATTGACAACATTCCCCTGATAGGCAATACCACTGCTGATACTGTCAGTTCTGAAAAAGTACTGACTCTTAATCCCGATGTGGCTATTTTTGGTTTATCCGGTCATGGCCCGGGCAAACACAGCGAACTGGTTAAACAATTAGAAAAAGCAGGCGTTCCTGTTGTTTTTGTCGATTTCCGTAATGACCCACTGAAAAACACTCTGCCGAGCATTCGCATGCTGGGTAAAGTACTGCACCGTGAGGAGCAGGCAAACGCTTATGCTGATTTTTATGAAAAGAATCAGAAACTGGTCACTGATATTACCAGCCGTATTCCGGCAGAGCAGAAACCGTCAGTCTTTATTGAGCTGAGAGCAGGTTCTATCGAAGACTGTTGTGGTACTGCAGGCAATGGCAACATGGGCAATTTCATTGACCTTGCAGGCGGTAAAAACATTGCTAAAGAGGTTCTGCCAGTACCATTGGGTACTATGAATCTGGAAAAAGTGATTACGGCTGATCCTTATATCTATATTGCCAGCGGTGCTCAGGATCCCGGTGAGAAAGGTGAAGGTATCCAGATGGGTGCTCAAACTTCCCCAGAAACTGCCCTCGCTGGTTTGAAAGCGATGACAGAGCGCAGAGGTATCAATACTCTGACCGCGGTGAAAGAAGGCCGTACTCATGCTATCTGGCACCATTACTACAATTCACCTTATAACGTTGTAGTGACACAAGTTTTTGCTAAGTGGTTTTATCCTGAACAATTTGCAGATTTAGACCCACAGCAGACATTAAAAGACCTTCACACTAAGTTCCTGGCAGTAGAACCAGCAGGTACATATTGGGTCAGTGAAAAATAAGCAGTAACAGGTAATAGAAATGAGTGTCACTACCGAGCCTATGCCAATGATGAAACAACAGAACGAGTGTGATATCAAAGCACACTATCGTCATATCCTGCATCGACGTATTGCATGGATGTTGTTGCTAATTTTGGTTATCGGCGTCTCTTTAGTATTAGATTTTACAATGGGGCCATCAGGGTTATCTTTATCGGCTCTCTGGCAGACTCTGGTTTCACCGGAGAGTGTGGATGCAGGAACCCGGGTAATTGTCTGGGATATCCGATTACCTTATGCCTTGATGGCGGTAGTGGTTGGTTTATCATTGGGCCTGGCGGGTGCAGAAATGCAAACTATTTTGAATAACCCGCTGGCCAGCCCGTTTACTCTGGGTGTTTCCAATGCCGCCTCTTTTGGTGCGGCACTGGCAATCGTACTGGGTATTGGTATTCCGGGTATACCTGATCAGTGGCTTATTTCTGCAAATGCTTTTATTTTTGCCTTGTTAGCTGCTTTGATGCTTGATGGCATTACGCGCTGGACAAAAGTTGCAACATCTGGCGTGGTGCTCTTTGGTATTGCTATGGTCTTTACCTTCAATGCGCTGGTTTCCATGATGCAGTTTATTGCAACGGAAGATACGTTGCAGGGGCTGGTTTTCTGGACGATGGGCAGCCTTTCAAAAGCAACGTGGTTAAAACTGGGTGTTATGTTGCTGGTGCTCTTGACCCTTATGCCTGTTTCTATGATGAACTCCTGGAAACTGACTGCATTACGTTTAGGTGAAGATAGGGCGACCAGCTTTGGTATCAATATCCGTCGTCTTCGTCTGGGAACGCTGTTACGTATCAGTATATTGACTGCGCTAGCGGTGGCATTTGTCGGGCCGATTGCCTTTATTGGTCTGATTGCTCCTCATATTGCCAGATTGATGTTTGGTGAAGATCACCGTTTTTATTTACCTGCAAGTGCATTAATTGGTGCACTGGTATTATCGATGGCATCGATTGCATCCAAGAATTTAATCCCCGGGGTCATCATACCTGTGGGCATTGTGACATCTTTGGTGGGTGTGCCTTTCTTCCTGAGCATCGTTTTACGCCATAGGGGAAGTGTATGAGCCAAGGGTTAAAAATAAGCCGGTTTACGGCTGGTTATCCAAAACATCCAGTTATTGAAAATCTGGATGCTAACCCATTGCCTCGGGGTAAAATCACCGTATTACTCGGGCCGAATGGTAGCGGAAAGTCAACATTACTGCGTTCACTGGCTGGTTTAAATAAGGCTAATGGTGCTTTGTTGCTGGACGGGCAGGATTTAATGCAGATGAATTTTGCCCAACGTGCGCAGAATGTCGTTTATTTGCCTCAGTCGTTGCCTGCGGGTGTCCATCTACATGTACTGGAATCTGTTATTGTTGCCCAGCGCGCATCAGGCGGGACAAGTGGTGACCAATGCGAACAGGAAGTTATGGCGCTGTTACGTCAGCTTGGTATTGAACATTTAGCTTTAAGCTATTTAGATCAATTATCAGGCGGACAAAAACAATTGGTCGGTTTGGCACAATCATTAATCAGAAAGCCGACATTATTATTATTAGATGAACCATTAAGTGCGCTGGATTTAAATTACCAGTATCACGTTATGGATTTGGTCGCACGTGAAACACGTCGCCGGAATATTATTACCGTGGTTGTTGTACACGATATTAATATTGCGCTGCGTCATGGTGATCATATATTAATGTTAAAAAAGGGTGAATTAATTTCTGAGGGTTTACCAGAACAGGTCATTACACCTGATAGTCTGGCTCAGGTATATGGTGTCAAGGGGCGGATAGAGCGTTGTTCTCAGGGAGTGCCTCAAGTATTAATTGATGGTCTTGTAACGGATTTGGCCAGCTAAAATAATAAAAAGCATAAACTGTTTTATTAAAACTGTAGAGTAAATAAAAATAACACTGGTGGGGATAAGAGTGCTTATCCCTGCACTTTGAGTTTATGTCGATTATCCAGATTAATTAAATTGTTCTATTCTACCTTTTGGAGAATCGGGAATGGTCGTTTTTGCAAAGAAAAAAGTCGTCTTAGGTATTATTGCTGCGATTTCATCTAGTGCTGTTTTAGCTGCTAATGCAGCGAATAATGGCGAAGATAAAATTATTGTTACTACTGCTTCAGGCTTCCAACAAAAAATTGAAGATGCGCCAGCCTCTATTTCAGTGGTCAGCCGTGAACAATTGGAAACCAAAGCTTACCGCGATGTAACGGATGCACTGAAAGATGTGCCGGGAGTTATGGTTACTGGTGGTGGAAGTGGCAGTGATATCAGCATTCGTGGTATGTCATCACAATACACCATGATACTAGTTGATGGTAAGCGAGTTGATACTCGTAGCACCCGACCAAATAGTGATGGCTCAGGCATTGAGCAGGGTTGGCTGCCGCCATTAGCATCCATTGAGCGCGTTGAAGTTGTCCGTGGGCCAATGTCTTCCCTTTATGGTTCTGATGCCATGGGTGGTGTTATCAATATCATTACCCGTAAAGTGCATAAAGAATGGAACGGTAGCTTACGTGCAGATACCACTCTGACTGAACGTAAAAAATCAGGTAATAGCTACCAAACCAGCGCGTATGTAGCAGGGCCGTTGATTGATGGTCTGCTGGGATTAAAAATTAATGGACTGTTTTCTCATCGTAATGAAGATAAGTTTGTTTATGGTTTTGGTGAACAGGAAATGCGAAATGGCGCTGCAACAATTTCTTTAACACCTGATGAAAAAAATAGCTTTGAAATTGAGGCTGGTCGTTATGAGCAAGATCGTTATTCACATCTCGGAAAAAGTCGTCGGACTAGCGCTAGTGACGATGATATAAATCGTTATACACGCAATAACTACTCATTGACTCATAATGGTATTTATGATTTTGGTTCGATGACTTCTTATATTCAGCGTGATGAGTCGAATAACCCTGGGCGTACAATGAAGTTTGCAGATACGCTTTTTAATAATCAGACGACGTTTGCTTTCGAGGAACACACATTAAGTGTAGGTGGACAATATAGATATGAAGACCTACAAGATAATGAAAATAAATCAGTGTCTGAAAAAGGTACAAATAAGCTTACTCGTTGGAGTTGGGCTCTGTTTGCTGAAGATGAATGGCAAATCACTAATGATTTTGCTTTGACTGCTGGTATGCGTTTAGACAAAGATCAACTTTTTGGTGCACATGTGACCCCTCGTTTGTACGGGATTTGGCATGCTGATGAGCAGTGGACAATTAAAGGTGGTGTTTCTACAGGGTATAGATCGCCTAATTTACGGCAGGTTGCTCCTAATTGGTGGCAAGGAACTGGTGGAGATGGTTCTGCCGTTATATTAAGTAATCCAGATTTAAAACCAGAAAAGAGCACCAGTGAAGAAATCAGTGTCATCTGGAATAATCAAGAAAACGTTAATGTTGGACTGACATTTTTTAACACAGACTTTAAGGATAAGATCACTGAATTCCAAACATGTAATAGAAAAACTGGAAAACCTAAAAAATGTGAACCACTTGCTGGGAAAGATTACATTTTTATTAGTGAAAGAATGAATGTTGGTAAGGCTAACTTGCGTGGTATTGAGGCTACCTTTAATTGGAATATGGCAGAAAATATATCACTGACGGCTAACTATACGTATTCCTATTCGAAGCAGAAAACAGGTAAGTTTAAGGGCCAACCGTTGAATAAAATGCCAACACACATGGCTAACACAACCTTAAACTGGCAGACCTTACCAGAAATGGAGACATGGGCGCGCCTTAATTTCCGTGGAAAAACGAAGAATTATCTATCTCGCTCGTCAATGAGTAGCGGTACACCTTCTTATGCCTTTGTTGATATGGGTGTGACTTATAGCATAATGAATAACTTACGTGTATTAGGTGGCGTTTACAACGTATTTGATAAACAAGTGACTAATGAAGTGCATGGCGCAACCCTCGATGGCCGCCGTTACCAAGTCGGCATTAATTATGACTTCTAATTAACATTTAATTTGTTATTAATTAAAGTCATTATAATTAACGCTTAAAGCAATATTAAATCTGCTCTTTATCAGAATTATGATTAAGAGCAGATTTTTCATTTCATACCATTCATAATTAAATAGCCAATAATTTACTTTTATGCTACAAGTTTATCAAATCTCTATCAGTGGATAGGCTAGCATTGCCTTCATGAATTCTTTCGGTAAGAAGCAGTTTATGTAGGCTCTTTAGTATTGTAAAAAATAATGAATTTTTAGTGTGATGGGTCTTGCTATTTCTGGACTTGAAGTGCAAAATGCCGCCCACTAAAAATAACTGATGTGTAATTATGCATCAGTTATTTTTTTTGCATTGAGTTATTTTTTACAACACCGAGAGGCCGGATATTTTCCGGATCGATACTGACCATAAGCAGCGACTATTAAAAAGGCTGCTGTACTGAGGAACGCAATTATGGAGCAATTATTCCCTTTTGCACTTGTGCCAATCGGCGCTAGCTGCTGCAACGATGACTATGGGGCATGGTCCTCAGTTAATTCGTTATCTCCCACCTTTTCTTTCTTTTCTGTTTATAGACAGATGCGAAGTCTACCCAGTAACTATCGATTAAGTAGTTGTAGTAATGCCCAGATCGAAGTTATGGGAGGTTTCGCTCATGTCGCATAATCCTACTGCTACTCTCGGTACTGTTCAGGCAAGTGCCAGCAATCGTGTTCAGCTGAGAAGAACACTGACCTTATTTCAGGTAGTCATGATGGGCCTTGCTTATATGCAGCCGATGACTATTTTTGACACCTTCGGTATTGTTTCCAAATTGACGGATGGGCATGTTGCAACATCTTATGCCATTGCGTTGATTGCTATTTTATTTACAGCTTTGAGCTATGGGAAACTGGTAAAAAGATTCCCGTCAGCAGGTTCTGCCTACACTTACGTACAAAAATCAATGAATCCCCATCTTGGGTTTATGGTAGGTTGGTCATCTTTGTTGGATTATCTGCTTATGCCGATGATCAACATCCTGTTGGCAAAAATTTACCTTCAGGCTATTTTCCCCGGTATTGATCCGTGGGTCTTCGTAGTGGGTCTGGCGGTGTTAATGACCGTTTTCAATCTGAGTGGCATTAATGTTGTTGCCAATCTTAACGGTCTTATTGTTGTGGTACAGATTGCTGTTATGGTGGTGTTCGTCGGTTTATTAATGCACGGCATACATAACGGTGAAGGTGCTGGCACATTATGGAGTGCCCGACCATTTACATCAGAAGAAGCACAATTAATTCCAATGATTACAGGGGCAACGATACTCTGCTTCTCATTTCTTGGTTTTGATGGCATTACGTCTTTGTCTGAAGAAACGCCTAATGCGGGCAAGGTGATCCCCAAAGCGATTTTCCTTACTGCATTAATCGGTGGTGTTATCTTTATTGCGGTATCTTATTTCCTACAGCTCTATTTCCCTGATGTATCCCGGTTTCAAAACCCGGATGAATCTCAGCCAGAAATTATGCTGTTTGTCGCTGGAGCGTTCTTCCAGGCTATTATTCTGGTCTTCTCCTGCGTCACGGTAATGGCTTCTGGTATGGCTGCGCATGCAGGTGTGGCTCGATTGCTCTATGTGATGGGACGTGATGGCGTACTGCCAGAGAAAGTTTTTGCTTATGTCCATCCAAAATGGCGCACACCATCAATCAACGTTATTCTGGTCGGAATTGTTGCACTATCAAGCGGATTTTTAGACTTAGTCACGGCAACAGCGCTGATCAATTTCGGGGCATTGGTTGCATTTACTTTCGTGAATTTGTCGGTAATTGCTCAATTCTATGTTCGTGAACGCCGTAACACGACGTTGAAAGATACTATCAATTTCCTGTTACTGCCTTTGTTTGGCGCAGGAACCGTGGGTGTACTGTGGACGAATCTGGAAGCCAGCTCTATGGAGTTGGGTTTGATTTGGGGTGGGGTCGGTCTGCTTTATATGTTCTTCCTGACCCGCAGTTTCCGTCAACCTATGCCACAATTCAGTGAATCTGCATAAGAGATACTGCTATATAACTCTTCCGAAACAGCACCTGATGGGTGCTGTTTTTTTATGGATAATAAATTAAAAAGTCACAATAATAGATTGAGCTTCATCCTTTGCTAATTTCGTCACCAATATATCCATCTGGCTCTGTATAAGGTAAGAAAACCATTATGAATGATGCTAATACCCCACAAAATCAGCAACTAATAGCAACTCTCACCCACATTGTGGGTAGTGCTCATATTCTCACCGAACCACAGAAAACAGAGCGTTATCGCACAGGCTTCCGCACTGGGCAGGGAAGTGCTCTTGCTGTTGTCTCACCCGGCTCATTACTGGAGCAATGGAAAGTTTTCAAGGCATGTGTAGATGCAGATAAAATTATTTTAATGCAGGCGGCAAATACAGGGTTAACCGAAGGTTCTACCCCCAATGGTGATGATTATGATCGCGATATTATGATTATCAGCACACTGAGAATGGATAAGATACAGTTTCTTGAATCTGTTAATCAGGTCGTTGCTTTTCCGGGCAGTACATTATGGCATTTAGAAAAAGTGCTAAAACCTCTGGCACGTGAACCGCATTCAGTCATTGGCTCCTCCTGCATTGGCGCATCGGTTATAGGAGGAATTTGTAATAATTCTGGCGGCTCTCTGGTGCAGCGTGGCCCTGCTTATACAGAAATGGCTTTATATGGGCGAGTGAATGAGAAAGGCGAAGCTGAACTTGTTAATCACTTAGGCATAGCTCTGGGTGACTCACCAGAAGATATTCTGACCTGTCTGGAAGAGCGACGCTACCGTGCGGAAGATATTCAACAAAATGGCAGAGCAGCTTCTGATCATGAATATGCTCATCGTGTTCGTGATATTGAGGCGGATACCCCATCACGTTTTAATGCTGATGAACGCAGATTATTTGAGACTTCCGGGTGTGCCGGGAAACTCGTTGTTTTTGCCGTACGACTAGATACCTTTCCGGCAGAGACTCTTAATCAGGTATTCTATATCGGCACTAATCAGCCAGAAGTTTTGACTGAATTACGTAGACATATTTTATCGAATTTTAAACAATTGCCGGTTGCTGGTGAGTACATACATCGGGATGTTTTTGATATTGCTGAAATTTATGGCAAAGATACTTTTGTTATGATTGATAAACTTGGTACAGATAAAATGCCGATGTTTTTCAGTATAAAGGGACGACTGGATGCCATATTCGGAAAAATTCCTTTTCTGCCTCCCAATTTAATAGATCGCGTAATGCAATGGTTAAGTGGTTTACTTCCTTCACATTTACCAACGCGACTTAAAACTTATCGTGACCGTTTTGAACATCACTTGATGCTTAAAATGTCTGGGGATGGAATAAAAGAAGCCAGTGAATGGCTGGAAAATTATTTCAAACAGGCTGACGGAGATTATTTTTCTTGTACGCCGGAAGAAGGAGCTAAAGCGTTTTTACATCGCTTTGCGGCAGCAGGAGCAGCAATCCGATATCAGGCAGTCCACAGTGACGAAGTGGAGGATATTCTGGCGTTAGATATTGCTCTACGGCGTAACGATCAGGAGTGGTTTGAGCATCTGCCGCCAGAAATTAATGAAGCACTGGTTCATCGTTTATATTATGGGCACTTTATGTGCCATGTATTTCATCAGGATTATATTGTTAAAAAAGGTAGGGATATTAAGGCGCTGAAAGAGAAAATGCTGGAAATATTAAATCAGAGAGGGGCAGAGTACCCTGCTGAGCATAATGTTGGTCATCTGTATAAGGCTAAACCTCAGCTTAAACAGTTTTATCAAATGAATGATCCTACTAACAGTTTGAACCCAGGTATTGGTAAAACATCTAAATTAAAAAATTGGGGGGAAGAGCAGGGAGTGCAATGCCCTGATAAATGTTCTGCTCACCAACATGGTCAGAATAATGGATAATGGGCGGATAAAGACAGAAAAAGACAAAATCTTGTCTTTTTCTGTACTGATTTAAATTTACTCAGCCAGTTGAACTGCATAGTCTATTAATGCTTTTAACTGACGGCACTTTTCTTCATCAGATTGATGTTCAATAAAGAGTCGCTCAATAGTTGCAAAATATTGAGTGATATTTTCCTGAGTGAATATTTCCCGGCGATGCTGTAACCAACGCTGCTGTTCACCATAATCCAATGTTGCCGGATAATTTCTGGCACGATAACGGAACAGGAGATCTTTAATACGAGAGTCCTGAAATGTTAAATCCAGCGCAGGCAGATTTTGAGGTGTAGTTTCACGAATAATTTCCATCGCGGTTTTATCGGCATCGCTGAAGAAGCCACTATATAGTTTGGCATCAACATTATCGGATTCAGGAAATTCTTCTGGTTGGGAAAACAATTCGACTATTTTTTCACGGATTTGTGGGTTGTTACGTAAGATAGTCAGGTTTTGTGCGCATTGATTACGATCCAGACCAACTCGCTCTGCATCCTGTGGCCGCAGAGTATTTTCAGGTGCAATGATCGGACATTTATTGATGTGCACTAGTTTGATGGGAACAGGAGACTGATCTGGCTGCAATTTATCCCGGCGGGTATACAAACGCTCACGCAATTCATTAGCATCCAGTTCCAGCAAAGGCGTAATGTCCCCAGCTAAATCGCACATGATAATGGCATTTCGGTTTGTTGGGTGCCATGCTAAAGGTGCTATCAGGCTAATATTACTGCGTAAAGATCCGAACATGCCTGATACATGCACCAGAGGCTTCATTTGTGGAATATCAATCTGATTGCTGACTTTCTGCTTATTTCTTAACTGGAAAAAATAATCAAATAATTTAGGCTGGGCCGTTTTAACCAGTTTTGCCATAGCAATAGTCGCGTAAACGTCTGACATGGCATCGTGCGCATGAGTATGCTCGATTCCATTTGCTTTTGTCAGTTGTTCCAGCTTAAAACTGGGTAATCCGTCATCATTTTCCGGCCAGATAATGCCTTCCGGACGCAGGGCATAGCAGGCACGCAATACATCGAGCAGATCCCAGCGAGAATTACCTTTTTGCCAGCTGTAGGCATAGGGATCATAAAAATTGCGATAAAAAATATTGCGGCTGACTTCATCATCAAAACGGATATTGTTATATCCGAGGATACAGGTATTGGGTTTGCTGAATTCAGTATGGATCAGGCGTGTAAACTCTGCCTCATTCACACCTTTTTTCAGAGCCAGCTGGGGAGTAATTCCTGTGATCATGACAGCTTCAGGCTCAGGCAGATAATCATCAGCCGGAGAGCAGTACACCACTAGAGGTTCTTCAATAATATTAAAATCACTATCAGTCCGAACGCCTGCAAACTGTGCAGGACGATCTAAGGCAGGATGTATGCCAAAGGTTTCATAATCATGAACGTAGAAAGTGGGGTTTTTATCGTTACTCAAGGCAATTCTGCATCTGTTGTCTATTGGTTGGACGATATGGTAAACCATATCTGAAACAATCTGAATACTCGAATAATATGGAGAATGAAAGTAATGATAGAAGTTACCGAAGTACTTCCAACGGCGCAGGAATATATCATACTACGTGAACGGGCTGGGTTATCGGCTAAATCCATTAAAGCAGCCGAAAAAGGATTACCCAATTCATTGTTTTCTATTTGTTTACGTGATGAAGGGAAATTGATCGGTATGGGAAGAGTTATTGGTGATGGAGCCTGCTTCTTTGAAATAGTAGATATCATGATTGACCCTGACTATCAGAGCAAAGGGTTAGGGAAGACAGTAATGAATCGGATTGATGTCTGGCTGGAAACTCAGGCTTTGCCGGGCTCTTATGTTTCCTTGATTGCTGATAAACCAGAATTTTATGAAAAAATGGGGTATAAGCTGACATCACCGCAAGCACAAGGAATGTATCGTTGGTTAAAGCTAGTGAAATAAATTAAAAAAATATTTAAATATCATCGAAACTAGCTTGTTTATATATTGCCTGAAATTGTATTGTGTAATCAGCATAAAAAATTATCATTCTGATTAAGTAAAGGTGTGAAAAATGGACAACGCGAATAAACCAACATTCCATAATGTCTTAGAGTTTGTACGTATCTTCCGTAGAAAAAATAAATTACAGCGTGAGATTGTAGACAACGAGAAAAAGGTCCGTGACAACCAAAAACGTGTATTGTTGCTGGATAATCTCAGTGATTACATTAAACCGGGAATGTCAGTTGAAGATATTCAGGGAATAATTACCCATATGCGTAGTGACTATGAAGAGCGGGTTGATGAATATATCATCAAAAATGCTGAACTATCTAAGGAACGCCGTGAATTATCTAAAAAGCTCAAAGCAATGGATGGCGGAGTAAAATAAGGTATTATGTTAACCACGCCATCAGGCGTGGTTACTTTATCAGTTCCAGTTAGGCTTTAATTCTGGGTCAACCAGAGCATAAATCTGAGAGTAAGTCCCTTTATCCTCAGACATTTGATTTAATTGCTGAGCGACATCTTTGCGGCTTACCATACCGTGAACTTCTCCCTGATAACGCTGACAATGACCTGTGCCAGCCTGATCAGTCAACCCTCCCGGACGAATAATAGTGAAATCTAATCTACTGGTTTGCAGATAGCTTTCTGCCAGCGATTTAAGCCGGGCAGACTGGCCGAATAATGATTTGGCTCGTGGTGATAAAGTATGCCAGCTATCTCCACATCCGATGGATGTAACCAAAAGCATTCGTGAGATCTGAGCCTTTTCCAGTGCATCTATAATGGCCATATTACCAAGGTGGTCTGAATTACCGCCCCCAATAGTTGAAAAAACAATCGGGTTTTTTCCGGCATACTCAATCACTTTTTCTATGCTTCTGCTGTCACAAGCATCACCCTGTATTACGTTTACGCCTATTGAGCTCAGTATTGCTGCCTGCTCTTCATTACGGATCAATGCAGTAACAGGACGATTTTGTTCTAGTGCGATATTAACCAGATGGCGTCCGATACCTTTACCGGCACCAAAAATTAACCAGGGCCTCATAGACGTGTTTTCACTCATAATAATTCACCGCTTTAAATGATAATTATCTGAGTTTATTGGAATCAAGGAACAAAGGAAATGAAACAGACTGGCTTTTGTGAAATGTTTGTGGAGTGAGAGAGAAAAATGGCTCCTGAGAGTAGGAGCCATTTGATTGTATATAGAAAACCCCCTGCTAGGCAGGGGGTTCCGTAGAGCTTTCAGCGATGAGGCAGCTATAAAAACCCCTTTTGATTTGTTAAAACACCTTGCG
>NZ_CAWNQF010000077.1:0-49391 GCF_963876465.1 Xenorhabdus sp. KK7.4
TCACTAGAATGCAAATGTCAGATTGCGATGCGCCTGTTAGGGCGCGGCAGGTAAGAGAGCCTTATAGGCGCATATGAAAAACCCCCGGCTATGCCGGGGGATACTTATTTTTATAAGAAATTACAATACGTAATTACTCAAATATTTGTGGTTTTGACATGCCGGATGTTGCGACATTTGTTGCAGAGTGACCACCCGCACCACCTTTCCCTTTGAATGGATGAGCAGGGCGCTCCCATTCACTAATAATGACTGGCTGTGCAGCCATATCCGGTGCCGGAGCCTTAGTCATTGGGGAGTAAGAGTGATGATTTTTTGCCACGATAACCTGAGACTCAGTAGCTTTTGTCTCTTTCGCTTTAACTTCTGCTGTCTGAGAGCATACTTCCGTTGCGACAGTCGGCTGTTCTTCATGATGTTCCTGTTCAGCGATAGAGTCCACAATGATAGGTTCAGCTACGTGAGCAACTTTTTCCTCAGAGTCATATTGCACTTTGTTAGGTGCAGTTTCAGCCTGATTTGAAACCTCATGGCTAACAACAGACTTGGTAGCTTCTTGAATAGACTCAATAGCTGATTCAACTGTTGATGGGATCACTGATTCAGGTTTCGCATCTTCATAAGCAACTGTGGTTTGTTCTGTAGCTTTAGTTTCTGCAAAAATAGGTGCTGGTTCAGCAGTTTTTGCAGCAACAGGTACTGGCATAATTTCAACAGCTTGTTCCGATGCTGCCTCTTCAATTATAGAGAGTTCTGGCTCAGAAGTCGTAGCCACTGGTGTAACAGGGTAACGAACCCAGACTTTACCAGATGCTAACTCAGGTGAAGCTACCGCGACTGCCAGAGGTACCGGTGACTGCGTCAGATTGCGTTCATCACGATAACGACGACGGCGTTGTCCACTAACACGCAAATGACGCGGTGAACGGCGGGAACGACGTGGCATGATGTTATCTTGCTGTTCGTTATTTTGCTGAGAACCAGACACAGCAGCGTTTTGTTCAGCAGTATCCTGAGCGATAGATTCATTTGCCGCGGCAGGTTGAGCTGTTGTTTCAGTTTCTGTATTGATAACAGCTGGAACAGCAGCTTTTTTCTCTTTTTCCGCGATTACAGGTACAGAATCAGATGTAACTACCGGCAGTGCCGCAATAGTTGTTTCTTCTTTCACGCTATCTGTAATACGAATCTTTTGCTCAAGCTGGCGACGCTGGCGTCGAGGCATAACAGGTTGACGTTCCTCGGTTTCTTCTTCCGGAACTTCAGGTTTAATTGCCTGTTGAGTCTTACTCTCCAACTGTTGCTGGCGTTTTTCTTCCTGACGGCGACGTTGGCGCTCTGCACGCTGCTCGCGACGCTGTTGCTGCTGAGCCTCACGCGCTTCATTATCTACCGCAGTATTATCCTGAACGTTATTTTTCGCCTGAGCATTACGACCTTTACGCTGCTCATCACGCTCGCGATTGTTACGATTTTCATTCTCGTTACGCTCACGACGTGGGTTTTGGCGGCGTGGATTACGGCGATCTGATGAACGACGATTATCATTGCCAGAAGGTCTCTTGGCTTTTTCCTGAGACTGCTTCTCTTCTTCGCCGCTGAATACTTTTTTCAGGGCATTTAAGAAGCGGCTGAATAGGCCAGGTTTTTCTGCTTTTTGATGACTATTTGCTTTGGTTGCGACTTTTTTCTCTTTTGTTTTTGCTGCGGCAGGAGCTGGAGCTTCAGCAGGCAAATCAAAAGTGGAAATAGCGGGCTGTTCAGGACGTTTACGTTCATGCTGCACATCTTCCTGAATATTTGCCATTTCTGTTTCATGAATCTGTGGCAACTGATAGCTCAGAGCCGAGATTTCTTCGCCTTTACGAACACGTAAAACGGAGAAATGCGGTGTCTGCATTTGATCGTTTGGTACGATAACAATACCAACGCCACCCTGACGGTGTTCAATCGCACTGACAGCTTTACGTTTTTCATTCAACAGATAGGAGGCAATCTGTACAGGAACAATAGCATGAACCTGATGAGTATTTTCTTTCAGGGCTTCTTCTTCTATCAGGCGAAGAATGGACAGAGAAAGTGACTCATTATCACGAATGGTTCCTGTGCCGCTACAACGAGGGCAAACATGGTGGCTGGATTCACCCAGCGATGGGCTTAAACGCTGGCGTGACATCTCCAGTAAGCCAAAACGGGAAATGCGGCCGATCTGAATACGGGCGCGATCCTGACGTACTGCATCACGCAGGCGGTTTTCAACCTCGCGCTGATGACGTACTGGTGTCATATCGATAAAGTCGATAACAATCAGACCACCAAGGTCACGCAGGCGCAACTGACGGGCAATCTCATCTGCGGCTTCCAGATTCGTATTAAAGGCCGTTTCTTCAATATCGCCGCCACGGGTTGCACGGGATGAGTTGATATCAATAGCAGTCAGGGCTTCAGTAGTATCAATGACAACAGAGCCACCGGAAGGCAATCTTACTTCGCGCTGGAAAGCAGATTCAATCTGCGATTCAATCTGGTAGTGGCTGAACAGCGGGACTTCACCGCTATACAGTTTAATTTTGCTGGCAAAATCAGGACGGCCGAGGGCAGTGATATGCTGGCGTGCCAAATCAAGAATTTTCGGATTATCGATGAGAATCTCACCAATATCGGGACGCAGGTAATCACGGAAAGCGCGTACAATAACGTTACTTTCCTGATGAATCAAAAAAGGAGCCGGATGGCTGTTGGCCGCTTTTTTGATAGCTTCCCAGTGTTTCAGACGAAAATTCAGATCCCCCTGAAGGGCTTCTGCGGATTTGCCGACACCAGCGGTACGAACGATAAGCCCCATACCTTCGGGTACATCAAGGGAAGAGAGAGCTTCTTTTAATTCGATACGATCATCACCTTCGATACGGCGTGAAATACCGCCAGCTCGCGGATTATTCGGCATCAGAACCAGATAACTACCTGCCAGACTGATAAAGGTCGTTAAAGCAGCACCTTTATTGCCTCGTTCTTCTTTATCTACCTGAACGATGACTTCCTGACCTTCTTTAAGGATATCCTTAATGTTAGGACGCCCATGAGCATGGTAATTATTTGGGAAATATTCACGTGCAATTTCTTTTATAGGCAGGAAGCCATGTCGCTCTGCACCATAATCAACAAATGCGGCTTCAAGGCTGGGTTCAATCCGTGTAATTTTACCTTTATAGATATTGGCCTTTTTTTGCTCGTGTCCAGGACTCTCAATATCCAGATCATAAAGACGTTGCCCGTCAACAAGGGCAACACGCAACTCTTCCTGCTGGGTTGCGTTGATTAACATTCTTTTCATTCTAACTTACTCATTATTTTTTACATTAGTATAGAGCCATGAGTAAAAAGAGGAGCATTTACTGGAAACCGATGGCCTCGTGTCTTTTACAAAACCGTCAGCCTCACGGCTATCGGTTGTATAGAGGCGCCTAAATGTCGGCGAGCCTGAATTTCATTTCTTTCATTGTAAGAAACGCAGCGCTCTTTGTTGGGAGATACTGTAATAAATTAGTACAGGTTTTACCCAATCCAGTAAGTAGCAACTCACAGCCCATAAATTGTTTGATTAAACATTACGTCTTACGCCATTGCTGCGTTTTTGTTCAAACAAACAGATAACAAACAATTTCAATCTGCCATTCATAGTTTAGTAAATCGTGGCCGGAAAGCATTATTCCATTGCTATTGGGGTGATAGCAAGGTGACTTTATCTCTTTAAGAGTTTTTTATCATGAAATAGTGATAAGTTGTTAATCTTTAGCCTTTATTCTAAGGCAATTTAATAATAAAGAATAAAAATATGGATATTATTTATACATGATTTAAAAATGAGTGGCACTCTGTTTGCGGGATAATTAAAATTGCGCCCATGAAAACAAATAATCAAGTTGTACAGTTTGTCACTATTGATGACGATGAGGCCGGCCAGAGAATTGATAATTTTTTGCTGGCTCGGTTAAAAGGTGTACCTAAAAGCATGATCTACCGGATCTTGCGTAAAGGTGAAGTTAGAGTCAATAAAGGAAGAATCAAGCCTGAATATAAATTGACAGCAAACGATGTTGTCAGAATTCCGCCTGTCAGAGTGGCGGAAAAACAGGAGGCTCCTGTTTCTGCCAAGTTGGGTAAAGTTGCCGCGTTGGCAGAATGTATTCTTTATGAAGATGATTATATATTGGTCATTAATAAGCCTTCAGGAACTGCTGTGCATGGTGGAAGCGGGTTAAGTTTCGGTGTTATTGAAGGATTACGGGCATTACGTCCCGAAGCTCGCTTTCTTGAACTGGTACACCGTCTTGACCGTGATACTTCCGGGGTTTTGTTGGTTGCGAAAAAACGTTCTGCTCTACGTTCACTGCATGAACAATTACGCCTGAAGCAAATGCAAAAAGATTATCTGGCCTTGGTACGTGGGCAGTGGCAGTCTCACTGCAAAGTCGTACAAGCTCCTTTGTTAAAGAATCTTCTGCAAAGTGGTGAAAGGGTCGTGAAGGTCAGCAGCGAAGGTAAACCTTCTGAAACGCGTTTTAAGGTGGAAGAACGTTACGAGTTTGCTACATTAGTGCGGGCCAGCCCTGTAACCGGGCGTACCCACCAAATTCGTGTACATACTCTGTATGCGGGGCATCCGATAGCATTTGATGATCGCTATGGTGATAAAGCGTTTGACGGGCAGCTTGCAGAAACAGGGATCAACCGGCTGTTTCTGCATGCCAGTTCACTGAAGTTTACGCATCCATCCAGCGGTGAAACGATGCGTTTCGAAGCACCAATGGATGCGGCATTACGACAATGCTTAAAAAAATTGCGACAAATATAATGCAATAATCATTTGCTTAATAATGTGCCGTCAGGGGGTTTACTCCCTGACGGGTAAGCATTTCAGCCAGTGTGATTAATGGCAGACCAACTAATGTATTGGGGTCTTTGCCATCTAGTTTTTCAAATAATGTGATCCCTAAGCCTTCACTTTTAAAACTGCCGGCACAATTAAACGGTTGTTCTTTTTCCAGGTAGCCGATGATTTCAGTATCAGTAAGTTCCCTAAAATGGACATGAAATAGTTCACAGCGAGTATCAGTACTCCCGGTTTTGCTATTGAATAATGTAATACCGGTATAAAAAGTGACACACTGACCACTGGCTTTTTTTAACTGTGCGAAAGCGTTCTCAAAATTATGCGGCTTTCCTGTTAATTCTCCATTTAAAATACAAACCTGATCTGAACCTATAATAAGATGACTGGAATAATCGTGTTGTAATGCTGTAGCCTTTTCTTGTGAAAGTCGCATCACTAATTGTTCAGGATTTTCATTCTCCTGTGGGCTTTCATCAATATTTGGTGCTGCACAGGTAAAAGGCAGGCCAATTTTTTCCAGTAATAAGCGGCGATATATCGAAGTTGATGATAAAACAATCGGAAGCATCATTTTTCCATAAAATACGTAGAGAAATATTTGCAGGCATTTTAAACTATGCACCGCTTATTAAGCGAATATTTGGTGGAAAGGTGCAGATGTGTGGCCTTTTTCTTTGACTATATCCCGTTACAAAGATAATATGCGCGCCTTATGCAGAAGGTAAAATTACCCCTGACCATTGATGCACTTCGTGCAGCCCAGAAAAGACTAGACTACACTGGCAGTTATTCTGCTGAACAGGTGTCTCGTCTTCTAGAATCGGTGGTCAGTGTGGATAGTGATGTAGATAACTCATTATCATTTCAGATTGATAATCAGCGTCTGGCAGTTGTAAAAGGGCATTCAGATGTGGATGTTACGCTTGCCTGTCAGCGTTGTGGTGGTAAATTCAGTCATCATGTTCACACAACGTATTGTTTTAGCCCGGTCGTCAATGATGAGCGGGCCGAAGCATTACCGGAAGAGTATGAGCCAATTGAGGTTAATGAATTTGGCGAAATAGATTTACTGGCAATGATAGAAGATGAAATAATTCTTTCTCTGCCGGTAGTTCCGGTACATGATTCTGAACACTGTGAAGTGTCCGACGCGGATATGGTGTTTGGTGTACTGCCTCCTGAAGCAGAAAAACCAAACCCATTTGCCGCATTAGCCAGTTTAAAGAAAAGTACTTAAGGAGTAAGGTCGATGGCCGTACAACAGAATAAACCAACTCGTTCTAAACGTGGTATGCGTCGCTCTCATGACGCACTGACTGCAACAAAAGTCTCTGTAGACAAAACTTCTGGTGAAACTCACCTGCGTCACCATGTGACTGCTGATGGCTACTACCGTGGCCGCAAGGTAATCAACAAGTAATTCAGCTAGTTATTAGCAAGTTGATATCTTGGCTAATCTAACCTTAGCGTTAGATGCTATGGGCGGGGATTTTGGTCCTCGCGTCACGGTGCCTGCTGCATTGCAGGCACTGGCATCTAATCCGCGATTAAAACTACTGTTGGTCGGTGACCCCGAAGCCATTTCTCCTTTGCTTGCAAACAAAAATGCCGAGCTGCTCAGCCGTTTGCAAATTATTCCTGCGGAACATGTTGTTGCCAATGATGTTAAACCGTCTCAGGCAATTCGTTCCAGCCACGGTACTTCGATGCGTATTGCACTAAATCTGGTGAAATCAGGTGAAGCGCAGGCGTGTGTCAGTGCAGGAAATACAGGAGTATTGATGGGGCTGGCTAAACTGATGTTGAAATCGATAGAAGGAATTGAACGGCCAGCCTTGGTGACGGTCATACCAAATCTGAAACAACAAAAAACAGTAGTATTAGATTTGGGCGCTAATATTAATTGTAATAGTCGTATGTTAGTGCAATTTGCCATTATGGGCGCTGTAATGGCAGAAGATGTTGCGGGTGTAAAAAATCCACGTGTAGCATTACTTAATATCGGGGAAGAGGAATCCAAAGGGCTGGATAATATCCGCGAAGCCGCCATAACCTTGCGGAATAGTGAGTTAATCAACTATATAGGCTATGTGGAAGGAAATGAGCTGTTAACGGGGAAAACAGATGTCCTCGTGTGTGACGGCTTCGCAGGTAATGTTACGCTGAAAACAATGGAAGGCGCGATCAGAGTGATTCTGTCTCTGCTTAAGTCACCGGAAGGGCAAAAGAAAAAATCGTCATGGTTGATGAAAATATTCAGGAAGTTTTTGCTTAAACTAATAGCAAAACGCTTCGGTCATCTAAACCCTGATCAGCATAACGGCGCAACACTATTAGGATTGCGTGGTATTGTTATAAAAAGTCATGGTGCCGCGAATGAAAATGCTTTCAAAGCTGCAATTGAGCAAGCTGTTCAGGCAGTAGAAAAGCAGGTTCCTGAAAAGATTGCAGCCCGACTGAATGCAGTATTACCCAAGAGTGAATAAGCATAAATGTATACAAAGATCTTAGGCACAGGCAGTTACTTGCCGTCTCAGGTGCGTACTAACGCAGATTTAGAAAAAATGGTGGATACGACTGATGAGTGGATTGTCACTCGAACTGGTATCCGTGAACGTCGTATCGCCGATGAAGGTGAAACGGTGGCAACCATGGGATTCAAGGCTGCTGAACAAGCCATAGAAATGGCAGGCATCGATAAAACGCAAATTGATTTAATAGTTGTTGCAACAACAACGGGAACGCATGCTTTTCCCAGCAGTGCCTGCCAGATCCAAAAACTGCTAGGCATTAACGGTATTCCGGCTTTTGATGTTGCGGCGGCTTGTGCCGGGTTTACATATGCATTGAGTGTAGTTGATCAGTTTATAAAAACGGGTGCAGCTAAATGTGCACTGGTTATTGGTTCTGATACGCTTTCCAAAACGGTTAATCCAGAAGATCGTGGTACCGTTATCCTTTTTGGTGATGCGGCGGGAGCGATGGTGGTAGGTGCTTCAGAAGAGCCTGGTATTCTGTCAACCCATTTGCATGCTGACGGTCATTATGGCGAATTATTATCAGTGCCTCATCATGATCGTCAAAAAATCGATACACCAGCATACCTTACGATGGTTGGCAATGAAGTATTTAAGGTTGCTGTGCGAGAATTAGCGAATATTGTCGATGAGACACTGGAAGCTAATGGTTTGGCTCATTCCCAGCTTGATTGGCTGGTGCCCCATCAGGCGAACTTACGTATTATTTCAGCGACAGCTAAAAAACTGAATATGACGATAGATAAAGTTGTTGTGACACTGGATCGTCATGGTAATACCTCAGCTGCATCTGTCCCGACTGCATTTGACGAAGCGATCCGTGATGGAAGAATTCAGCGTGGCCAACTTGTTTTACTTGAAGCATTTGGCGGTGGCTTTACCTGGGGCTCAGCGCTAGTACGTTTTTAACTTAACAGGATGATAAACATGTCTGATTTTGCAATGGTATTTCCCGGCCAGGGTTCTCAATCTCTTGGCATGCTAGCTGACTTAGCCGCGGAATTCCCGCTTGTAGAGCAAACTTTTGCAGAGGCTTCTGCGGTTTTGGGATACGATTTATGGGAGTTAGTCCAGCAGGGCCCAGCAGAAGAACTGAATAAAACGTGGAAAACACAACCTGCATTGCTGACCGCTTCTGTTGCTATTTGGCGGGTTTGGCAGCAACAGGGAGGGCAAAACCCTTCCGTGATGGCAGGTCATAGTCTTGGCGAATATTCAGCACTGGTTTGTGCTGGTGTCATTGAATTCCAACAGGCAATTAAGCTGGTTGAATTACGTGGAAAGTTGATGCAGGAAGCCGTGCCTGAAGGGCAGGGTGCTATGTACGCCATTATTGGTCTGGATAATGAATCCATTGCAAAAGCATGTGAAGAATCAGCGCAGGGACAGATTGTTTCACCTGTGAACTTTAATTCCCCGGGGCAGGTTGTTATTGCCGGCGAAAAAGAAGCTGTAGAACGCGCGGGTGCCGCATGTAAAGCAGCGGGAGCTAAACGTGCTCTGCCTTTAGCAGTCAGTGTTCCTTCACACTGTGCATTAATGAAATCCGCCGCAGACCAGTTAGCTGTTGCATTGCAGTCTGTTGAGTTTAAACAGCCGCAATTCCCTGTTATCAATAATGTTGATGTAAAAACAGAAGAATCTGCGGATACAATCCGGGCGGCGCTGGTGCGTCAGTTGTATAATCCGGTACGCTGGACAGAATCTGTTGAGTATATTGCCGCTCAGGGTATTGATAACCTGCTGGAAATAGGGCCGGGTAAAGTACTGACTGGCTTAACAAAACGAATTGTTGGTACTCTGAGTGCTGTAGCAGTGAATGATGTATCATCACTTACAATTGCTCTGAATAAATGACTGAGGAAAACATGGGCTTTGATGGAAAAATTGCACTAGTTACTGGTGCCAGCCGTGGCATAGGTCGAGCGATTGCAGAATTATTGGCTGAACGTGGCGCGCGTGTTATTGGCACCGCGACCAGTGAAAATGGAGCCGAGGCAATCAGCGCCTATCTGGGCGATAAAGGCAAAGGTTTTGTACTGAATGTCACAGATTCAGAATCCATTGAACAGGCACTATCGAATATTCGTGCTGAATTTGGTGAAATAGACATTCTGGTTAATAATGCGGGCATCACACGTGACAACTTGTTGATGCGCATGAAAGATGATGAGTGGCAAGGTATTGTTGACACTAATCTTTCTTCGATTTTTCGTCTGTCAAAAGCAGTAATGCGTTCTATGATGAAAAAACGTTATGGACGTATTATCTCCATTGGATCTGTTGTTGGAACAATGGGAAATGCAGGGCAGGCGAATTACGCGGCAGCGAAAGCAGGAGTTATTGGTTTTAGTAAATCACTGGCTCGTGAAGTCGCTTCTCGTGGCATTACCGTCAATGTTATTGCTCCCGGTTTTATCGAAACCGATATGACCAGAGCGTTGACAGACGAACAACGTGCGGGCATTTTATCTGATGTTCCTGCTAATCGTCTCGGTAATGCAAAGGAAATTGCCAGTGCTGTAGCGTTTCTTGCTTCTGATGAGGCCGCTTACATTACGGGTGAAACATTACATGTCAATGGTGGCATGTACATGATCTAAAAAATGAGCGAACCCGCTGTTTTTTTATGTATTTCTTATACAAAATAAGCAGTTAGTGGTTCGACCAGCCGGGATTTGGTTGCATCTTTTCCTGTATTTTATAAACTACGAAAACCATCGCGAAAGCGAGTTTTGATAGGAAATTTAATAGTATGAGCACTATCGAAGAACGCGTTAAGAAAATCATCGTTGAACAACTGGGTGTTAAAGAGGAAGAAGTTGTAACCACAGCTTCATTTGTTGATGACTTGGGCGCTGATTCTCTTGACACAGTTGAACTGGTAATGGCTCTGGAAGAAGAGTTCGATATTGAGATCCCAGACGAAGAAGCTGAAAAAATCACTACAGTTCAGGCTGCTATTGACTACGTTGAAAACGCAAGTAAATAAGCACATATACATAGGCGGTCGTTCGACCGCCTATGTTTTTTGTCTTACATTTTTTCCCTCCCTGGAGGATAACCGTGTCTAAGCGTCGAGTAGTCGTGACCGGACTAGGCATGGTATCTCCTGTCGGCAATACAGTAGAGTCTTCTTGGAACGCTGTTTGTACCGGACAGAGTGGTATCGGCCTTATCGAACATTTCGACACCGCTAACCATGCAACTAAATTTGCTGGTTTGGTGAAGAATTTTAATCATGAAGATTTCAATATTTCGCGCAAAGATGCACGAAAAATGGATTTGTTCATTCAGTATGGTATTGCTGCAGGTGTTCAAGCTTTTGAAGATGCAGGAATCGAAGTAACAGAAGCCAATGCTGGCCGCTTTGGTGCTGCTATTGGTTCTGGTATTGGTGGTTTGGGCCTGATTGAAGAGAATCACAGAACATTGCTTTCTGCTGGTCCTCGTAAAGTCAGTCCGTTCTTTGTACCTTCAACCATTATTAATATGGTGGCTGGCCATCTGAGCATACTATACGGCCTTCGTGGTCCTAGTATCTCTATTGCAACAGCCTGTACTTCTGGTGTGCACAACATTGGTCATGCAGCGCGTATAATTGCTTATAATGATGCTGATATCATGTTGGCAGGTGGTGCTGAGAAAGCAAGTACAGAATTTGGTGTTGCCGGGTTTGGTGCTGCCCGTGCACTGTCGACCCGTAATGATGATCCTAAAACCGCGAGCCGTCCTTGGGACAAAGATCGTGATGGATTTGTTCTGGGTGATGGTGCTGGTGTTGTTGTTCTTGAAGAATATGAACACGCCAAAAAACGCGGCGCAAAAATTTATGCTGAAGTCGTTGGCTTTGGTATGAGTAGTGATGCGTATCACATGACATCTCCGCCTGAAGATGGGGCAGGGGCCGCACTTGCTATGGAAAATGCCCTGAAAGATGCGGGTATTTCTTCAGAACAAGTGGGCTATATTAATGCTCATGGGACATCAACACCGGCGGGAGATCTTGCTGAGGCTCTGGCTGTGGAATCTGTCTTTGGTAAAGGCACTAAAGTATTAGTGAGTTCAACCAAGTCAATGACAGGCCACCTGCTGGGTGCCGCTGGTGCTGTGGAATCTATTTTCACAGTTCTTTCTTTGCAGGATCAAATTGTTCCTCCAACTATTAACCTGGTTAATCAGGACGAAAATTGCCGCCTGGATTTTGTTCCTGGCGAAGCACGTAAAGTTGAGGGAATGGAATATGCGTTGTGTAACTCTTTCGGCTTCGGTGGAACGAACGGTTCACTGATTTTCCGTAAGATGTAAAACACCCTATTTCTATAAAAAGCCTCAACTTATGTTGGGGCTTTTTTTATACTACGAATGTACCTTTTTGCACTGCTACCGCTCATATACTATTATAGCGCCCCTTATAACCTGAGGTTTTCACACCTTTTTATTTAAGAATCAGAAAGTAAGATGATGTATTGGATTAACGGCAAACCGCAAGATCAAATCTCGGTTAATGATCGCTCGGTACAATATGGCGATGGCTGCTTTACCACAATCAGAGTAGAGCAGGGTCAGGCAGCTTTTTTGCCTTTTCATATGAAACGATTACAAAAAGGTGTTGAAAGACTGTTTATGCCAGTACCGGATTGGGCAAAACTGGAAAACCATATTCAACAAGTTGTAACAGGATGTGAGTCTGGTGTTTTGAAAGTGCTCTTATCCAGAGGTTCGGGCGGACGCGGTTACAGCAGTGATGGTATTAATGAGACAAACCAGATCCTTTTACTAAGCCTCTATCCAGAGCAATATTACAGGCAACGGAAAACGGGTGTTGTATTGGGCCTTAGTCCTGTTGCTATGGGGATTAACCCTCATTTGGCGGGAATTAAGCATCTGAACCGTTTGGAACAAGTTCTGATAAAGCGGTTTATTGATCAGGAAAAGATCGATGAAGCGCTAGTACTTGATAGTGATGGTTTATTAGTTGAATGTTGTAGCGCTAATATCTTCTGGCGGAGAGGTAAAAATATCTATACGCCGGATTTGAGCCAGTGTGGTGTGGAAGGGATTATGCGACAGAAAATTATCCAACTACTGGAATGTAGTGATTACCATTTGTCATGTGTCATGCGTTATCCTGAAGCATTAGCTCACGCTGATGAGGTAATTATTTGTAATTCACTGATGCCTGTTATGGCAGTTAATCAGATTCAGGCACATAAAAATCAGCCTGCATGGAAATACCAATCCAGAGAGTTATATGAATATTTATTACCTGAATGTTTAAGCCTGTAATTCTGAGGGATATAAACTGTAGTGATTCAGCCAGCCGTTGAAAGGCAGATAAAAGTGGTAACCGAATGAAACTTAAAAAGCGCATTCTTATTCTACCTGGATTGATTATTCTTGTTGCAGCAATAGCATTTTTCTTTTTTATCAAAAAAGTGGAAAATTTTTCTGCTCAGAAGGTTAATCTGGCTCAGGATCTTATATTTACCTTACCGGCCGGAACGGGACGTATCGGCTTAGAAACGTTGTTAATTCAGCATAATTTAATCAAAGATAACGGCTTATTACCGTGGCTTTTCCGATTAGAACCGGAACTGATCAAATTTAAGGCAGGAACTTACCGATTACAGAAAAATATGTCAGTAAGAGACATTCTGCAATTGTTTGCCAGTGGTAAAGAGGTCCAGTTTACTATTCGCTTTGTTGAAGGCAGCCGTCTTTCTGATTGGTCAAAAATATTACAGAATGCGCCATACTTAAAACATATGGCTGAAGATAAAACGCCACAAGAACTGGCAGAATCGCTGGGTATGAAAATAGAGAGTCCATTGGAAGGATGGTTCTATCCTGATACTTACCTCTATACCGCAGGTACAAGTGATATAGACTTACTCAAGCGGGCCCACCAAAAAATGGTTATGGCTGTCGATCAGGAATGGAAAAACCGGGCTGAAAATCTACCGTATAAGAGTCCTTATGAGATGCTAATTATGGCCTCCATCATCGAAAAGGAAACTGCCGTAGATGCTGAACGCGCTAAAGTGGCTTCTGTATTTATCAATCGCCTGCGTTTAAAGATGCGGTTGCAGACTGATCCGACAGTGATATACGGGCTAGGGGATAAATACACCGGAACTATTTTCCGTAGCAGCCTGAGCACCTTTACGCCATACAACACTTATATGATTGAAGGGTTACCACCGACGCCGATTGCTATGCCGGGTCTTGCATCAATTAAAGCAGCGGCTCATCCGGCGGTAACAAACTATTTATATTTTGTCGCAGATGGTAATGGCGGCCATACTTTTACCACAAATTTAATAGAGCATAATAGAGCGGTAAACCTTTATCGCCAGAGATTGAAGCAGGATAAATGAACAGCAAATTTATTGTTATTGAAGGGCTTGAAGGAGCAGGAAAAACCACGGCTATCCAGACAGTGTCTGATACACTGAAACAATCCGGGATTTCTGATCTTGTTTTTACCCGTGAGCCGGGTGGAACACCATTAGCGGAAAAATTACGCCAGATGATCAAGCAAGGGATCGAAGGTGAAATATTAACGGATAAAGCAGAAGTTCTGATGCTTTATGCTGCCCGGGTTCAGTTGGTGGAGAATGTCATCAAGCCTGCACTGGCAAAAGGTTGCTGGGTTGTTGGGGATCGTCATGATATGTCATCTCAGGCATATCAGGGAGGCGGACGTAACATTGACCAACATTTATTGGCTTCACTACGTGAAGCAGCGCTCGGTGATTTTTCACCTGATCTGACTATTTATCTTGATTTACCGCCAGAGGTTGGCTTACAGCGTGCCCGCGAACGCGGTGAACTGGATCGTATTGAAAAAGAATCATTAGATTTTTTCCATCGTACCCGCACAAGATATCTTGAATTGGTCGCACAGGATAAATCCATCATAAAAATAGATGCAACGCAGCCATTGGAAAAAGTACAGGATGACATTCGTCAGGCTCTGCAATATTGGCTGGAAAAACAGGAAATACATGCATGAATTGGTATCCGTGGCTTAACCATGCATATCGTCAGCTGATTGAATCCCACCAACAGGGGCGTGGTCATCACGCTCTTTTGCTCCATGCTCATGAAGGTATGGGGGCAGATGCACTGCTTTATGGATTAAGCCGTTGGCTAATGTGTCAGAATAAACAGGGAATAAAAAGTTGCGGTAAATGCCACGGCTGTCATTTGATGTTGGCAGAAACACATTCTGACTGGCATGTACTCGCTCCGGAAAAGGGGAAAAGTACAATTGGTGTAGATGCAGTTCGTCAGCTCAGCGAAAAGCTTTATGAGTATTCTCAACAGGGGGGTGCCAAGATTGCGTGGGTACCTTCAACAGAATCACTGACTGATGCAGCCTCCAATGCGTTGTTAAAAACACTGGAAGAGCCGCCCGGTAATACCTATTTTCTATTGAGATGTCAGCGTCCGGCCAGCTTACTGGCAACACTGCGAAGCCGCTGTTTTTATTATCATCTGCCGGTTCCTGAAACCAAGATCGGTTTGCATTGGCTGCAAAAAAAACTCCCGACGATACCATCACAGGATATTCAGACAGCACTGAAACTGTCTCAGGGAGCACCTCTGGCGGCAAAACAGTTACTCCAGACTGAAAAATGGCAACAGAGAAATGTATTTTGTCAGGCTATCACGCAGGCACTACATAAATATGATACCTTGTCACTTTTGCCATTGTTGAATCGTGATGATGTACAACAGTCTTTGTACTGGCTAATCAGCCTGTTGTCTGATGCGGTAAAATGGCGTCAGAAGGCGCAAAATTACTGTATCAATCAGGATCAGCAGATGTTGATTCACCATCTGGCCTCCAGTCAAAGTGTGGAAAAATTGTTAAATACAGTTGATGATTGGATACGCTGTCGTCATCAATTAATATCCGTAGCGGGTATCAATCGGGAATTGTTATTAACTGAACAATTACTCAATTGGGAAGGGCAGCTTTGCTCCACTCGGTAATACATTTAAATATGGGCATATTATGTTTTTAGTTGATTCACATTGTCATCTCGATTGTTTAGATTATGAAACACTGCATAAAAGTGTGGATGATGTAGTGGCGAAGGCCGCAGAAAGAGATGTGAAGTATATGCTGGCAGTAGCGACCACATTACCCGGCTTCCTGCATATGAAAAACCTGATTGGTAAACGTGAAAACGTTTCGTATTCCTGCGGTATTCATCCGTTAAATCTGGATGAAGGATATGATTTTGATGAGCTTGCCCGTTTAGCTGCAGATAGTGATGTTATCGCAATGGGTGAAACAGGGCTGGATTATTATTATCAGAAAGATAACGCAGAATTACAGAGAACTTCATTTCGCCAGCATATCCGCATTGGTCGCGAATTAAATAAGCCGGTGATTGTTCATACCCGTGATGCAAAAGATGACACCCTGATGGTACTGCGGGAAGAAAAAGTGCAGGATTGTGGCGGAGTTTTGCATTGTTTTACTGAAGATAAAGAGACAGCCAAGGATTTACTGGATCTTGGCTTTTATATTTCGTTTTCGGGTATTGTGACATTCCGCAATGCCGAACAAATTCGTGAGGCAGCGAGGTTTGTTCCCCTTGATCGTATTCTGGTAGAGACTGATTCACCTTATCTGGCGCCGGTTCCTCATCGCGGTAAGCAAAATCAGCCTGCTTATGTACGTGATGTTGCTGAGTATATGGCAGTATTGAAAGGTGTCAGTCTTGAGGAATTAGCCGAAGTGACAACAAGGAACTTTTGTGATTTGTTTCATATCGACATTTAAGAACATTAAATGATAATAAAGGAGAAATGAGATGGCAGAAGAAACTATTTTTAGCAAAATCATCCGTCGTGAAATCCCATCTGATATCGTATATCAAGATGAGTTAGTCACCGCATTCAGAGATATTACACCTCAGGCACCAACTCACATTCTGATTATTCCTAATGTGCTGATCCCAACGGTTAATGATGTTATGCCGGAGCATGAGGCTGCATTAGGTCGCTTATTTACGGTTGCTGCAAAAATCGCAAAACAGGAAGGGATTGCTGAAGACGGCTACCGTCTCATCATGAACTGTAACCGTCATTCAGGGCAAGTTGTTTTTCATATCCATATGCATCTGGTTGGTGGGCATCCATTAGGCCCGTTACTGGCAGAATAACATTACTCACTGCCGTTTTTTTAATGCGGTCACTTGTAAGACGAGAAATATCCTGACAGCTGTAACCGGAGTAGATTAATGAAAAGAATTTTCTTGGTTGTATTATCAGCACTGTTGCTGGCGAGTTGTACACTGACATCCACACAACCGCCTGCTCCTGTTACACCTGCTGAACCAGAGCAAAAAACGGAACCCACTGAACCGCCGTTACAGAAAGTACCCCAGCCACCGAAAATCCAGTCAATTAACTGGAATAATATCGTTCAGCCATTAGTTGACCAGATGGCTAAAGCACATGGTGTAGAAGCGGGGAAAATACTGCTCGTTGATAATGTCAAAAATAATACGAGTGGTTCACTGAGAACACTTAAGGCAACTGACGCAATTACCGATGTGGTCAGCAAGACGCATGTTTTTCAGGTCGTGCCGAAAAATCAGGTTTACTACGCCCGACAGGCTCTGGGGCTGTCATCAGAAGATAGTCTGGCATCACGCAGCAAATCTATCGGTTTGGCTCGTTATTTGAATGCCGATTATGTCATCTATTCCGTGGCTTCTGGTGATACCCAACACCGTAAGATAAACATGCAGCTTATGCTGGTTAAGACGGGTGAAATACTCTGGTCTGGTAGCAGTGATATTAACTAAGTGATATTAACTAATAGTGAAGCTCTATCTGGAATGTTGCGTCAGAAGTGGCCTGACATTCCAGCAGAAAACTGGGAAATCAGGCCATTAACAGGGCTGACTCAGGGAAGCCACTATATCACGGATGGTGTACGTCAGATGGTAGGGCGTAAACATACATGGCACGGTGGTGCTCTGGGTGTCAATCGTCAAAGGGAACAGCGGATATTACGTAAATTATCTTTGACCGGCATCGCGCCTGATGTGATCGCAATGCACGGTAATTGGCTGTTACTGGAATGGCTGAAAGGAACAAAGGTCACAGCAGAAGAATTCGGTTTACCCACATTTCAACAGTCATTGGCGAACATTGTCGCCATTCTCCATAACCACGCACCATTGGGGTATTCCTTCCAACTCAAAGAACAATTAGCTTCCCAATGGCAATGTATTGATAACTCGCGGCTTTCTCCCAGTTGGTTGCAGCTGCATAAATTTTTTATATCAGCGAAAATGCCTGCGCCTTTGAAAATAGCACCTGCTCACATGGATATTCACCCTGATAATTTGATTATGACATCGGAAGGTTTGAAACTGATTGACTGGGAATATGCGGCGGATGTTGATATTGGTTTTTCATTAGCGGGGCTGTTTGAAGGGAATCAATGGAATGAGATGCAGCAGAAATTTTTTTTGAATTATTATTGTACTGACGCATCAGGATATAGTGATATCGTTTTATTGCAGCAAAAAATTAGGCAATGGAAACCGTGGGTCAGGTATATGATGCTGATGTGGTATGAAGTTCGCTGGCAGCAGACAAAAGATCCGCAATTTTTAGCTCTGGCTTATCCTTTGCGTCTGGATTTTAAGCTGACGTTTTAATACGAAGGTCGGTAATTCATAAGATGGTAACCAATAAATAGATAACTAATAAGAAGTGAGGAATATTATGGGTCCAGTAATGTTAGATGTTGTTGGTCATGAGCTGGATAGTGAAGAGCGCGAAATTCTGCAACATCCATTAGTGGGCGGTTTGATCCTGTTCACCCGCAATTTCCATGATACTCAGCAGTTGCGTGATTTGGTGCGCCAAATCCGTGAAGCCTCCCGTCATCGTTTAGTCATTGCAGTTGATCAGGAAGGAGGGCGGGTACAGCGTTTCCATGAAGGATTTACACGGTTACCTGCGGCTAAGTCTTTTGCCTGTTTGCATGACGAACTGATGGGTGGGCATTTGGCCGAAGAATCGGGTTGGCTGATGGCATCAGAGATGATTTCAATGGATATTGATATCAGTTTTGCTCCTGTACTGGATTTAGGCCATAAATGTACCGCGATTGGTGAACGCTCATTTCATGAAGAGCCTGAACCTGCGATGGTGATGGCTGAGCGATTTATCAGGGGAATGCATTCGGCTGGCATGAAATCGACGGGTAAACATTTTCCCGGCCATGGTGCAGTCATAGCGGATTCCCACAAAGAAACGCCAGTGGATAATCGCTCAATGGATGCAATTAGCTGTCACGATATGCTGATTTTCCGCGATTTTATCCAGCGTAACTTACTTGATGCAATTATGCCTGCACATGTTATCTATTCTCAGATTGATGATCGTCCGGCAAGCGCTTCCCCCTACTGGCTAAAAAACGTTTTACGCCAACAGCTGGGGTTTAATGGTGTTATTTTTTCAGATGACTTATCTATGGAAGGGGCTGCTGTTATGGGGGGTTATGCTGATCGGGCAAAAGCCTCACTGGAAGCGGGCTGTGATATGATTCTGGTGTGTAATAACCGTCAGGGGGCGACTAACGTACTAGATAATTTACCGATAGTTAACTCAGATAAGGTGGCACGGTTATATCATCAGGGAAGGTCGTTTAGTCTGGAAGAACTGAAAAAATCAGAACGCTGGCAGCGGGCAAATTTGCAATTAAATAATTTATGTGAACACTGGCTAAGCTGTGGCTAATCACTACTGATTTATCGCGATCAAACGAAAGGCAGGATTGTTACATTATGATCCTGTCTTTTGGTATTCCCTTTTTATTTATTACTTTTTGCGGTCTATTTTGGGACAACATTCTTCCTGTATTTCAATAAATAACCCTGCTAATCACATAATGTTAACAATGTAAATTATAAGTATTAATAAACTGGATTTAAGTCTGATTAATTAGAGTTGAGTACGTAAATTTTGTGATTGGTGTCTAATTAATCAAAAGAATTTAGCAGGGGTCATTTTTGGTATGACCTACTGACCAGCCGTGATATTCTGGCAATATTTTCAGTATGAAATTTATCATGAGTGATGTCATTTAAGAACGTTATTCAAAAAATCGTTTAGCGCTTTACATAACATTAGTTGTATTTTCAGTGGGGTAGTCATGACAACGCCAAAGACAAGAATTGTCATCATTGGTGGGGGTGCTGGCGGTTTAGAACTGGCAACACGTTTGGGACATAAATTAGGGCGCAAGCAAAAAGCCGAAATAACTTTGGTGGATCGCAACAACAGCCATTTATGGAAACCGTTATTACATGAAGTAGCAACAGGTTCTCTTGATGATGGTGTTGATGCACTGAGTTATCTTGCTCATGCAAGTAACCATTACTTCAACTTCCAATTAGGTACACTCACAAATATCAATCGTGAAGAAAAGAAAATCACACTGGCTGCAATTCGTGATGAAAGTAGTGATTTGTTAGTACCAGAGCGTGAGTTGGCTTACGACATTCTTGTTATGGCATTAGGCAGCCAATCGAATGATTTTGGTACAGCTGGTGTAAGAGACAACTGCATTTTCCTTGATAATCCGCAGCAGGCACATCGTTTCCATAATGAAATGCTGAACCTGTTCCTGAAATATTCTGCGAATCAATGCCCGGAAGAGAAAGTTAATATAGCGATTGTTGGTGGTGGAGCAACAGGTGTTGAGCTTTCCGCTGAGCTATACAATGCAGTTAAACAGCTAAACAGTTACGGTTTTGAAAGCCTGAATACAGATGCCCTGAATGTGACTTTGGTCGAGGCTGGCGAACGTATTTTACCAGCGTTGCCACCACGTATTTCTGGTGCTGCACACCAAGAGCTGACTAAACTGGGTGTTAAAGTCTTAACTAAGACAATGGTAACCAGTGCAGATGAAAATGGCCTGAATACTAAAGATGGCGAGCAGATCAAAGCTTCTTTGATGGTCTGGGCTGCCGGAATTAAAGCGCCAGATTTTATGAAAGAGATTGGCGGGCTGGAAACAAACCGTATCAATCAGCTGGTGGTGAAGCCGACTTTGCAGACAACACTGGATGAGACTATTTTTGCTATCGGTGACTGTGCATCCTGTCCGAAAAAAGAGGGCGGTTTTGTTCCTCCACGTGCTCAGTCTGCTCACCAAATGGCGAGCCGCTGCTATGACAACATTCTGGCTTTACTGAATGAAAAACCGCTGAAAGAATATGAATATAAAGATCATGGTTCTTTGGTTTCTTTATCTAAATTCAGCACTGTTGGTAGCCTGATGGGTAACCTGATGCGTGGCTCAATGATGGTAGAAGGTCGTATCGCACGTATCGTTTATATCTCTTTATACCGTATGCATCAGGTAGCATTGCATGGGTATATTAAAACAGGTCTAATGATGTTGGTTGGTGGAATAAATCGTGTGATCCGTCCACGATTGAAATTGCACTAATTTAACCAGAGTGGTTCATCTGAATTTGATTAATAATATATTCAATAAATTTCAGATGAACCACTAAACTTTCATTATTTTTATTCAATACTACGCTATTTATCATAACTCGTTTTCTTTCCATTTTTTTAATCAGGCTAATCCTTGTAATAAAACTAATTTTAGCTAGGTAACCATGACATAAAAATGTATGTTTTTCTGTTAGCATTGAAAAAATTCAGTAATGATAAAAATATTTAATGTAATAAAAACATAAAATTAATTTAAAATCTAAATTTGATTAATTTTAAATTCCCATAAATACAGTGAGTTAAAATTTTTTAATCACTAATCGAGTATGTTTTTGATTCCCGAAAATAGCTAAGGGATATGTTTAAGTAAGGAGTGTGGCAAATTATAAATATAATAACGTGTTATGCAAGTAAGCTAAAGGCAAGACAGTGTAGGATTTACTCTCTGATTGTTATTATTACTGTTGGTATCGCTATAATATTTTTTTCTAAAAAACCACAGCCTAAATATGCTCAGGTACTTTCTTCAGAACCTATCATAACTATAGGTTATGCACAAAAATATTATTGCAATGGGGCATTGGTGCCATTTATTAAAATATTTGGTAATACTGAAAGCAACCGCTTATCTGTATATAAAAATAGTCTATTTTTTTTCATCGAAAGATTAAATATAACAAGAGAATCTTATGCACTGAACTATTATGAATTAAAACATTGCATTGCATTTAAGATCCGGGAGCCGCGTATTATTGGGTATGATGTCATTTATACTATTGATAATAAGCCGGGAAAGGTAAGAGTGATACATAAACCAGATCAATCGATCCCATTGAATGGAAAGGGGAAGCTGATCCTTGCACCGTATTTGTAGAGGTGCTCCAGAAATGAAATATCTCCGGTCACATAGTTATTATATTCCCGGAGATAAGTATATAAGCTGAAATTTGTTTATATTTTAACGATATTTAAAGCAACAGTATTGATGCTATACCTGATGTTGCTCAAATGCCTCCAATAATGACTGAATAAACGATAAGCGTGCAGTTCTTTCAGTTAACTCGTTAATAAATTTCAGTTTAGAAGGCCCATCCAGTCGATAGATATTAGGCTGAGTCTGCAATAAGTTGATCAGATAGTGGGGATCCACTTTATTACTTTGACTAAATTCAATAAAGCCGCCTTTTTCATGGGCTTCAATACGTTTTATTCCTAGTTTCTGAGCCGTAAGGCGGATAGAAGCAGATTGTAATAAATGCCTGCCCGGATCAGGTAACATACCGAACCTGTCAATGAGCTCAACTTTTAATTCTGTCAGTTCATTGTCATTCTGAGCGCTGGCAATACGCTTGTAGAAAGACAGACGCATATTTACATCCGGGATATAATCATCGGGTAAAAGCACCGGAATACGTAGTTCTATCTCGGTTTGGTTGTTAGTTAAATCCTCAAGTGAAGGTTCCCGCCCGTTTTTGAGTGCATCAACCGCACTTTCTAGCAGCTCCATATAGAGTGTGAAACCGATACTTGCCATTTGACCACTTTGATCTTCACCCAGAAGTTCACCAGCTCCTCGGATTTCCAAATCATGAGTTGCCAGAGCAAACCCTGCTCCCAGATCTTCAAGTGAGGCAATTGCTTCCAGCCGCTTTTGCGCATCTGTGGTCATAGCTTTCGGGTGCGGAGTTAACAAATACGCATATGCCTGGTGGTGAGAGCGACCGACACGCCCGCGTAATTGATGTAACTGAGCCAGACCGAAGTGATCAGCCCGTTCAATAATAATGGTATTCGCTGTCGGAATATCGATCCCGGTTTCAATAATTGTAGTGCATATCAACACATTAAAGCGCTGATGATGGAAATCCGTCATGACACGTTCCAAGTCACGTTCACGCATTTGCCCGTGACCGACAACCATTCTGGCTTCAGGCACTAATTCTTCCAGCCGGCTTTTTGCTTTTTCGATATTTTCGACATCGTTATAGAGATAATAAACCTGACCGCCACGTAAGATTTCACGCAGAATAGATTCACGAACGACTAAGCTGTCATATTCCCGTACAAAGGTTTTTACTGCCAGCCGACGGGCTGGGGGAGTTGCAATAATCGACAGATCGCGCATTCCGCTCATTGCCATATTAAGCGTCCGGGGAATAGGGGTTGCTGTCATGGTCAGGACATCAACATCGGCACGGATAGCTTTGATACGCTCTTTATGACGGACACCGAAACGGTGCTCTTCATCCACAACCAATAAACCCAAATCCTTCCAGCGCAGATCACTTTGCAACAGTTTATGTGTACCGATGATGATATCGACTTTCCCTTCTGCTGCCATATCTATCACTTGCTGTTGCTCTTTGGCACTGCGGAATCGTGACATCACTTCAATGTGTACAGGCCAGTTGGCAAAACGATCGCGGAAATTATCGTAGTGTTGTTGGGCTAACAGAGTCGTTGGGACTAAAACAGCGACTTGCTTATTATTGTTGATAGCAGTAAAAGCGGCCCGCATTGCGACTTCCGTCTTACCGAAGCCGACATCACCACATACCAGCCTGTCCATCGCAATTGGCTGGCACATATCGCTCAGTACCGCATTAATGGCCTGTTCCTGATCGGGTGTTGTATCGAATAGAAAATTCTGGCAGAACAATTGATATTGTTCCCGGTCGTGCTTAAACGCAAAACCCGGTTTAATGGCTCGCTGAGCGTAGATATCCAGTAATTCAGCGGCAACATCACGGACTTTTTCTGCCGCTTTCTGACGCGCTTTATTCCATGCTTCACCGCCCAGTTTGTGCAGCGGTGCGCTTTCCTCTGCGCCTCCGGCGTAACGGCTGATTAAATGCAGAGATGAAACCGGCACATACAGTTTGTCTTCTCCGGCATAAGTCAGAATGAGATATTCAGCCTTAATGCCTCCGGCCTCGAGTGTTGTTAGCCCCTGATAGCGTCCGACACCATGTTCAAGGTGTACGACGGGCTGACCGGGACGGAGTTCAGCGAGATTACGGATCAGGGTATCGGTATTAATTGTGCGTCGGTTATCCTGACGGCGGCGGCTGACACGCTCACCAAGCATGTCACTTTCACAAATGAAGGCGAGTTTTTTCTCCTCATCTATAAAACCCTGTTCTGCGCTGCCCACCATTAAAAAGCATCCAGCCTCTTTAGCATCTTCCAGCTGATGTATTGTGGCCGGATGAATTTTTATGCGAGACAGTAACTCATTGACTGATTCCCGACGTCCTTCACTTTCCACTGAAAAAATGATCTTGCCACTGAACTGCTCGATAAAGCGGCGTACTTTATCTAAAGGCGCTTTATGATGAGCGGCAACGGAGATATCAGGTAAAGGCTGATAAGCCAGATTGATATTTCCGGCTTTCTTGGGCAACTCTTCATTTCTGATTTGGATGCGGGGCCATTTTTTCAGTTCGGCGAACAGCTTGTCGACGGGAAGCCAAATTTGGTCGGGAGGAAGTAATGGCCGCATCGGGTCAACTTTACGGCTCTCAAAACGCTGCTCGGTATCTTGCCAGAAACGTTCTGCCGTGTTCATCAAATCCTGCACAATAATCAGTGTATTTTCAGGCAGATAATCAAATAGTGTAGATAAAGGCTGTTCAAAGAATAATGGCTGCCAGTACTCAATGCCTGCGGGTAACATTTTTTTACTGACCTGCTGATAAATGTGTTCAGCATCCCGCCGGACATCAAACTTTTCACGCCACTGGCTGCGGAATAATTCAATGGCTTCTTTATCTGTTGGGAACTCATGGGCCGGCAGTAAGCTGATTTTTTCCACTTCCTCCAGCGTTCGCTGACTATCCACATCAAAAGTACGCAGGCTATCGATTTCATCATCAAAAAAATCAATGCGGTAAGGGTGCTCACTTCCCATAGGAAATAGATCGAATAAGGCACCGCGTGTGGCAAATTCACCATGTTCAAGCACTTGCTCAACGCTGCGATAGCCGGCCTGTTCCAGATTTGCCCGTAATTTATCACGCGAAATACGCTGCCCTTTATGCATGATCAAAGCATGCCCCTGAAGGTATTCGTGAGGGCAAACACGCTGCATCAATGTATTCACAGGCAGAATAAGTGCCCCTTCTGTCATAAAAGGTAGCTGATACAGGGTAGATAAACGATTTGAAATGATTTCCTGATGAGGGGAAAAACTATCGTAAGGTAGAGTTTCCCAATCTGACAACATGTTTATTGAAGTACGGGTAAATTGTGGAATTTCATCACGCAGCCGTAAGGTGTTCTGCATATCTTTTGTGACTAATAGCACAGGGCCAGAGTGACGTTCAATGATTTCAGCACATTCAATGGCACAAGCAGCACCGATCAGATGGCCTAACTGGCGGATATCACCGCGACGTTCAGGAAGTTGATAACGATATTTTGCGGACATAAGCGTTTGATGTGTTCTCTAAGATTCAGTCCATTCCCAACACATATTTAACCCAGTAGCCTTTACAATAAATACGCTGGCAGGTTGAGAGAAGTAAAAACAGAACCGGAATGTGAATGGCTCCATCATATAGTACAGCTGCTCTTTATTATCCCTGAACACATTGCTTTGGCAACAGCTGAGTGACAGATTTGCTGTCTGGCCTGAGGTGGTATATTAGCTCGTGTTAACAACAGGGCTTTTTTATCTTCAATTTCGAAGGTGCTAATCAAAACTTAATTAAACAGTGATAATATGTAATAAGTGAACGATATAGATTGAATTTTTTACAAAATACATATGCAAAAACAGAGATAAAATATGATCTTTTTCATTAATTTAATGCATTCAAATAACCCCCTTTGATACGGCGGATCCTATGTTTCAGTCTGTTTCATTATTTATCGGATTGCGCTATATGCGCGGGCGGGCGGTTGATAAATTTGGCCGCTTTGTTTCCTGGCTTTCAGCCATTGGTATTACATTAGGGGTGGCTGCATTAATTACCGTGTTGTCAGTCATGAACGGCTTTGAACGTTCACTGGAGGCCAGTATTCTGGGCTTTATGCCTCATGTCATTATTACTTCAGAAAATGGTTCAATTAATCCTGCCGAGCATCCGAAAAGTCAGCTTTCTGGCTTAAAAGATGTCACCCGTATTGAGCCGGTTGTTCAAGGAGATGTTGTACTGCAAAGTGCCCATAATGTGGGTGTTGGCGTTATGCTGGGTATTAAGCCTGATGAATATACGCCGTTGGCGGAATATACCGTCAATGTTGATCAGAGCCAATTGCAGCCCGGTCGCTATTTTGTGATTTTAGGTGAAAAACTGGCAGCAAGACTGGGTGTCAGGCGAGGTGATCAGATACGCATTATCGTGCCGAGTGCCAGCCAGCTTACCCCAATGGGTAGGATCCCAAGCCAGCGTTTATTTACAGTAGCCGGCACATTTTTTGCCAACAGCGAAGTTGATGACACTGAAATGCTGGTTAATCAGCAGGATGCCGCCCGACTTTTACGCTATCCCATTAATAATATTACCGGCTGGCGTTTATTTCTCACTGAACCATTAAAGGTAGATGAATTAAGTCAGCAGCCGCTGCCGAAAGGCTTGGTCTGGAAAGACTGGCGTGAACGTAAGGGGGAGTTTTTTCAGGCAGTACGTATGGAAAAAAATATGATGGGGTTATTGCTTAGCCTAATCATCGCAGTGGCTGCTTTCAATATTATCACTTCTCTTTCTTTATTAGTGATGGAAAAACAGGGTGAGATTGCTATTTTACAGACACAAGGGTTAACCCGTCGGCAAGTGATGACCATCTTCATGATTCAGGGAGCCGGAGCCGGCATTATTGGTGCTTTATTGGGAACGGGGTTAGGAATACTGCTTTCTAGTCAACTGAATAACTTAATGCCTGTTATCGGCCTGCTGGCAGAAGGTATTCAATTACCTGTTGCCATTGAACCCACTCAGGTGGCGATTATTGCCGTCAGTGCCATGTTAATCTCTCTATTATCTACTTTATATCCTTCCTGGCGCGCTGCTGCCACTCAACCTGCTGAGGCTTTACGTTATGAGTAATCAACCTTTATTGCTATGCCATCATTTGTATAAAAAATATCAGGAAGGGCAGGTTTCCACCGAGGTATTAAAAAACGTCACATTTTCCATGCAGCAAGGAGAAATGATGGCGATTGTCGGCAGTTCCGGTTCAGGTAAAAGTACTCTGTTGCACTTATTAGGAGGGCTGGATTCACCGACCTCCGGTGAAGTGATTTTCAAGGGGGAATCACTTAACAATATGTCGGCTTCCGGTCGGGCAGAATTACGGAACAGAGAAATTGGTTTTATTTACCAGTTTCACCATCTGTTGCCTGATTTTAATGCATTAGAAAATGTTGCGATGCCGCTATTGATCGGTAGTAAAAGGCTGCTTGGGGGGAAGAAGCAGGCTGAACAAAAAGCACGGGATATGTTGGCGGCAGTCGGGCTGGAAAAGCGGGCACATCATCGGCCTTCTGAATTATCAGGAGGTGAACGCCAACGGGTGGCTATTGCCCGTGCACTGGTGAACGAACCTTCACTGGTATTGGCAGATGAGCCGACAGGTAATCTTGACCAACGTAACGCTGACAGCATTTTTGAACTGTTAAAGAACCTGAATCAACAGCAGGGCACGGCATTTTTGGTTGTGACTCATGATCTGAAACTGGCTGACAGGCTGGCGCGTCAGGTAGAAATGCGTGATGGGTATTTACAGGATGAATTAACCCTGACGGGGGGAGTGTAATGGCAAATCTGCCTCTTGCATTACTTACTGCAATACGCTTCAGTCAGGGACGGCGCCGCGCGGGAATGGTTTCTTTAGTCTCAGTCATTTCAACACTGGGGATCATGCTGGGTGTGGCTGTGCTGATCATCGGTTTGAGTGCAATGAATGGCTTTGAGCGTGAACTTAAAAACCGGATACTTTCTGTTGTTCCTCATGGTCAGATTTATACGGTAGAACAACCTTTCCAGCACTGGAAATCAGCGCTTAAACAAATCAGGCAAACTCCGGGCATTGCAGGAGCTTCTCCTTATATTGAATTTACAGGTCTGATGGAGCGAGGAGATAAACTTCATGCTGTTCAGGTTCGTGGTGTTGATCCTGAGACTGAAGCCGAAGTCAGTACCTTGTATAAATTTGTCCGTGACGGCGCATGGCAGACATTTCAGGCGGGCAAACATCAGGTCATTCTGGGGCAGGGAGTCGCAAATTCCCTGAATGTGAAACAGGGTGATTGGCTAACAGTGATGATCCCAAACAGCGATCCAAGCCTGAAATTATTACAGCCTAAACGAATACGTTTACAAGTTACCGGTATTTTTCAGTTAAGTGGCATGTTGGATCATCGTCTGGCTTTGGTTCCGTTATCTGATGCACAACAGTATCTGGATTATGGCGATGCTATTACCGGCGTTGCTATTAAAGCAGACGATGTTTTTGCAGCAGAGAAGCGGGTTATAGCCGCCGGCAATGCAACAGGCAGGTATGTCTATATCAGTACATGGCTGAAAGACTACGGTTATATGTACAACGACATCCAGATGATACGGGGTATCATGTACTTAGCCATGATTTTAGTCATTGGGGTCGCCTGTTTTAATATCGTTTCAACACTGATTATGGCGGTCAAAGATAAGAGCAGTGATATTGCTATTTTGCGTACACTGGGGGCTAAAGATGGTCATATCAGGTCAATTTTCTTGTGGTATGGATTATTGACCGGAATGGTTGGCAGTATTATTGGCGCTATTGTCGGAATTTTCATGGCGCTTAATTTGACAGCTATTATTAAATGGATAGAGAAGCTGTCCGGGCATCAATTTCTTTCCGGTGATATCTATTTCATTGATTTTCTGCCGTCAGAATTACATACCATGGATATTTTCTATGTTTTGTTAACGGCACTGATCCTGAGCTTGTTAGCCAGTTGGTATCCGGCTCGTCGGGCCAGTAAACTTGATCCAGCGCGGATTTTGAGTGGTCAATGATATTCCAGAGTATTCACTATATCACTTAAGCGCGCTATCTTACGGAGTGAACTGAGCATAAGCGATGAGCTGAACACACCATGAATAAAGTTGTGGTAAGTGAACAGAAACTGAGGAAATGGTTCTATACCCTATGAATTTCAAGTTACCTCGTGGTGACGAGTGAGTAATCCCCTGAGAACATAGATAACAGTGTGGTCGGGGGAAAGAACGCAGCCAACAAAGAGGCAACTCGAAAGATGAGGTGTATAAAAGGATCATTCTGCGGAGACGTATAAATGCGTGTTATTCATCGGCTCAGTAAATTCCGTAAGAGTAGGCGACTACGAAATCAGAGGTTTCATCGGCAAATTTTTTACAGGGATATCCGTGTGGCAAATAAAATAAAGAAACCCCATGTGGTAGTACTGACCGGAGCGGGTATTTCCGCTGAATCAGGTATTAGAACGTTTCGTTCTTCTGATGGGCTATGGGAAGAACATCGTGTTGAAGATATTGCGACACCGGAAGGATTCAAACGTGACCCTGAATTAGTTCAGGCATTCTATAATGCGCGAAGAGAGCATCTACAGCAGGCGGAAATTAAGCCCAACGCCGCACACTATGCTTTAGCCGAACTTGAACAACAAATTGGCGATAATTTCCTGCTGGTCACACAGAATATTGATAATCTGCATGAGCGTGCGGGGAGCAAGCGTGTTCTCCATATGCATGGCGAACTACTGAAGGTGCGCTGCTGTCAGTCCGGGCAGGTTATTGAATGGACATCTCACCTGACAGTGGATGATCGCTGTCACTGTTGTCAGTTTCCTTCGTTACTGCGCCCTCACGTTGTGTGGTTTGGCGAAATGCCTTTGGGGATGGAACAAATTTATTCTGCTTTATCTGAGGCGGATATTTTTATTGCCATTGGCACTTCCGGTCATGTGTATCCTGCAGCGGGGTTTGTACATGAAGCGAAATTATCGGGTGCCCATACTGTTGAGCTTAATCTGGAACCCAGTCAGGTTGAGAGCATGTTTGATGAAAAACATTATGGCAACGCTAGCCAAATAGTTAATCAATATGTTCAGTCACTACTTCATCAGATGTCAGAATGAGAGATTTGCCCCAGCTACGTTGTCAGTTATGTGACTGGGGCAAACATTCAGGTTGTCCGGAATAGGGTTTAAAACCTACCGCATTCACCTGTGCGGTGGTTAATCATTAAAATACCAATAACCACTGTTTACCAGAGCAGTAAGCAGGCTGATAAACTGAACATCATCAATGGCATCACCCAAAATATCAGCATTGACAGTATCATACTGGCAAAGTGCATCAGCTGCCTGCAAATGAGATGTATCCATTAATTCGCCATTAACGAAGCAATTATCACCCACACGCAATACACGTAGTCCATTCAAACGATTCAGGCTTTCACCCTGTTTGAGCAGATCATAAATCTCATCACTTTCATATGGCGGTTCTGGTGGCGCGATATCCAGCTCATGGCGTGACTGAGAGATAAATTCCCCAAACCAGTTTTGGAACGTTTCCGGCTGTTCCAGTAAATCCTGCATCATGGTACGAAGAGTCGCCAGCTCGTTTGTCTGGATCAGTGCAGGATTATCACGGAATGCCAAATCAGGGTCACTGTAACGATGGCTACCCAATTCATTTGCCAGAACATAATCGGCAAAACCACTGAACAGTTCACGGGCATTTGGCGCACGGAAACCGACTGAATAATTCAGTGATGGTTCAATGGCATATCCTTCATGTGGAAAACCGGGTGGAATATAGAGAATGTCTCCGGGTAGCATCTCTTCATCAATAATGGCTTCGAAAGGCTCAACCTGTAATAAGTCAGGATGAGGGCAATGCTGTTTCATCGGGATCTTGTCCCCTACACGCCAGCGTCTGCGTCCTTCTCCTTGAATGATAAATACATCATATTGATCAAGATGCGGACCGACACCACCACCCGGAACGGAGAAAGAAACCATCAAATCATCCATTCTCCAGTCTGAAAGCACACGGAATGGCTTCATAAGGGCAGAAGAGGGGTGATGCCAGTGGTTAACGGCTTGTACGAGTAATGACCAGTTTTGGTCGCCTAAATGATCGTAACTTTCAAATGGCCCATGAGAAACTTCCCAGCGATCTTTTTTATGGCTGACTAAACGACTGTCAATTTCATTTTCCATCGCCAGTCCCGCCAGCTCATCGGGAGAAAGTGGGTCGGTAAATTGCTGGAAACCCTGTTTGATTAGCAATGGACGTTTTTGCCAGTGATTCTGCAAGAACGCCTGCCAATCCAGATTCAGCTGATAATTCATGGTGATATCCTGAGTGACAAGAAAATTTCAGGTCATTATAACGGATAGTCAATAGAGTTATCAGATTCGGATGAAATATTTCGAGGCCGCTCCCATTCTGTATTTATTGCGAGTATCCCTGCTGCCGATTAAGTGATAGCCATTTTGTATTAAGAAGAGAGGATAAGCTGTTGATACAGATTTTAGGTGATTTGCTGGTTGCGGAAAGTCACACTGACTTTTGCGCCTCCCAGATGGCTATTATCGATGCTGATATTACCGTCATATTGTTCTACAATTTCAGAGGCGATCGACAATCCCAATCCTTGCCCCGGACGCAGTGTATCGGCCCTCAACCCGCGTTCGAAAACGATATGACGTTTATTAGGGGGAACACCGGGGCCGTCATCATCAACAATGATGGTGAGGAAATTCTCACCCATCATGGCAGTAACATGAACAAACTCCAGACAGTATTTACAGGCATTCTCCAGAATATTCCCCATTACTTCCAGAAAATCATTCTTTTCACCCAGCCAGGTTAATTCAGGCGAAATATCTAAGGTAACATTGATCCCTTTGTGTTGATAAACTTTTATCAGTGCATTGGTCAGGCTATCAAGCAGGATGGGGACGGAAAATATTTTTTTCAGAATGAGGTTATGATCGTTGTATATATTGGCCCGATGTAAATAATAACCGATTTGTTGAGAAATTCTGTCAATTTGCTCAAGCATGACGGGTTCAGCCTGCTTAATGGTCATTTGCTTATTTGAGCGTAGAGAGCGCAGCGTAGATTGAAGCACGGCCAGAGGAGTTTTCAGGCTATGCGTCAGGTCTGATAATGTTGTTCGATATTTTTTATAACGTTGGCGCTCATTATCCAGTAAGGCATTCAGGTTCTTAATCAGGCCTTTTAATTCAGCTGGTGGATTTTCATCTAACTCTTGCCGTTCACCTTTTTCCAGGGAACGTATCTGAGTGATGAGTGATTTAATCGGGCGCAAACTCCAGTCCGCAGCAAGCCAGATTAATGGAATAATTAAAAACAGATTGGCAATCAATACATACCCGAACCATTCCCAAATTTTTTCTGACGGTTGAATATTTTGGGGTATGGTATTGATAACTACAATGGTTAATGCCGGAAGTTTATCCTTTGCCGGATAAATTTTGACGGCTACAGAATAAATCAGTAGTACTTTATCAGCATTGAGAATAGTGTCAGTTTTATTATTAACCGGATATTGACTCTGTGACTCAGAATATAGCTGAGGATGTATATCGGGATAATAAGTTTCTAATTCATATAAGCCGTCTTTTTTCAGCCAATTAGGATGAATCTTTTCTTCAAGTTCCGGTACATTATTCTGACGCCAGAGGATATCGCTTTTATCGTTATAAATCAGAGTTAATGAGCGATTTCCCATGTGGAAATTCTTGGGAAGATGAACAAATAACTTATTTTCTTTCCAACTGGCGAGTGAATAAAATAAATTACTTTGGTTACTGAGTATGGCATAAGTATCATTATCAAGACGCATTAAATAGCCAACAATTGCAACGACTCCATAGGGCAGAGTCAAAGAAAGAATAATGGCAGTTGCCGCCATGAGAAATCGTGCTCTCAGGGAGAAGAGATGAGTTCTCAGAAAATTAAACATGATGTTATTTCACATCAAAGCGGTAACCCTGACCACGGACTGTAACAATCACTTCGTCAGGCCATTCATTCAATATTTTTTTTCTCAAACGCCCCATTAATACATCAATTGTATGACTTTCACGTAATTCAGCGTCAGGGTATAACTGCCTCATTAATAATTCCTTACTGACAACTTTGCCATTATTACGCATCAAAGTTTCAATAATCGTATATTCGAAGGCAGTTAATTTTATCTTCTTACCATTAACAGAAAATTCCTTACGTGAAAGATCAATCAAAAAAGGTGGTAATTCCGCAACTTGCGATGCCAGCCCACTATTACGACGCATTAATGCCTGTATACGTGCATTAATTTCTTCCAATTGGAACGGCTTAGTCACGTAGTCATCTGCACCGGCATTTAATACGGTAACTTTTTCCTGCCAGCTTTCACGGGCAGTGAGAATGAGAATGGGTATATTAATATGATCGCTGCGCCAGCGTTTTATTAAGCTTAAACCATCTTCCCCAGGTAACCCCAAATCAATAATGGCAACATCAGGGTGATTCTCTTTCAGGTAATAATCGGCCTCTTTTGAGTCTTCAGCAGCATCAACCTGATGACCAATATCCCGAAGCTGTACTTTTAAATGATGACGAAGCAACGCATTATCTTCAACTATTAATATTCGCATAATGGTTCCTTATGCTAACCAGTAAAATTTATCAAATAAATCTTAAATAGCTAGATAGTCAACTATATGGATGGACTGAAATAAATTATAGATATGTTGTTATGATTAAACCAAGTATAGTAACTATTTAGTCTATTGTTGGTATGTTAATGAATGGATTGCTAAAAACAATAAGGTAAATCGAAAATAGTATATAACTTTGCGACTTATTTATACTTCATATAAGGTTACGCATTTTTTTAAAATGTGGACGGGAATTCCCATCCACATTTTATAAATAAAATCGTTTTATTTTAATTCATCAACCAGTAATTCAGCATAGCCGATATAATTGGCAGGAGTCATCGACTTAAGACGAGTTTTTTCTTCTTCTGGTAGTTCGAGACCATCGATGAAGTTTTTCATTCCTTCTGCATCAACACGTTTACCACGTGTAAGCTCTTTTAATTTTTCATACGGCTTCTCAATACCATAACGGCGCATAACCGTCTGAATCGGCTCAGCCAGTACTTCCCAGTTCTGATCCAGTTCGCTTAATAAATGTTTCTCGTTGACTTCCAGTTTATTCAGGCCTTTCATTGTGGATTGATATGCAATTAATGCATATCCCAGACCAACACCCAGATTACGTAATACTGTTGAGTCAGTCAGGTCACGCTGCCAGCGGGAAACAGGCAATTTACTGGCAAGATGGCCAAACACTGCGTTTGCCAGACCCAGATTACCCTCTGAATTTTCAAAATCAATCGGGTTAACTTTATGTGGCATGGTTGATGAACCAATCTCACCGGCAACTGTTTTCTGTTTGAAATGATTAAGAGCGATATAACCCCAGATATCACGGTCAAAATCAATCAGGATAGTATTGAAACGCGCAATACAATCAAACAGCTCTGCAATGTAATCATGTGGTTCAATCTGAGTGGTGTATGGGTTCCACTGAACACCCAGAGAAATAACAAATGATTCGCTGAACTGATGCCAGTTAATATGAGGATAGGCTGACAAATGGGCGTTATAGTTACCAACTGCACCATTGATCTTGCCTAAAATTTCAATTTGGCCAAGTTGGCGGAACTGACGCTCCATGCGGTAGGCAACATTTGCAAACTCTTTACCTACAGTCGAAGGAGTCGCTGGCTGTCCGTGGGTGCGTGACAGCAAAGGCAGATCACGGTATTCATGAGCCATACGCTTTATGGTATCGATTAACTGACGCCATTGTGGTTGCAGCACTTCCTCACGGGCCGTTTTAAGCATCAATGCATGTGACAGGTTATTGATGTCTTCGGAGGTGCAGGCAAAATGTATAAACTCAGCAACCTGATGTAAAGCAGGAATATGAGCGACTTTTTCTTTCAGAAAGTACTCAACGGCTTTAACGTCATGGTTAGTTGTACGCTCAATTTCTTTAATGCGTAATGCATCCTGTTCATTGAAATTTGTAATAATTTCATCCAGGTAAGCGTTTGCCTTTTCATCAAAAGCAGGAACTTCTGTGATTTCTGCTGTGGCAGCCAGTTTTTGCAGCCAACGTACTTCAACCTGCACGCGGAATTTCAGTAAGCCGAACTCACTAAAAATAGCGCGCAGTGCGCTAACTTTATCGCCGTAACGGCCATCAATAGGAGAAACAGCGGTCAGTGAGGATAATTCCATTGGTAGAAACTCCCGGATTTTATTTAACGATTTATTTAACAATTAATTCAATTAACAACGCGCAAGAATGTCTTTTGCCTGTCGGACTAGTCGTTGTCGGGAAAACATAAATTGCAGACGGCTACCGCCAACCTGCTGCCATAATACGGTACTGCGAATACCCGCCAGTAATGCCGCCCGGACTTTTGCCTGCACCAATGTGTTGCGCAGAATATCCGGCGAGCCTGTGACTTGGATGCGAGGCCCTAATGGGCTAATGACATCGACATAAATACCGGCAAGAGAATTGAGCATTCCCTCAGACATAGGTTCAAAATAAGCCTGCTGACGTTCTAGCTGGCTTATGCGTTTAGCTAATTCATCTGCTGCTGATGGGTTTTTACTGAGACGTCGCTCCAGTGCCATCAGACTTAAAGTATAGCGGGTCAGCTCTGCTGAGAGCCCACTATTTGTACCATTCAGCATTCCCATCACAGCATCAAGGCCGGTACGCAGGTTACCCGCCTCATTACCAAAGACATCCAGAGTAGATGTCGGATTCATATTCAGAACACTGTTGAGAGTTACTTCAAAAGCACCGGCATCACATTGCCCTTCATGGGCCAGCTGCTGTACCAGACGAGCTGACTGGCAGATACCTGCCAGCGCCAATGTAATGTCGTAATAATTTTTAGCCACGATTACTCCTGTATACGTTGTTCGATCACACCACCGCCGAGACAAATTTCGTCCTGATAAAACACAGCTGATTGACCGGGAGTGACAGCGGCAACGGGGCTGTCAAAACGAACCTCAATTTTATCTTCACTCAAAGGAATGACTGTGCAGGGAATATCCTGCTGACGGTAGCGCGTTTTTACCACGCAACGGATTTCTGTTTCCAGTGACTGGCGATCAACCCAATGCAGTTGTTGTGCAATTAAGCCGACAGACATCAGGCGGGGATGTTCATGACCCTGTGCAACAACAAGTATGTTATTTGCAACATCTTTATCAACAACATACCAGGGGTCTTCATTACCGGATTTAGTTCCTCCGATACCCAACCCTTTTCGCTGACCAAGTGTGTGGTACATCAGGCCGGTATGTTGCCCGATAGTCTGCCCGTCAACGGTAACAATCGGACCCGGCTGAGCTGGCAGATAGCGGCCCAGAAAATCGCGGAACTTACGCTCACCAATAAAGCAGATACCTGTAGAATCTTTTTTCTTCGCCGTAACCAGCCCAATTTCTTCGGCAATGCGGCGAACTTCAGGTTTTTCAAGTTCCCCGACCGGGAATAAACTTTTGGCAACCTGCTCATGACTCAGGGTATATAAGAAATAGCTTTGGTCTTTATTACCATCAAGGCCCCGAAGTAACTGACTAACGCCATCCACATCCCGACGGCGGACATAATGGCCGGTTGCAATGTAATCAGCACCTAAGTCTTCGGCAGCAAATTCTAAAAATGCTTTGAATTTAATTTCTTTGTTACAGAGAATATCCGGATTCGGTGTGCGGCCTGCTTTATATTCAGCAAGGAAGAGTTCAAATACGTTATCCCAATACTCAGCTGCGAAATTGATGGTGTACAGTTCAATACCCAGCTTGTCACACACCGCCTGAGCATCCTTAAGATCATCGGCGGCAGAGCAGTATTCCTCATCGTCATCTTCTTCCCAGTTTTTCATGAACAGGCCAGCTACCTGATAACCTTGTTGCTGTAGCAGGTAAGCGGAGACGGATGAATCAACACCACCGGACATTCCGACGATGACTTTTTTCTGGCTGTTATCTGACATGGGCATATCTCACTGCGGAAAAAAATAAACGCGGTACTTTAGCATGTTGACAGGCAAGGTGCATCAAACGTCTTTGTGCTCTTGTGATTTGCGTTTCATTTAATGGGAAATTATTTTGTGAAAGGGGAACCATAGCTATCCAGTATTGATAAGGGGTGAGCCTGATTTTCCAGATAATTACGGATACTTTCAGCAACTAATGGAGAACGCAGTTGTGGGCTGTTGATAATTTCTTCTGCGCTCAGCCAGTGACAGCAGTGGATATCACTATCCTGAGGATCGGTATCCACCGTTTTTTCTAGTTCAACCAGAAACAGAAAACGGATGAAGGGAGTTCCATCCGGGGCGACCCACTGATGTAACTTCAGTAATGCCTGTGGCTTAGCACGAATTCCTGTCTCTTCCCATAATTCGCGTTCAGCCGCCTCCAGTAATGTTTCATCAGCTTCAAGGTGACCCGCAGGCTGGTTCCAGCGAGGTTTGCCATCAATAAGTTCTTCAACAACCAAAAATTGATTTTTGGCATGTACTATGCAAGCAACGGTGATATGTGGACTAAACAAAATCGATCTCTCTCCATTCTCCGGGGGATAAATCCCCTAGCTGTAATGAACCCATACTAAACCGGATAAGACGTAATGTTGGAAAACCAACATGGGCTGTCATTCTGCGTACCTGACGGTTACGGCCTTCAAAAAGCGTGATTTTCAGCCAGCTGACAGGGATGTTTTTTCGTTCCCTAATTGGCGGAGTTCGCTCCCAAAGCCATACAGGTTCTTCGACTAATTCTGCTCCGGCGGGAAGTGTAGGGCCGTCTTTCAGGGTAATACCGTTGCGGAGTTTACTCAGTGCAACTTCATCCGGTATTCCTTCTACCTGAACATAATAAATTTTGGCCGTTTTTTTGTTGGGCTGCGTTAATTTGGCTTGCAACTTTCCATCATTAGTCAGAACCAGTAACCCTTCACTATCCCTATCTAGCCGTCCTGCGGCATAAACATCACTAAAAGGAATAAAATTCTTTAAGGTTGTTCTTCCTATTTCGTCAGTGAACTGGGGCAGAACATCGTAAGGCTTATTAAATATCAACACCCGACGCGGGCCCGCTATTCTTTTTGTGGCATTGGTATTTTTTCTTTGACTGAATCGATTAAGTTTACGTTTTTTAAAAGAGAAATTTGTCATGATAAGTTATTGCACAAAGTGAAGGGCAATATTATACCTGAAATCTGCGCCATTGGCGTTTGCAGAATATTCAAGTAATATTGACACGTCCCTTACAAAAAATTAACAAGGCATTGCGCTTACTTGAAAGGAGAGGTTAATGGAAAGCAAAGTAGTTGTTCCGGCGGAAGGTAAAAAAATTACTATTGATACCAAAGGTAAATTAAACGTTCCGAATAACCCGGTAATCCCTTATATCGAAGGGGATGGCATTGGTGTTGATGTAACGCCGGTCATGCTGAAAGTGGTTGATGCTGCGGTTCAGAAAGCATATAGCGGTGAGCGCAAAATTTCCTGGATGGAGATTTATACGGGTGAAAAATCTACACAGGTTTACGGTAAAGATGTCTGGCTGCCGGAAGAAACACTTGATTTGATCCGTGAATATCGGGTTGCTATTAAAGGCCCTCTGACAACGCCTGTTGGCGGTGGAATCCGTTCTTTGAATGTGGCACTTCGCCAACAGCTGGATTTATATGTCTGCCTGCGTCCGGTTCGCTATTATCAAGGGACTCCAAGCCCTGTAAAACACCCTGAATTAACTGATATGGTGATTTTCCGTGAAAACGCGGAAGATATTTATGCGGGTATTGAGTGGAAAGCCGGGTCTGCGGAAGCGGATAAAGTGATTAAATTCCTGCAGGATGAAATGGGCGTTTCTAAAATCCGTTTCCCTCAACAGTGTGGTATCGGTGTGAAACCATGCTCGGAAGAAGGTACTAAGCGTCTGGTACGTTCTGCGATTGAATATGCAATTGATAACGACCGTGAATCAGTGACTCTGGTTCATAAAGGCAACATCATGAAGTTTACTGAAGGTGCCTTTAAAGACTGGGGTTATGAATTAGCGCGTACAGAATTTGGCGGTGAACTGCTGGATGGCGGTCCATGGGTGAAAATTAAGAATCCTAAAACCGGCAAAGATATCATCATCAAAGATGTAATTGCCGATGCATTCCTGCAACAAATTCTGCTGCGTCCGGCTGAATATGATGTTATCGCTTGTATGAACCTGAATGGTGATTACATTTCTGATGCGCTGGCAGCACAAGTGGGTGGTATTGGTATTGCCCCGGGTGCAAACATTGGTGATGAGTGTGCTCTGTTTGAAGCAACACACGGTACAGCACCTAAATATGCCGGTCAGGATAAGGTAAACCCAGGTTCAGTCATCCTCTCCGCTGAAATGATGCTGCGCCACATGGGATGGTTCGAAGCTGCTGATCTAATCGTTAAAGGTATGGAAGGTTCGATTGCTGCCAAGACCGTGACTTACGATTTTGAGCGCCTGATGGAAGACGCTAAACTGCTGAAATGTAGTGAATTTGGCGATGCTATTATTTCTCATATGTAATAGTCATTGATTGAAATAAATAACGGGGGCTTAATAGTTCCCGTTTTTTTATTCTTACGGAAGAAACGGTTATCAAAAAGTTATCAAAACAAGTTATCAAAACCCAGTAAATTTTAAACGCATCAGATCACAATTTTTATCCAATCCTTACCTCCGTCATCGTGATATTTATCGGTCTGTTGTTGCGTTTTGTGTCCTAATAAATTCTTCGTATTAATGCCTTGCTCACGATATAGGCGCTCTGATAATGAACGCTGTTCATGGAAAGTGGCTGTAGTTCCTTCGCCCCTGTCAATGTCTGTTTTGTCACGTGCTTTTTTGAAATTTGTTGTTAGTGTATTGGCTGTCACTTTTTCTCCGCGCTTAGATTGCGATGTGATGTGAAAATAGTGAATTAAATAGGGACTAACAACACGATCACGGCATCGTGCTACCACCTCCCTAAGAGAGGTATTCAGTGCGTTGCAGCGTAACGCCAGTGGGATAGCTAACCTGACACCTGTCTTTTCTTGAGAAACATGAAGGTGATCATCCCAAACATCACTAAATTTCATTTCAGATATATCACCTAATCTTTGACCTGTTACGATAGCTAACAGCATTGCGTTACCCATGTATTTGTGCTGATTATCAGCAATTGAAAATATTTTTTGCCATTCTTCAAGATTTAAGCGTTGACGAGAGACTTTTCTCTTTGGTTGCTTAGTGGCTAATGCAGGGTTATACCCCGGAGGGACTTCACCGGCATGCTGAGCTTCTTTAAATACATCAATCAAAACAGAGCGGACAACCTGAGCCATGCGAGGCTGACCGGCGACTTTATATTCATCTAATATTCCAGCTATATCTCTGGCATCTACAGCAGGAAGAGGCTTCATCGCTAAAGATTGTCTCATTAGGTCCACTGGCTTACGTTTCTGCTTGAAGGTATTGAGTTTTATATCGCCCGTCTCTAAGCGTTCCTCCTGAATTTTCCAATACCTATCCAACCAAGTATTAACCGTAATTTCTTTGCCTTTGATTTTTGCAACACGATCACTGATTGCCATAACCTGACGACTGCGTTGTTCCGCTAATCTACTATTAGCCTCGATAGCAATTTCTTTTGCCTCCTGCTCATTGTCACCCAAGGCATGATACTTTCCTGTGATAGGGTGACGATAACGCCAATACACCTTGTTAGCTTTACGGCTAAATAATGGGTATAGATTGGGAATATTGAGATTATTTTTCCGAGGTCGCGCAGCCATCACTTAAGATCCTCTGTAGTTTGGGATTATCTGACTTATTGATAATCGGTGTCGCTAAGTTACCAACCAGCTCGGCATCTTCTCTAACCCTCCAGATGCCACCTTCTTTTTTTGCTGGTGGGCAGAAATGACCATTTCTAGCATAACGTTGTAGGGTGCTTAAACTAGGCGGTCGGCTTCTGTACCTATCGCTTGCCCACTCATCAAGAGTTAACATTTGCATATTTTATCCTCATTTTTGCTCACCGAAGCAATCCCTTGCCACCTTCCTTCTTGCGTTCTCGAATTCGTTAGTCATTGGTGATGAATTTAGCCTCACTAATAAATTCGATATTATTTTGGGGTGACTCATTCCCCCATAAATGCCAGCCTTCAACTGTCTCACGGGCAAATAATTCAATGCGGGGAACATCACCGTATAATTGCTCTAACCTGTGGTGAGCTTCTCTCGGCTTTTGACTATGTTCACCCAGGCACGAATAAATAACCTGCTTCACACTGGCGCTTTGTCGGGGTAGTCCATTACCCCTGATAGCGATTAACATATCTTCTGAGTTACTACGGGTATAATTACCCCCGTTCATCCGTGTTTCAGTATTCAGCAACTCCATGAAATCCCAGCTATCGAACAGCTTTTCTTCCTGAATAGCCCTATCGATACGATCCATCGCTAGCTTATTCAGCTTGACCCATGTGAACAGCTTCATGGTCTTAACTGTAAATCCCCATGCTTCAGATAACCTGATAGCTTCCAGTGCAAAATTCCCCGTGTACCACATACAGAGTACAGCGTTTTCAGCAGCTATTTGTTCTATGGGGAGTCGAGTGAGGGAATAAAAATCAGTGGTGGTATAGTGGTTATTAGCAGCTCCGTTACTGGCGGCGTTATTATATTGCCACGGGGGATCAGCTACTATGAGGCTGTATTTCATTCTCCATATCCTTCATGTGAAGAAATATAACCATTGCTGCCTTATATGGATTATCAAGAGTACATTCTATTTCACCATCATTAGTTGCAAATTCGAATTTCTTATCTTGGAATATTAAGCTAATGCCATTATTGATAATAATTGGCATGGCATCTTGTGGATTATTGCACGGATCGAATTCTCTTCCTTTCTTGCTGGTGAATCCTTCGTAGCTATGATTGGATGGCACAACCCAAATTACGTAGTCTGATTCATTATCATAATACATATAATTAGATATGTTCATTCTTTCAGTTATCATCTTATTAATTTCAAAATCTGATAATTTACTGTAGTCAATATTATTACTCACCCAAACCTCCTACATATACGCTCTGCTTTCTTACACATATCAGTATCAAACCAGCCGAAGTGACAGGTGTTGAAGCTGATGTCCAGTTGACGTGCTAACCATTGATACGCTTCCGTGCGCTCTAAATTACGACTCCTGACGACATCATCGAAATAACGATGCGCCGAGGCTCTAGCCTGACGAGTTTTCTTATCCGCCAGTGACCCCATCGGGATATCGGTTTCTGGGTGAATACTGACACGCGCACCACATGTCCAGCAGTGGTATAACCAAGGCCAGCGGTTGTCATGGATGCGTTTAAAGACATTCAGATGATGCTCAATCATCACGTGCCTGCCACAATATCGGCAGTGGGTCGGAATGGGGTAGGGGTCGTTAACTCTGAGGATTGCTTTTGGATTTGGGTTCCATGGGGTATACATGCAACCTCCTTAATGCTGCTTTCACGGCATTACATACCAATTAAATGTTTGTGCATTTACCAAATTAGAACACCATTTCGCAAAGAGACATCATCAATATCTACCCCTAGCTCTTTTGCAACCTCATCCTTTAGTGATAAATACTCTTCATTGAAATTTTCAGATGTGATAGTTGCGGTGTGAATTTCCTTACCAATAAAATAGAACTCACCAGAAAAATAAGAGCCATGCCGCGCATAGCCTTCACAAATTAAATCTTCAACCTCTTCATCGCTAATGCTTACATTTTCCAGTTCAGTTCCGACAATTAGCTTTGAATCATAATTAGTAGACATAAATAATCCTCCCGCCGCACAGCAGCGTAGTGATAGGGTGTAGGGTTAAAGAGTTCTGTTTGGATTGCCGAGCACAAACACTCGGTGCTGAAAATCGGTAGGTAGGTAAATGCTTCCCCTTGATACCCGTTCACGATTTTTAGGGTTCTTTCTGCTTTTTCTGCCTGATTCTTTATGGCATTCAACACAGCATTTATTTCTAACGTACCTCAATGTATGACCTAACTTACACGGCTTACCTTCAAAATATTTATTCGGTTCCTCGGTCATTGGCTTGCGTCTCCGTGAGCAATAATTCTGGCACATATTGTTTAATGAATTGAACCAAACCAGCCGCAGACTCCATGACATCGCTGTGAATATCGGGATAGCGGTAAAAGGTGACAGGCATAAATTCCTTTATCCTATAAAGCACCGGCTCTCTTGCAGGTTGATACTTATGGAATAGATTGCAAGTAAAGCGATTCATGCCGAACCAATCCAGATAGCATCGCCATTGCATGGAGTCTGTGTAACTTTCTGGATTTAACTGAGCAGTGAGTTTGTGATCGTAAATTGTTGTGCTGTCCATTGCATCGACCACGCCAACAAAGGTCACAGGTTCACCTTCGACAACGGAGGGCTTTTCCAGCTTTCGTTCCCTGATATCAGGTAAAGTCAGCTCACCCTCCATTTCAGTGAAATCAAACATGAATCGTCCTGATTCAACAGTTGTTAGTTCACCCTGAGTGGCATTTTCAAGCACACTATGAAAAGCCGATCCTGCTTCCATCGCCTCAGTGGGGGAGGTTTTTTTTAGCAGATAATCAACCAGCTCGTTAACTTCCGTATCTGGATTGACTGACCACCTGCGATAAGCCTCGATATTGGTCGCTGATAATCTGATCATGCCGCCACCTTGATATATTTCCCACTTTCTTTACTGAACTCGAATCCTTTATGGAGGGCAATTTCATTAAGAATGCGCTTATGCTCTGTTGGTGCATCCTTAAAGTGCTCTACCGCATCAGCAAAATCTTTTTCTGTTTCCAGTAGTTCCATGTCAGCGCGGATAAGCGCGAATGCTTCTTGAGCCTGTCTAGCCTCCTCTGACTGTTTGTTTAGCTCGCCCTTAGTCGCTTTGATAATCTCCGCAAAGTAATCAGGACTGGTACTGAAATGAGGCACTTCCTGTACAGGCAATTGAGCGGGGTTTTTACCAAAACCAGATGCGCTGGGATTAAAATCCAGCATTCTCTTTGTATTATTACCGGTTCCTTCAATACGGATGCGGCCCATCACGTCGGCGACTTTATAAATTTCACCTTTAGAACCACCTATGAATATCCAATCTTTCCACCAAGTCTTCACCGACTTGCTTTTCCTCCATGTGAGCAATCAGAATGATGTCCTTACCAAAGGATTTAAGCAGATTTAACCAGCCTGAAAATCCGGCCTTCAATGCCCCGAATCCCTGCAAAGATAACTGACCACCATACCCTTTAAATTTGGGGTTCTTGCGGATTAGTTCTGCTGCGAGACAGTCCAGTGCCCGTCCTGCGGTATCAACCACTATCGTTTGGTAGGGTTTCAAGTCCGATTCAGCGATTTGTTCAACTTCTCCCCAGCCGCTCACCTGAACGGTGTCTTTACGAAACTGTGAGCGGTGAGCGCCTTTATCAAAGTCCAGCAGAAGCGGAGAGTCTGCGGTAAATGCCATTGATGTTTTACCAAGTCCGGGCGGAGCATAAATACAGGTGATTAAGTTTTTGACTTCAATAGGCTGAGTTGCTTTGATAATTTTTAACGCCATGATTGTTTTTCCTCTTGTTCTTCTGCTGCTCGACATAAATCAAACAGCCAGTCGTTATGCTGATCCAATAGTTCAGACCGCTTATCACCAGCCATTTTTAACAAAGCGCTGACCTCATCTGACAGAGTTTTACTTGATAACTTACCTAAACGCTCGTTAGCCTGCTTATCCAGATATTCATCGATAGCATTCTGATGTGCTGCTTTCTCCTCCTGCTGTTCCCATGCCTCATCTTGGCTGGCATAAGGGCCACGGTCGTATCTCATACAACCTCCTCAATCATATGCTGAGCGATAGCCATAAGTTCACGATAACTAAAACCTGCTTTCTTCATTTCTTCCGCAATACGTTCTGTATCACAATGGACTCTGGCATAAGAGAACATGTCGCTAATATCCAGATTTGAACGACTGGCAATTTCTTTGAATGGAATATCAAATTGCATGTCACCTAGATCGTGATAACGGATAATGACTCGCCCGTTAGATACCCGCTCATCTTTTAGTACATATTGGAAATTTATTGACGGCAACATAATGACCTCCGTTAAGCTGGAATAAGCACAACAATTGAAATAAGGAATAGGGCGAGACGGCGCTTCCATGTGCGCCTGTTCCTGACTGCTTGTGGTTTTTTGGGGATGACTGCGCACCCGTCGAACATGTTATTACGCATGTAAGAAGCCCTCGTTAATGGAAACGATGCGTTATTTTTGGGTTGGATTATTTAGAGGTTAAGGAAATAGCGTACTCAGATATTAAATCAGCGTGAATGTGTTTAGGCATTGTTATTTATTCCTGTTCTGCCGTGGTTCTAATTTGGTTAATGATGCTTTGGCATTTATCGAGAGCTAACAACAGAGTTTCTTTATCAGCACCGACTAATGTTGAACACTCTCCGTTATCAACATATTTAAATACAATGTCTTCATTATTTGTTTCATCTTCAACCCACATTTTTAGTTTTAATGACATGATGTAGATTCCTATATTCAGCTAATAAAAAGCCCCGCATTTGCGAGGCTGGTGATTGGTTATTTAATAAATGAATTTAAATAGCACCATCAACAAAAATACAAATGTTGGTGGAAATGCAAAGAATATAGCTAATATTGAAAATATTATTTTGCTAAATCTTGTTTTAAATAAACAAGCTAAAAGTATGAAGATTATCCCTATAGGAATAGTAATCCACCAAGCGAAACTAAATAGATAAAAATAAGTTTCAAAAAGCAAAACTATTGTTCTTACCACTTCATCCACACATATTCCCTCATGAACCCATTGTCGAATCCATGAATATATCAGAGTAACTCACCACAGCCCACTCGGAAATGAGCTAGTTACTACTTTTCGTTTTGCAGATAGCCCGTTCCGTTGCAATGAGGACACTGTTCAATCGGTGCATTGATAGTGCTCATCAACTCCGATAAGAAATTATCAATCATTTCTTTTAGTTCCCACTCATTACTTGCAGAGAAACCCTTGATGGCTGTATAGCCCTTGTAGTTCTGTTGTTCGTGAGTCATTTCGTAAATGGATATTTCTTTTGATTTTACTGTTTTGAAATGCAGCTTCTGTCTTTGCTTTTTAGTTCTGGCAAAAATATCGCGATAAGAGTGTGTATAAGGTTCGAGTAAGGGTATTATCTTTTTAACCTCAAAACAGAAATCATAATCACTAGTTATTCTAGCAAGCTCTGGATTTATATTATCCTTAACGTGCTGACGAACAAGATCATACATCTCTTTTGATGATATCTCGCACGGGCTGTTGGCTCGTAATGGGGCAGGAACGATAATGCGATCTATGAGAGAATGCTTTATGTTCTGATTTGTTACGCTGTATTGTTGTTCTGAAAAATCGTATTTTCTAACCGCTGGATAGTTAAATTCAGGGGCATCTTTAAAGTTATCAACTTCACATACCAAATTAAACTCAACATTAATTGGCATTAAATAATTTGGAACTATGTCATAAGTCAGAGAATAAAGAGAATCTAGTATAGATTTATCAAGTTCATCACTATCTCCATATGGAATTTCTAGTGGTAATTTTGAACTTTTAAGCTCTTCATCTTTTAATTTAAAGCGCTTATTTTGTCTTTCACCAGTAATCAACCTTTCTACTTTTTCTGGATATGACGGTATTTCAAACCAGTTTTTCGTAAATGACCGTTTAGGTTCGTGACCATCAAATAAAAGCTTATCTACTTGTGTTGTATGATAGTCGAAATTATAACCACTAGTCTCATTGCAGTCGGTAATAAAACACTTCCCAATGTTAGTTTTAATGATGTTTATTTGTAACACTTTTTTATCTTCCATCTTCACACCCTCGCAGTAACCCCGCCCGACTCCAATCGACGGCGGGATTTGGTTTTGGTTGATACTGGTTTAGATGGAGCGTCGTTAACTGTCGTAATAAAGCTGGTTAATGCGTTAACAGTGTCGCGTTCCGGTTTTTCGGTTAGGTATTTTGATATCAAAATGTTTCTAATGAAAAATAACAAGATAATATTTACACTCCAATATTGGAGGATATCTCAAATTTTAATTAACCAACTTATTCCATTCGCGAAATTTTCCTATATAATTACCAGTTCTCTTTAAGAACCCACTTTGACGACAAGCTACTGGTGAACCCTAGCAAATCGAAATAGCGCCGAGAATTTTTCTTAGGCAATCGGGACATCCCGTAAAGGCTCACTGACCAAGATGCTCTGTCGTATCAATATCATCTATATAAGAATGGATGATATCTCTGTTCATTTGCTACATTTTACCAACTTTAAAGTATCGAATGAATATCAAAAAATTTCTCAAAAATACTCGTATTATGTGCAGTGTTTGACATTTAGAAAGCTTTTATCATGGAAATTGATAATAGCGAACTAAACCCTAGCAGTGATTGTTGATTTACTATTTTGATGCTTAGTTGAATAAAGTGCTACTTCACTGATGCAACAATTATTGAAACTTGGAACTGACTCTTGTGGTTCGTCATTTTTTATAACCTGAACAATTAATTTAGCTATCGCGTTTGCGCTGTCATTCTGTTGTTTGCGCTTGAGTGTTAATACCTTGCGTGGCTCAGTTTCAATGCCGAACGCTTTATCAATGATATTTTCCAGAGTTTTTATTTCAGATTGACGGATATTTTCTTCTAACCGATGACGGGTCATTAAATTACCGCGTTCCAGATGGCGCTGCATTTTGGAACTTAAACGACCAGTCTTAGATAAAACAGTGATACGTTCCATTTGATTACCCCTAATTAGTAATTTTTGGGGCGTAGTTAATGAACTACGAGTCTGTTTAAAAATCTGCACTCCACAAAAAGGGGCTGCAAACTTTCCAGCGAGACTCTGTGCCTATCCTAGATTCTGCTAACCACGCCCCAAAAATCACTTTGGGAAGGGACTCTCCACACGGGCGGAGCATTCATTGTAGATATTGCTTTAGTATCGAATCATCCAGTTATTCATGTGCCACTGGCGGCTACTTCGTGGGCGTCCTGCCTGTTCGATGATTAAAGTATACATAACGTATACGTAAAGGTAAGTACATTTTGTATACTTTATTGATGATCGACGTTTACCAATTGATTTATAAAGATAAAAATGATTAATTAAGATATGCATTGTGATTTAGGTTGTTAATTACACAAAGAAAGGAAAGAATCAGAGAGGCACAAAAAAGCCCTCACGAAGAGGGCTATAATTAGAATAATATTTCATAAGACTATGATTTACAGATAAAAAATCTTATGTTAACTTGCTTTATTGCCACGTTTTGCCAACATCTCGGCGAAAATTGCATCAAAATGTGCAGACTTTGCTTTTAATTCGCGCAAGAAACGATCTGCTTCTTCTGATGGCAAGTTATCAAATAAAGCTAACAATTCTTTCTGCTGTGTTGTCAGTTGTGATTTAGGTTCAATATCTATAGTGCTTAGCGATAAAGTTTGGATATCGGAAATCGTGCCATCTGAATTCAAAATAACTTTATTAATTCCTATAAAATCCAATATTGCTGCGATTTCTTTGAGGGACGGTTCCCTTCTGCCGTTTAACCAATGACCTACCGCACCTCTAGTTACTCCAAGGTGTTCAGCTAATTTATCATATGTAATGCCTGTGACCTTCATGTGGTCTTTGGCCATATCAAACCAGTTCATATTCATAACTAAATTATACAATCCGTATACAAAGTTTAGGACTCACAATAAGTACCTTCCTGTTGCTATTTTGAATACAATATGTATACTTTGATTTTGAAAAGGAGGTTCCATGAATAAATTGCGTTTATACCGTGAACGGCTTGGATTAACTCAATCAGAATTAGCCGATCTCGTAGGATGCACTAGAGGAGCGATATGTCATTACGAAACTGGACGCAGAGGAATAGATCTTGCGTTGTGCCGTAAATTTGTCGAGATATTTAACACCAACGGCGCAATTGTTTCACTGGATGACATATTCCCCCCTAAGGCAGCTTAATTTTAACTATTTACAATGAATGCTCCGCCCGTGTGGAGAGTCCCTATCATCATTCTTCTGTTGGTAGGCTAAACAATAACAAACCTCTTTAAGAGGTCAGACTGCTGACAAACCGCGTTGAAAATAACGCGGTTTGTTGCCTTCATTATAAATCCTTATCTTTCGATTTTTCCTGCCTCATCCCTAAACAATCCT
>NZ_CAWNQF010000078.1:0-85736 GCF_963876465.1 Xenorhabdus sp. KK7.4
AACTGAATCGGGCTTCTTTAAATTTGGCTCCTCCAACTGGACTCGAACCAGTGACATACGGATTAACAGTCCGCCGTTCTACCGACTGAACTATGGAGGAATTGCTGTGTTCCTGAGAACGGGGCGAATATTAACGACGAACTCAGGAGGTGTCAATGCAAAAATTCGATTTTTCTAACACTTGCTTATCATGTGATCGCATTGCTATAAAATTATGCTATTTTGCTGAAATTACATGCTTTTGTTCAACTTGATAAGATTGAAAGTAAGGTGATTGCTCTGAGCATGCGATCATAAAAACATCATAAAAGCATATTCCGTTCTTTTTTATAATGATTTGTTTGATTTCGTTTTTCACTTCATTGGGGACATTCGGATGACCGAGTATTGTATTGACGGCATTCTGAGATACCTTTTCATCGACAAACCACTCGCCGTTATAACAAACACGTAAATCCAGCACATCAATATCGTCAAAATGGTAAACGGGTTTGATATCGAAAAGAAGAACGGCCGCCATAACAAAAAAAAGTGCAGTAAATAAAAGCAGTGACCAAGTGCCAAAATAGGGGGCATACCACATCAGTACAGCGAGGAAAACATAAGCAACGATCATAGCTAAAAACAGGTATGGATGCTGATGAATAAAGATACTATTAAAATGTACTTTACCATCCCTACGTTCTGCGAGATTGATCCGCTCTAGGTCCTGAATCAATATCTGTTTGATGATGTTCATAATACCAGCCCAATTATTGTAGAAATCAGTTATCGAATTAAAAGTACCCACCTTTCCAAGGTTATCATGCCGGGTGTCTCCATCTGTATAGCAATTACTTCTTTTAATTTGTAAAACTGTTATTGTTCCTGATGATCACGAATATTTTTGTTTAAGATAAAAGTTGAATAAATCAAATAAAAGCATAAATACATCTATTTATTAGGTTATTCTGTTCTAATATTGAGCGTCTAAAATTTTTTTAGATCTATAATCCATAAAAAGGTTGCTATTCCGGTTCGGTCATGCGTTAATGCGTTTGGCCTGATTAACAGACCTACTTTATGTACGACATCTTGAGTTAATGCGTTATGTGTAAGTGCTATCTTGATTAGCCTTTGTAGACCGTTTCCTTCTTAGTGCCCCATAAGTAATAGCTGATAATGGCCAACACATGCCCAAGGTGGCGAGTTTTTTTTGATATATAGGAAAGACACATGTCTGACAAAATGAAAGGTCAAGTGAAGTGGTTCAACGAGTCCAAAGGTTTTGGTTTCATTACTCCAGCCGATGGTAGCAAAGACGTATTCGTTCACTTCTCTGCCATTCAAGGTAACGGTTTCAAAACTCTGGCTGAAGGCCAGAACGTAGAGTTCACCATTGAAAACGGTGCCAAAGGCCCAGCAGCAGCAAACGTAACTGCTATCTAATTTGCCTTTATACCTATTTGTTAAGCTCGCCATGCTAAAATGCCTTGGCGGGCTTTTTGTTTATTAGATTATTTATTAGATTATTTTTAATGAAAAAAGTAATCATAATATATTAAACAATAGTTATTTTTTTATTAAACAAGTCTACAAGAATACCTTTCTTTTAATACCATTTAATAAGTGAAGCCTTTACTTATTAATCTTACCTGATTATAATTTCGTCCTGGTTTTATTTTGGAGCTAATCATTGGACAGTCAAAGTTTAAAATTAAATAAAAGCTAATCGGTAATCTGTTAATTTTCAATGAATTTACTGCTTGCCGAATAATGGTGGGCGATGCTACTTCAGTTTCATGAGTTGTACTCACCCGAAAGATGATGCGGTACTGTAGATCGGCTATTCAGATCACGAAAACAGTATCAAAGAGATATATCGGGGTATCTATGGTACTGTTATATACTCATTCCTTATTTCCTCCGGGAACACATCAATAATCAGATTAAGTCTGATGCTTTTTCTATTGCTAACGAAAAGAGAAATAATTTATTTCTTCTGGCAACCTGCTACGCATTAGTTTAATTCAAAAAGATGACCAGCAGTTACATGCTTACGCTTGTAAGAGTAAGTGTTTTAATTGCAGATTTGAAATTATGAATTACTAAGTTAGTTAGCTAAGTAGCCATTTAGAAGAGTATTTATCCATTTTATATTATGGAGGATGTTATGCAATTAACATCTATTGCAATTCATTTGCTTTCGGCGATGTGTTTCGGTGCACTGATTGGGGCTGAACGTCAATGGCGTCAGCGTATGGCGGGGTTAAGAACCAATGCGTTAGTCGCAACTGGTGCTGCGGTTTTTATTCTCAGTTCAATGTCCGCTACCTCTGATGATAGTCCCGGACGTGTTGCTGCACAAATTGTATCCGGCATTGGTTTTCTTGGTGCTGGTGTGATCATGAAAGAGGGAATGAACATCCGCGGATTAAATACTGCGGCAACATTATGGTGTTCGGCGGGAATTGGCGTTTTGTGTGGGTTGGGTCAATACTGGTCTGCTACTATTGCAGTTACAATAATTTTATCTGCAAATATTTTACTCAGGGAAGCTGCTCAGAGAATCAATGCTCAGCCACAACAGCAGGCCTTAGATTTAGAACAGAGTTATAAAATTCACATTATTTGTGATATTGGCGATGAGATCCTGATCAGGACTTTGATCCTACAGGCAATTAATGGATTAAATGTCCGGCTACAGTCATTAAGCAGTGCTGATACAATTCAACCGAACCGGCTTGAAGTGTGTGCAGAAATTCTGGCAACTCCGGATAAGCAAAAAGAGATCGAATCGATTGTTTGTCGGGTGAGCTTAGAGAAAAGTGTTAGTTCCGTTAACTGGAAAATTGCTTCCGAATTACCTGCTTAAAATAATTTGAGACCATAAACAGAGTGTTACCTGTTAAACAATACAAGTTATTAATAAATAAAAATGTAAATGATATTGATTATCACTATTATTTATTAATAATCGTGGACTGTATTCTATTCAGGTAACACCAACATCTTTTATACCTTTGTCTTTTTAGTTATCTCCTCACTGGCAACGCTCACTTCTTCTACTGTTTATAAACATACCGTTATTTATACTCCCCTGAGTTAATGAGAGATTGAAATCTCTCACCGGAAAACAGCCTTTGACTGAGCAAATTCTTTTCCGATGAATCTGTTGCTCTGCTGCCATTGTTATGCAATCCAAAAATCCATGAAGTATAGTCTTCTGCACAGCTACAGAAAAATTGATGAGTTACCTTGTCATTGCTCTCTTCGAAAATTATCAATTTTTGTTCAGGATCTTCGGTAAGATCATCAATTAATTTGCGAAAGTGTAGTAGGGGAGCAGTCATTTGTTTGCTGTAATGTGCCGCTAAAGGAACAACTTACTTTTTTCACTGAAGAAAATCACAACAATATCATGGAGCAGGTTGATTATTACAACGAACAAGGTTTCAGGGTGTTAATCTTAACAATCCCGGAGTTAAATTCTGATGAAGTGAAACATTCACTTTCTGTTGCTGATGAGAATAGCACAGTGTTTAGGTTAAGTAGGCGAATATAATTCTGCTGCTATAGCTAAAACTCACTATGAAGCGGATTTAGATACTGGAAATATTCTTAATCGCTTTAATATTGAGTGTGTGAGTGATGAAAACCTTTTAAAAATAGTGGAATTAAATGTAGATCTTTATCAGTAAATATTTCGAAAAAATACGCATCAAAAAGTGACGATAAAATAATAATTATGCAGTTGATCTATCTGATGATGCAATACGTCATGTACTACATATCGGGTTACTAGTGTTGGTATTTTTGCTGATAATGCCATAGATATCACAAAAGGATTCTTAGATCTCATTTTTCCTGAGAAGAATCCTAAGGGATTAGAAAAAGAGTAATAAAGGATACGAAAACGTTTGGGAATATCATTATCTAATAAATATGGTTGCTTGATCTGATCCTGTAAATGTATTTTTAGGGAGGATAGTCAGTGCATTTATTCTATTTTTATCTATCTGGGCCATTGATTTGCTTGTACAAAACCTAATGTACGATATTTCACAACTGTTTTACGATAGGGAAAAATGAATAAAGTATTTATTTGAGAATGCCTCGCAAATGAGATAATAACCTGTCTGCCATTTTATGATCCTGAGTGGATCGATTCCTGGAATATTTGTTGTGATGAGATATATGATTGCAGTTAATTGTGTAGAACGTCAGGTAGGATCTGCTGAAGAAATTTGCAAAACAGAGGGTTATGGCCACTTAAATTGTACATATGCTATTCAGCTCTAAACTCATTGGTATAAAGCATACCAGCACTACTACTTTACCTGTATTATTGATGGCATTAATAATTACTTAACTAACCATTTGCATGTAACACTCATTATTCAATGCGTTAATAGGATAGAAATTGTTATCCTAAAAATATTTTTTAGCTAATTGAGAATTTCATAAGTAGTGTATTGTGGTTAGCATTCTAAAATGATCTTATCTTCACCATTTTGGTGAATGGTTATGAATAATCCTCATTAATTGGTATCTTGTTCTATATTGATTAAGAAAATGACTTATGTAATTTCTATACTATTCACTGTCAGTGTTAATGGTTTTTAGTAGATATTTAGAATAGGTATAGATGTTATTCCTGATTATGAAGTTGCTATCATAATAATGATAAATTTAACGGTGTAATAGAATTATATTTACATGCTATTTTTTTAATTTGAACCATCTCTTTATATGACTGGTTATTATTTATATTTTAAATTAAGAAGAATAACTTTCTTTTGCTTTTTATTTTTTTCATTACTGGATTAGTATTTTATTTAAATTATTTATTGTTCTTTTAATTTGATTTTATGATATAAGAAGTTATTGGTAAATTTGCATTTAGTTATTATTTTATTTCTCAATACTACATATTTAAGGGAATTAATTTCAGTAAAAGATTGTTTTTTTCTGAAGCATGACCATTAATCGCTTTGGTGTGATGGGTATCATAATCATTGATTATTCTTAACATTTATGAAATTAGCCGAGATATATATTATAAATTTTACTTATGATTTAAGCTTATGGAATAGCCAATGTACGGAAATAGTGACTAATGTGGTTTTCGTTAAAATAATGTCAAAATTCGTCATGTTTATGGTTTGCTTTGATTAGTTAAATTAATCAATTGAGGCTAACTAGTGATGTGCTGATGGATTTGTGAAGTGGTAGGATTTGTTGAGGTATAGGAGTTTTATTGGTTGCTGTTGTTCTGGGGAAGATGTGCAGATGTTTTTTGATTTCAACATCATACTGTATTTTATCTTATTTTTGTGACCTGAATAATATTTGTACTTAAAATGCTGTCAGTACAGGCTTTTTTCTGTTTAAAAAAAAAGCAATCGTAAACTAAAAATGATCAGATTGGTATCTTTTTAATAACTAGTATTCACATATAATTAATAAATTTGGCATAACTATGATCTAAATCAACTAATAGTGGAAGATGAGTGCCTACCTACATTATCACGAAACAAATTTTAATAAGATTTTGATAATTTAGCTAAAGGAGGGATTTTTTCTTGTTATTTTAAATTTATAAGTTTAATAGATCGTATAAAACAAAAAACAGTCTCTAATATTTTTATTTAAATAATTTAACTTATTAATTGTGGACTATTTTGTCTTTTCAGTTGCTTGAATAGTTAATGAGCTAGAATCATAATAAAAAATGTCAGTTTTGTGATGTATGTCACATAGTATTTAAAATGACATATATTCTCCGTTGTATAAGTTGATGATTCAGGAGTAAAGTTAATTAGTATTAAGAATATTCTTAATCAATTGTGGCAAGTTCATTATCCAGATGACGCAATAATACTTTTACAATCCATTACCGAAATATTTTAGAAATTGGGCGATCCCAAGAGTAATACAAAGGACAGTTACTGCTCTGGCTAAAGATGTATATTTCAGTTATGTCGGAGATTATTGAATCTCATGCTACTGGTAATTTTGTCGTGAGTGATTCTTTGATCACTTAATTGATTTTTTCATGTAATCGGACGGGATATATAGAAATGAGTACGGTTGAATTGCTCAAACATATTTATGACATAAATTTATCGTATTTGCTTTTAGCACAACGGCTAATTAACCATGAGAAAGCGTCTGCGATGTTCCGTTTAGGTATTAGTGAATCGATGGCTGATACGTTGGCCGAGCTGACATTGCCTCAGTTAGTAAAATTAGCTGAAACCAACCAACTGATTTGCCATTTTCGGTTTGAAGATCACGAAACCGTACAGCAGCTGACGAAGGAATCGCGGGTGGACGATCTACAACAAATTCATACAGGTATTTTGTTGTCCACTCATCTTTTTCAGCAGTTGTCCGCGCAGGATGACACTTCAATGAAGAAAAGAGCATAAAGATGGCTGAAAAAAGTATTGTCCAAGAAGCTAAAGATATTCAGCTGGCAATGGAGCTCATCACTTTAGGCGCACGCTTACAGATGCTTGAAAGTGAAACGCAGTTAAGCAGAGGAAGGTTGATCAGGCTGTATAAAGAGTTGCGGGGAAGCCCCCCGCCTAAAGGGATGCTTCCCTTTTCAACGGATTGGTTTATGACGTGGGAACAGAATATTCATTCTTCCATGTTCTATAATGCTTACCGTTTCCTGTTGAAAAGTGGGCACTGTGCAGGTGTTGAGGCTGTAGTTAAGTCTTATAGGCTCTATCTTGAGCAATGCCCTCCGTCTGACGGAGATGCGCCCGTTTTAGCTCTGACCCGGGCCTGGACACTCATTCGTTTTGTCGATAGTGGGATGTTGCAGCCAACTGAGTGTCGCTGTTGTGGTGGGACTTTTATCACACACGCACACCAGCCGGTCAACAGCTTTGTTTGTAGTCTTTGCCAACCGCCTTCAAGGGCGGTAAAAAAACGTAAACTTTCCGCGCAACCTGCCGATACTAATTCACAACTGCTGGATGGATTTGCTCAGCAAGCTATGTGAATTTAAATGGGAAAGTGAAAACTTAGGTTACAGGTTTTGGTCATTCTGGCCTGTAATCTACAATCCTCCTCTTCATTTATTAATTCTCCCTGTTCAAATCCCATCTGCTCACCAACTTAGCTAAAGGATATCGCGTGTTAGTACTTTTAGGATATATCGTGGTTTTTGGTGCGGTGATTGGAGGCTATCTGCTCGTCGGTGGCCACATGGGCGCACTTTATCAGCCAGCGGAATTTTTGATTATTGCAGGTGCGGGTATTGGGGCTTTTATCGTCGGGAACAATGGTAAGGCGATAAAGGCGACATTGCGTGTTTTACCAAAAATATTGCGTAGATCAAAATACAATAAAGCTATGTACATGGATCTGATGGCTTTGCAGTTCCGTCTTTTATCCAAATCCCGCCAGCATGGGCTTTTGTCTCTTGAGCGTGATATTGAGAATCCGCAACAAAGTGACATCTTCACACAGTATCCCCGTTTATTACAAGATCCTTACCTGATGAACTTCATCACGGATTATATGCGCTTGATCGTCAGCGGCAATATGAATCCACATGAGATCGAAGCCCTGATGGATGAAGAGATCGAGACTTATGAGCAGGAAAGTGAAGTCCCTGCGACCAGTCTGGCAATGGTGGGGGATTCACTGCCAGCATTCGGTATCGTTGCCGCTGTGATGGGGGTTGTTAATGCACTGGGTTCGGCAGACAGACCAGCAGGTGAACTTGGCGCATTGATTGCTCACGCAATGGTAGGGACATTCCTCGGGATCTTACTGGCCTATGGTTTTGTGTCTCCACTGGCAACGTTGTTACGCCAGCGCAGCAGTGAGCAGATAAAAATGATGCAGTGTATCAAAGTGACTCTGCTTTCCAGCCTGAATGGTTATGCTCCACAAATCGCGGTTGAGTTTGGTCGCAAAACATTATTCCTCACAGATCGTCCTTCATTTACAGAACTTGAAGAGCATGTTCGCAGGGTTAAAGCCCCCGTACAACAAGAAGCTGAAGAATAATTATGAGAGCGAATAATGTTACTGTCGTCAGAGTAAAAAAGCGCAAAAAACATGGCCAGCACCATCATGGTGGGTCATGGAAAATTGCCTATGCCGATTTTATGACTGCAATGATGGCATTTTTTCTGGTCATGTGGCTGATATCGATTGCTAGCCCGCAGGAATTAACCAGCATTGCCGAATATTTTCGTACTCCCTTGCAGGTTGCAATAAACAAGGGTCAGCAAAGTAGTGATACAACAAATCCGATCCCGGGGGGAGGGGATGATGTTTTCCAGCAGGATGGAGAAGTCTTCCGCCAAACCAAACAGGTTGAAGTCAGTGAAGATCGCCGTCGTCTGGATCGGTTACGTCAGCAACTCGATCAGTTGATCATCACCGATCCTCGTCTTAAAGCACTACGTCCACACTTATTGATTGACATGATGGATGAAGGTTTACGTATTCAGATCATCGACCGGGAAAATCGTCCGATGTTCATGATTGGTAGTGCGAAAGTCGAAAACCACATGAGTGATATTTTGCAGGCAATTGCGCCGATCTTAAATAGCATTCCAAATAAGGTCAGCTTGTCGGGTCATACTGATAATCTGCAATATATCAGTGGACAGCGTGGTTACAGTAACTGGGAACTGTCTTCAGACAGGGCGAATGCGTCAAGACGGGAACTGCTAACTGGTGGTCTGGATGAATCCAAAATTATGCGAGTTGTTGGAATGGCATCCACCGTCAGTATGCAGAAGGGAATTCCCGCTGATGCTCCTGTCAATCGCCGTATCAGTATTATTGTTCTGAATAAAGAAGCAGAACAACGGATTGAGCAGGAAAACAGTGGCGGCAACGCCATGACCGCTAACAGTAGTATGGATATACAAGAAGTCATCAGAATGGATTCGAATGAGGGAACGCCTTCTCAGCAACCCACCGGACAATCCAATGAAATCACGGTGCCGGAGCAGACAAATACTGAACCGGCAAGTGATCCTAATAAGGTGACAGAGTAAGTAACGATGGATATTACCGCGTTTTATCAGACTTTTTTTGATGAGGCAGATGAACTATTGGCGGATATGGAGCAGCATTTATTGCTGCTCGATGCCGATGAACCTGACCATGAACAGCTGAATGCCATTTTTCGCAGCGCCCACTCGATTAAAGGGGGCGCTGCGACTTTTGGTTTTTCCAAACTGCAACAAACCACGCATGTTTTAGAGAATCTGCTGGATAGTGCCAGACGTGACGAAATACGCCTGACAACTGACATTATCAACCTGTTTTTAGAAGCGAAAGATATTATGCAGCAACAACTGGATGCCTATAAAAGTTCTCAGGAGCCAGATGAAGATACATTTAATTATATCTGCGAAACATTGCGCCAACTTGCATTAGAGTTACAGGAAGAGCAGCAGAATATCGCTGATTCCACTGAATCATCTGAATTTGAACCTGTAACGGAAGAGATTATTCAGCATGTGGCAGAAATTCAGGAAAAGCAGGAAGAACACGTAGAACCTGTAGAGCAGCCTGAAGAAAAAAATCTTCTGACGACAACGCCGGTTTCAGCCACAGAACAGGGACGGATCCGTGTTCACCTATCCGGGCTGAAAGAGCGTGAAGTTGCTTTGATGAAAGATGAGTTGGGGCATCTTGGTGAAATTTATGATGTCGAACAAACAACAGACAGCCTTGAAGCCTCTTTAATCACCTCTGCAACAGAAGATGATATCACCGCAGTATTGTGTTTTGTGGTTGAGCCAGAACAAATAACCTTCTTGCCTGTAGTAGAGTCTCAGCAGGTTGAAGCAAAAACAGAAGAAAATACGACTCAGCCTACGGTACAGGAAACTTCGGTAACGGCTAATACAACAGACTCCACTCCTGATGTGGAAAAGGAATTGGCTCAATTGCCAGCATCACAGCCGGCTGATACCAGGAAAAAAACTGATGTTACTGAAGCTGGCCGTCCGGCCCCGCGTCCGATGGCGGGTTCTCCGCGTCAGCGTGTAGAATCTTCCAGTATTCGTGTAGCCGTTGAGAAAGTCGATCAGCTTATCAATCTGGTAGGCGAGTTAGTTATTACCCAATCTATGCTGGCACAACACTGTGATGCGTTGGAACCGACAATACACAGCGAATTGCTGAGTTGTATGGCGCAATTGCAGCGAAATTCCCGTGATTTGCAGGAATCTGTTATGTCGATCCGGATGATGCCGATGGAATATGTATTCAGTCGTTATCCACGTCTGGTGCGGGATCTGGCGGGTAAGCTGAACAAAAAAGTGGAGCTGACATTAATTGGTAGTTCCACTGAGCTGGATAAGAGTCTGATCGAACGAATTATCGACCCACTGACGCATCTAGTCCGTAATAGCCTTGATCATGGTATCGAAACGCCGGAAAAACGCCTCGCCGCGGGTAAATCGGAAACAGGTAATCTGACACTGGCTGCTGAGCATCAGGGCGGCAATATCTGCATTGAAGTTATTGACGATGGTGCGGGACTGAATCGCGAGAAGATCTTAGCCAAAGCTCAGTCTCAGGGACTGGCGGTCAATGAAAACATGAGTAATGAAGAAGTTGCCATGCTGATCTTCGCACCGGGCTTTTCTACCGCAGAAATTGTCACAGATGTTTCTGGTCGTGGTGTGGGTATGGATGTGGTTAAACGTAACATTCAGGACATGGGCGGACAGATCCAGATCAACTTTCAGGAAGGGAAGGGGACAGTTATCCGTATTTTGCTGCCACTGACCTTGGCAATATTGGATGGCATGTCTGTCAAAGTGAATGATGAAGTCTTCATTTTACCCCTGAGTGCTGTGGTCAGTTCCTTACAGCCGCAGGAGGAAGATATTTATCCGCTGGCGGGAGATGAAAAACTATTGCAGGTGCGTGGTGAATATCTGCCATTGCTGGAACTGTATCGGATATTTGACATTCCGGGCGCAGAAACAGCACCGACGAAAGGCATTGCGGTGATTGTGCAGAGTGCGGGACGCCGTTATGCATTGCTGGTCGATAAACTGGTTGGGCAGCATCAGGTTGTTGTTAAAAATATCGAGAGCAACTATCGCAAAGTACCGGGTATTTCCGCTGCCACGATTATGGGCGATGGCAGTGTTGCTCTGATCATTGATATTCCTGCTTTGCAGAAACTTAACCATGAACAGTTGGCCGTGCGTAAGGCGGAATTTGCAAACAAAAAATAACCATTTTTTGTCATACCCGATGGATATATATCCAAAGATTTATGTCACACACAATAGATAGAAGGTAACACAATGGCAGCCATAGACGAATTCAGTAAGTTATCAGGAGAAACAGCCGGAAAGGAATATCTGGTTTTCACTCTGGGTGATGAAGAGTATGGAATTGAAATACTGAAAGTGCAGGAAATCCGTGGTTATGATCAGGTCACCCGCATTGCCAACACGCCTGCTTTTATCAAAGGTATCACCAATCTGCGTGGTGTAATTGTACCTATTATTGACTTGCGGATTAAATTTTCTCAGGAAGATGTGACTTACAATGATAATACCGTGGTCATCATCCTGAATCTGCTTAACCGGGTTGTCGGGATTGTTGTTGATGGTGTATCCGATGTGCTTTCTCTGAAAGATGATCAAATTTGCCCTGCGCCGGAATTTGCCGTCACACTGTCAACAGAGTATCTGACCGGACTGGGTTCGATTGAAGAGCGTATGCTGATTTTGGTCGATATCGAAAAACTGCTTAACAGCGAAGAAATGGCTCTGGTGGATTCTGTCGCCAAAGAGTGATAAGTCAGGGCTGCCATTCTCTTAAACATAAAGAGGGTCACGCCAAATAACAGCGTGAAAAGGCAGCCCACTTTTGTTTTAGATCAAAAAAATGCAGTAAAAACTCAATTTTTTGTATTACGCGTAAAGTTCCCTTTAAGGATGCCGATAACACTGGCATAGCAATTTATTACACAAGGGAAGTCATGTTTAACCGAATGAAAATAGTGACGGGGCTAATCTCAGTCATAATCTTATTTGGTGCTCTGCAATTTATGTCTAGCGGCCTGTTTTTTAATTCCATAAAAAATGATACCAAGGCCTTTGATACGCTGGACGAACTGCGGCAGCGGCAAAAATTACTTGATGAAAGCTGGATCAACCTGTTGCAGGCCCGTAATAACCTGAACCGTGTTGGTATCGTCTACATCATGCAAATAAACGGTGGTGAGAGCGAATACAAAATTGATGATATTTTGGCGGAGGCCAAAGTCAACATCGCTCGTGCGGAGCGCCGTTTTCAGCAATTTGAACAAATGCCGAACTTGTCTATACGCGATCCGGAGCGTATGCAGCGTTTGAAACAAACTCATTCCATCTACCTCAATGCACTTAAAGAGCTGGATGTATTGCTGGCAAAAAAAGAGTTTAAAGCATTTTTTGCCCAGCCAACTACCATGTATCAGAACGCATTTGATACTGAATATCTCTTCTATCTGGGTCAGAATGAAAAACTGTATGAGCAGGTATCAGATGACGCTGATATAGCCTACCGTAACGTCATTATTAGCCTGATTTTTGTCTTTGTGCTGTTAATCGGTGTAATGACCGTGAGTTGGATTGGTTTACGCAAAGCATTAATTGATCCACTGAATAACCTGTTGGATTCTATTAAAGCCTTCTCAAGAGGTGACTTGACCAGAAAGATTGATGTCTCCGGTAATAATGAAATGGGGGTATTGTCAGTTGGTCTTAAGCACATGCAGGAAGAGCTGATCAATACCGTCAGAAGTGTTCATCACAGCACCGAAACCATCTATACCGGTACCAGCGAAATTGCTGCGGGTAACAATGATCTCTCTGCCCGTACTGAGCAGCAGGTTGCTTCACTGGAAGAAACTGCGGCCAGCATGGAAGAACTCACCGCAACAGTAAAACAGAATGCTGATAACGCCCGTCAGGCCAGTAATCTTGCTGATAATGCCTCCGAAATTGCCCGTAAGGGTGGCAAAGTGGTGGCGAACGTTGTGCAAACTATGCACGACATTGCTGACAGTTCACGCAAAATTTCAGATATCACCGGTGTGATTGATGCCATCGCCTTCCAGACCAATATTCTTGCTCTTAACGCAGCGGTAGAAGCCGCCCGTGCAGGTGAACACGGACGTGGTTTTGCCGTAGTTGCCGGAGAAGTCCGCAATCTGGCGCAACGCAGTGCTGAAGCGGCAAAAGAGATCAAATCACTGATTGAAGACTCTGTCAGCCGTACTGATACAGGGTCTGAGCTGGTGGAAAGTGCGGGTGAGACAATGAATAATATTGTCAACTCAGTAACCCGTGTAACTGACATTATGGGTGAAATTGCCTCAGCATCTGATGAGCAGAGCAGGGGAATAACCCAGGTTGGTGTTGCTATCTCTGAAATGGACAGAGTGACACAGCAGAACGCATCATTGGTCGAACAGTCTGCGGCAGCCGCAGCAGCTCTGGAAGAGCAGGCCATGATCCTGACCAAAGCTGTGGCAATATTTCAGTTACCGGAGCAGGCAGAAAGGAAGTTGCCTGAAAAAAGAAAACATGAAGTTTTATCGACGAGAAAATCGCCGACCCCTCCAGCTAATAAAACGAATCCTCCCGTGCTGAAGAAAGGCAGTGACGTGGAAGACCCATCTAATTGGGAAACATTCTAAAAAATAATAGCGATAACTACGGCTGCATAATGCAGCCGTTAAACGAGGTGATTACATGTTAGGCAGGCTTCGCATATCAACCAGTTTGTATCTATTACTGATGATGTTTTGTATTATGCAAATGATTTCCAGTGGTCTATCGCTGGGAATAATTTATACAGATCAGTCATATATCGAAAGAATTGATTTGGGAACTCAGCGCAGGGATAGCCTGGGCGTGAGTTGGACTGCATTATTGCAAACGCGTAACACTCTGAACAAAATCGCAATTGCTCAAAAAGTAGGGCAACCCAAAGAACAAATCGATGCAATGGAAGCATTGCTCAAACATTCATTAAATGAAGCAGAAAGAAGCTTTAACCAATTTACTTCTTTGCCTCAGGTAGGAAAGAATGAAAGAAGGGACGGTCTATTAACTGACCTTGATCGCGCTTATAGGGACTATTTCAGTGCTCTGAAAGAGATGAAAGAATTTCTTTATGGCGGCGATTTTCAGGCTTTTCTTGATCAGCCGACAGAAGAATATCAGCTCAAAATGGAGCTTGCATATAAACATTATATGCAGTACCTCAACAAGAATATTGAAGATACGGTAGAGAATGCCGCGTTCTACTATAAAGTTGCCGTTGCTATGTTCTTTGGTTCCATCCTGATGGTGTTTATTGTTGCTATGGCCGCTCACTGGTGGCTGAAACGTAACCTGCTCCGACCTTTTGACAATATGAGAGCCTGTTTTCAGGATGTGGCAGAAGGGCGGCTGGATAAAGAAGTTGTTGTTACCACTGACGATGAAATCGGCGATATATTCAGAAAACTACGCGATATGCAGAGATCGCTGATTAAATCCATATCATCGGTGCGAGACAATACTAATCAGATGTATATCGGCATTCAGGAAATTACGCAGGGTAATACAGATTTATCCTCACGTACTGAAGAACAGGCCGCCTCTCTGGAAGAAACAGCAGCCAGTATGGAACAGCTGACCGTCACCGTTAAACAGAACGCAGAACATGCCCGTCAGGCCAGCGCTCTTGCTGTTGCCGCTTCTCAGACCGCAACAAAAGGCGGAGAACAGACCAGCAGTGTCGTTGCGACAATGGATGAAATTGCTAATAGTTCGAAGAAAATCAGTGCAATTATCAGCGTGATTGACGGTATTGCGTTCCAGACCAATATTCTGGCACTGAACGCAGCGGTTGAAGCAGCACGTGCCGGCGAACAGGGTAGAGGATTCTCTGTGGTTGCCGGAGAAGTACGCGATCTGGCGCAACGCAGTGCTGAAGCGGCAAAAGAGATCAAAATTCTGATTGATGAATCTGTTCACCGTGTTAATCAAGGTTCAGAGCTGGTGAATCATGCCGGACAAACTATGGACGAGCTGGTTAGATCGGTCAATCAGGTAACTGATCTGATGACTGAAATTGCAGCTGCTTCCGATGAGCAAAGTCGTGGTATTCATCAGGTAGCTCAGGCTGTGAGCCAGATGGATCAGGTCACTCAGCAAAATGCCGCATTAGTGGAGCAATCCGCTGCTGCTGCATCTGCACTTGAAGATAAAGCAGATACATTGGTGAGAACCGTTGCTCAATTTGAACTGCCAAAAACGTCAGAATATGAGCACAACCATCAGGGATATACTGCATCAAAAATGACCGATGAGTATGCTGTAAATTAAGTACGCTGAGGTCAGATGAAATCCAACTTAACGGCTTCAAATACTGAAGCCACTGTACCGCTGAACTTTATGTTTCAGCGGCATACATTGTCGGATGCGCATTTTGAGCGTATCTGCCAATTTATTTATCAGCGGGCCGGGATTGTACTGGCAAAAAATAAACGAGAAATGGTTTACAACCGCCTTGTCAGGCGATTGCGTGTTCTGGGGTTTAATGATTTTGGTCAATATCTGTCTATTCTGGAACAGAACAGTCATAGCAAGGAATGGGAATTATTCGTTAATGCCCTGACAACTAATCTCACTGCGTTTTTCAGGGAAGCCCACCATTTTCCGATTCTTGCGGCACATGCCGGCAAAAAAAACGGGGGGACTTACCGTGTCTGGAGTGCAGCGGCTTCCACTGGAGAAGAGCCGTATTCCATCGCCATGACGTTATGTGATGCGTTAGGGCATCGTTCAAACCGGATAAAAATCATTGCCAGTGATATTGATACTCAGGTACTGGAAAAAGCCCGTCAGGGGATTTATCGGTTAGATGAACTACAGCATCTGAGTGACAGTCAAAAGAAAAAATACTTTTTCAAAGGTGTTGGTTTTTATGAAGGATATGCCAGAGTTCGCCCGGTGCTGACTGAAATGGTCAGCTTTCAGCATCTGAATTTACTGGATTCTGAGTGGGCACTTGAAGGTAAATTTGATGCGATTTTTTGTCGTAATGTCATGATTTATTTTGATAAAAAAACGCAGGAAAGAATTTTACGACATTTTGTCAATTTCTTAAAACCAGATGGTCTGCTCTTTGCCGGGCATTCCGAGAATGTTACTCAAATTAGCCGAGAGTTCTACTTGCAGGGACAGACCGTTTACGGTGTAGGTCAGGCAAGGAGGGGTCATGAATAAAATAACAGTTCTTTGTGTGGATGATTCGGCGCTGATGCGCCAAATCATGCGGGAAATTATCAATAGCCATCCTGACATGGAAGTTGTGGATTGTGCGCCTGATCCCTTTGTTGCCCGCGATTTAATCAAAAAGCATAACCCGCAGGTACTGACACTGGATGTCGAAATGCCGCGGATGGATGGAATTGATTTTCTTGAAAAACTCATGCGGTTGCGCCCTATGCCCGTAGTGATGGTTTCCTCCCTGACGGGAAAAGGTTCGGAAATCACATTAAAAGCACTAGAATTGGGCGCGGTGGATTTTGTGACCAAGCCGCAGTTGGGGATCCGTGAAGGAATGCTGGCCTATAGCGAGCTGATTGCTGAGAAAATCAGAGCGGCGGCGCAGGCAAAAGTCAGCACGAAGAAGACTGTAGAGAAAGTTGACGCTCCACTGAGTTTTAAGCCACTGTTATCCAGTGAAAAATTGATCGCGGTCGGTGCCTCTACCGGAGGGACTGAAGCAATTAAAAACCTGTTACAACCTTTGCCTGTTACCAGCCCGGCATTACTTATCACACAGCATATGCCATCAGGTTTTACCCGCTCATTTGCCGAACGGCTCAATAAACTGAGCCAGATTACCGTTAAAGAAGCGGAAGATGGTGAACGGGTTCTGCCGGGCCATGCCTATATAGCACCGGGAGATCGTCACATGGAACTGTGCCGTAGCGGTGCAAACTACCAAATCATGACCAGCAGCGCTCCACCGGTGAATCGTCATCGCCCTTCAGTCGATGTTCTGTTCCGATCCGTGGCCAAATATGCCGGGCGTAATGCGGTGGGAGTTATCCTGACAGGAATGGGAAGTGATGGTGCAGCGGGTTTACTGGAAATGAAGAAAGCGGGCGCTTATACACTGGCACAAAGTGAAACGAGCTGTGTGGTGTTTGGTATGCCGCGGGCGGCAATCCAGCTGGGCGCTGTCGATGATGTGATGGATCTGCAAAAACTCAGCAGAACGATGCTGGCTAAAATCAGCACCGTGCAATCAGTTCGGATTTAGTCGGATCTGATTAAATTGAGTCATATTTAGGCCCGATGGATTTCAGATTACAGGATAGTAGCCTGAAAGATAAAGGGAATATTGAGTGTTAACTTTTACAGCACGATGCTGTCGGATGAACAAAATTTCAAGGAGTTTTTATGGCAAGTAAGGATTTAAGATTTCTGGTAGTTGATGACTTTTCAACCATGCGTCGGATTGTGCGTAATTTGCTGAAAGAACTGGGATTTAACAATGTTGATGAAGCACAAGACGGAGCAGAAGCCCTGACAAAACTTCGGACAGCTGAATTTGATTTTGTTATTTCTGACTGGAACATGCCTAACATTGATGGCCTGGAGTTACTGAAAACAATTCGTAGTGACAGTGAACTGGCTGCTTTACCGGTTCTGATGGTAACGGCGGAAGCAAAGAAAGAAAACATCATTGCAGCCGCACAGGCCGGAGCCAGTGGTTATGTTGTGAAACCATTTACTGCGGCAATTTTGGAAGAAAAGCTTAACAAAATATTTGAAAAGTTGGGGCTCTAAGGAGACAAAATGAGTGAAAATCCAGTCATGCCTAGAAGAGATGAGGCGATTACAACCAGTGAAATAATCAGTCGTATCGGGCAGTTAACAAGAATGCTGCGAGATAGTCTGCGTGAACTGGGATTGGATCAAACCATTGCTCAGGCGGCTGAGGCGATCCCTGATGCGAGGGAACGATTGAATTACGTTGTCCAAATGACGGCACAGGCAGCAGAAAGAGTGTTGAATTGTGTTGAAGTGGCTCAGCCCCGCCAGAATGAATTAGAAGCTTCTGCAAAATCCCTGACTCAGCGCTGGGATGAGTGGTTTGCAAATCCGACTGATTTAGAACTGGCCGGGGCACGTTCTTTGGTCACGGACACGAGAAATTATCTCAGTCTCGTACCGGAACATGCTGCATTTACCAATGCCCAACTACTTGAAATCATGATGGCACAAGACTTTCAGGATCTCACCGGGCAGGTAATCAAACGGATGATGGAAGTCATTCAGGAACTGGAAAAACAACTGGTTATGGTATTAATGGAAAATATACCTTCTGATCAGATGGCCAAAACGAAAAAAGAGAATGACAGTCTTCTTAATGGCCCACAGGTCAACCAGGACGGGGTTGGCGTTATCGCCAACCAAGAACAGGTTGATGATTTACTGGATAGTTTAGGTTTTTGATAACGAGTGATAATACTTTAAAGAACACCCTATTAATGATTTGGCAGGCGACTTGCCTGCCAAAACTCAATTCCCTCATGGTGTTGTTTCATCAGTGTTTTTCCCTGATTTAGTTTGCCAATTGACATTACCGTTCAAGTTCTGTGAGAGCTAATTCCGCGACCTGTAGGGTGATTGGAGCTTCGTTATAGTGCATTCTCTTTTGGCGAGAAAGATGCCTGCTATACAACCGAGCGCTTTTCTTAGCGCCCGGACTTCTTAGGTAAATTTTAGTTAAATAACTGTGTTTGATAAATGGGTACCAGTGCCTGCGCTATAGGGTAAAATACACGAGGTTTTTCTTTACAAATTTCTGAGGCCGTAACATTTCTTTTAGACTGAGATGAAGGTGAATCACCGCATGCATTTTCGGTAGCTATAGCGTTTAGTTCTAATTCTGATGGTCCAATATCATCATAGTTTAATCTTCTATGTAATTGGTCATGTAATCGTTCAAAATATCTATCGTCAGCCCCCATTAATGGTGTGCTGGCGTCTGGTCCTCCTCGGGGAACGAGTGCTGTAATTGACTCTCCATAAACATGTCCAGCTTCTAGATCTATAGGATCCTGATGAGACCATTCAAAATCCCTCATATGTTCATTTGGATGGTGCAAACCTAAAGCATGACCAATTTCATGAGACATAACATAATAAACCAGCATGTTTGCAATTTGTTGATCTCCAATCCCTGAAGGCAATGCATCCCTGAATATATCGAATTCTTCATTTGAAAAATGCATCTGGCTTGATACAACAATGCCCGAAATATTAAAAAGTGGGTATGCGTAATGATTCATAATTTGATCCGGTAAGATTAACGTTGTCAGAGCATATATATTATGTTGCCGTAAAAAACCTTGCTGGTTATATTCTGGGTCTGTCTCTGCTCTGGAGAACCAAAAATTAACTTCAGCCGGTGGGCCTTGAGGGACTTCAGTAAGGGTAATGGGGATACCCCTTTGGGCTAAGCGCCGCCGCCACATATCGAATGCATGGCGTATTTCTGTCGTAGTATCAACAAGATAATATCTTCCGCCATTAAAAACTGCAACCTGTCCTATATTACTTTCTATTAAATATCTTAGATGATTATTGTAATATCGGGCTGGACTATAGACTTGATCATCAATGGCATAAGAGCAAGCATGCCTGTTCGGGTTTGTACGGGCTGCGGGATCATAATCCTGAGTAGCAAAAACATTAGATGCTGAGAATAATAGAATCAATAAAATATACTTCATCTTAGACTCTCTTAATTTTAAATTAAACCGTATTTATATTTTAATAAGTGGATTGAATTGAAGATGAAATGATATAAACACGAAATTTCAAAATCAGTATTTTTATTTAAAATAAAGCCTTATATATTAAAATGCATTAACATAGTAAGTGAAATATCATTATAAATGAAGTGAATAATTTGATATTTCTTTAAATGACCTATTGCAAATTTGTACATTGGGTTACTGATTTAAAATAATTGCCTATTAATTTAAATCAGTAAACCAGCGACTTGAAGAAAGCTGATATCTGTTATCTATTATAGTACAAGGGTGTTATTTGTGTTATTTTTTTAGAGGAGTTTAAATGTTTATTCATTACAAGAATAATTATGATGAATTATCATTGTTCCAGTTCTTTGATTTTTAATTAAAATTAGAGAGTGTGTATACCTAATATTACAGCGAGCCTGACCGTTATCGCCATAAAGAGAAGTTACTGCACAGGTGATTACGTGGCTTATGAAACCCTCCCGGAAGAAAAGTATCCTTTTGAAAATACCATTAAAACAATTAACCATTTAATATGGTTATATTATATAAATCCTAAATCAATCAGATAATAATTAAAATAAAATTAATAATATCTTTTTATACTTACGTTAGTAGTAAACACAATGTAATACTTCCAGATGATATTGTGGCTGCCGAAAATACACGGGCTGCTTTTTCACTTTTATTAACAGCCTATTCCTCTGGGTCACCGATAAAAATTATGAGGTGTTATAAGGACAGGCTTGTGGCGTTTGGAATGGGACAAAATAGGCTTTAAATAGGATACATTATGGCGATAGGACGGGGATGATATCGGTTTAGACATCCCTGCCTATGCTGTTTGGTACTTTTGTAATGCTGCCCGGCTTTCAAGAGTGCTACCGCCGGTCAGTAATACACTGTTACGGATCAATTCCAGTGTATTGCGCAAAGCACTACAGGCCGGATTATGATAAATAGTGATATCTGCTATTACACATTATCTTTCTGTTTAGCGGAAGATCCGGCCCATAATTAAAGGATTATTAAAACGACAGGCGCAGTGCCAGTGCAGACAACGTCACAAAAAGAACCGGAATGGTCATCACGATCCCGACGCGAAAATAATAACCCCATGAGATAATGATATTTTTCTGCGCGAGAACATGCAGCCAAAGTAACGTTGCCAGGCTCCCAATGGGTGTGATTTTAGGTCCCAGATCACTACCAATAATATTGGCGTAAATCATAGCCTCTTTGATAACCCCCGTAGCCGTACTGGATTCAACAGACAGTGCACCAACCAGAACGGTAGGAAGGTTATTCATCACCGATGATAGAATTGCTGTCAGGAAACCGGTGCCCAGCGTCGCTCCCCAAAGACCGTAATCAGTTAAGGTATTCAGTATGCCAGACAGCACATCGGTGAGACCGACATTACGCAAGCCGTATACCACCAGATACATCCCAAGTGAAAAAATAACGATTTGCCAGGGTGCCTTTTTCAGTACGTTACCCGTATTGATCACATGACTTCGGCGAGCAACCAGCCAGAGGACAAGAGCGACGACAGAGGCAACCAAACTCACAGGGACGCCTAAAGGCTCAAGGGCAAAGAAACCCGTCAATAACAGGGCAAGTACAATCCAACCGGTTTTGAATGTGCGCACATCACGAATAGCCTCACGCGGTAATTTCAATTTCGCAACGTCATAGGCCTTCGGAATATCTTTGCGGAAAAACCAGTGCAACATGGCAAGCGTAGCGGTGATAGCAGCGATATCAACCGGTACCATTACTGAGGCATAATCATGAAATCCCAGTTTGAAGAAGTCAGCAGAGACGATATTCACCAGATTGGAGACGATCAACGGTAAACTGGCCGTATCAGCAATAAATCCTGCGGCCATGACGAACGCCAGCGTGGCTCCCCGGCTGAAACCTAGCACCAGAAGCATCGCAATCACTATCGGTGTCAGAATCAACGCCGCACCATCGTTTGCGAACAACGCGGAAACACTGGCTCCGAGCAAAATAATGTAGGTGAAAAGCCAGCGGCCTCTGCCTCCTCCCCAGCGTGCAACATGCAGGGCTGCCCATTCAAAAAATCCCGATTCATCAAGCAACAGACTAATGATAATAACAGCGATAAAGGCTGCCGTTGCGTTCCAGACAATTTGCCACACTACTTGAATATCACTGACATGGACAACACCCGTGATCAAGGCAAGTGTGGCACCAATGACAGCGCTCCAGCCAATGCCAAGCCCCTTTGGTTGCCATATCACCAGAATCAGAGTCAGAATAAAAATTGCCCCTGCAAGCCACATAGTTTTCTCCTAAATATACATATGTGAAAAATCGAATTTGTTTGAATAAATTTTTTGTTACTGACAGACGGATTTACCGCTTGTTGTCGAGTTGATCTTCTGAAGTCGCGTACTCAACTGAGCTATCTCAGCCTGCTGACATTGAAAAGCTTGTTCAAGGACATTAGCTGCCCAGACAGGGATATGTGGAGACAAACGATAGTAAATCCACTTGCCTTCACGTCGATCTAGAAGCAGCCCAGCTTCGCGAAGCATGGCCAGATGGCGCGAAGTTTTAGACTGCGGTTCCTGAAGTGCCGTTGAGATATCGCAAACACACAGCTCGCCGGTCTCACGTAGCAACAACATGATACGAAGGCGCGTCTCATCCGAAAGATATTTGAAAAAATGAAGCGGGGTAAGCTGAGTCATAAATACTCCTAATGAAGAAACGCGCGGGGTGCGTAGTGGCGGATGCAGGGCAGCAAATGCCGAAAGCACGTGAACCACGACTCTGGCCCCATATTCCGGTCTGGCGATGATACACAGTATGCCTCTCAGGCCTGTAGATTTCAGCGTTAGAGCTGTTTGGCCCGTCCCTGCCTTTATCATGGATGGCAGGAATGAGCCGGTGGAATTTATCAGATTATTCCTTTCTGGGTAAAGGTAACCCGTGTGGCTTCATTCAGATCCATAGTTTTCATAGCTTCTGGTGACACCCACGCAATTTCCTGAAATTCTTCGTTGAATGTAATGTCTCGGTTGGTACTGATACAGTCAAAGATGAGGTAAATCATGTAAATTTCTTCTGTGGTGCCATCCGGATACGTTTTAATCCGGATATCATCACGAAAAGCCCAAGGTTTCACTTCCGTTATTTCCAGAGCTTCACCCAGCTCTTCCCTGATTTCTCGTCTTAGTGCTGCTTCCATTGTTTCGTTGGGTTCCATTCCTCCTCCGGACAATGCCCACTGACCCGGGAAAACACCACGATCAGATGCCATCTTACAAAGCAGGTATTCTCCATTATTCTGAATGATAGGACAGACAATTGTTCTTTGACGCATATCACCTCCGCAGCATATTTATTTTATTGATAACTATATCAGAAAATTCGTTAATATTATCCGGGCCTTGACAAATCATCACTCTGTTCCGGAGATTTTCGGGAAGGTTATTCAAAAAGTATTGATACTCATCATGCCAGCCTTTTATCCATTTAATTTTTGTCACTTCATCAGGAAACTCCTTGGGGCGGATGCCGTGAGTTTCATCAGCATGTAAATGTTGAAGAGAATGTTCTGCGGAATAATTAAGGAAAACGATAAGGTCTGGTACAGGAATAATATGATTTATTTCTTCCCATAATTGCATATATGCTCTGTGATGCGATTCATTGATATACCCCGTCTTCAGCATGAAATTAATAAATATATAATCTTCAAGGTGAGAACGTTCCATCACCAGATTAAATCCCTTAGCAGTCCAAGATCTTATTAGCGTTTCAATGGTCAGATTTTTGAGGAAATGGGAGAGCTGACTTAAATCATCTGGAGTTTTGAGATTTTTAGTCAGCTCAGTAGACGGGGCTTGTAACTGTATCTCATCTATTTTCTCACCTGTTTTGGTTGATAAATTAATCATATCAAAAACAGGCAATTACATAAATTTAGAAACAGAGTTGATTTCCGGTTAATTTTTACTTAAACCAGCCACTGGATTGTTTTTCCCGGGCTTTACCTTCACTTTCCAGCAGAGATTTAGCTCCAGATGATAGATTACGGTTAACATCAGCTTCTGACTGAATAACATCCGTCTGCGCAGCTTGTGTTTTCAGTTCTTGATCAATAAATTCGTTTTCACGCTTTACTCTGGCTGAACGTTTTTCAATTTCGAGTTTTTTCATCTCAATTTCGAGTTTACGCAGTTCATCCTCATAATCTTGATCCCGCTTTTTGTCTGCTTTAACTTCTGCGAGTACTCTTTGTTTTTCTGCTTCACGAGTAGCTTCCTGCTTTCTGATTTTTTCTGCTCTGGCAGCGGCTTCCCTCTGTTTTCTCTCTCTTTCTACTTTAGCTGCTTTTTCTCGCTGTATTTGTCTTTCAGTTTGTTGCTTTTGTTCTTCGGCCTTACCTTCATTTTCAGCTTGAGCAATCGCGGAAAGCTGGTCCTGAAGAGATGAAGCAAAAACAGGGGTGGATAAGGAGATCAACAGGGATGAAATAATAATTTTTTTAACCATGATTCACCTTATTATTATTTTTTATCCGGGCAAGCAGCATTTGGTTGGATACGTGTTTCATTTGTTTTGGTTGTAATCACAAGAGCCAATCCCGGAGTGAACTGGCAGGTGCGACCAACCTGAGTAGAAGTGTAGATTTTAGTTTTTTCTTTGTAGGTAAGGGATACGCCTTCAACGATGACTTTATCTTTCACCACAGAACCTGCTGCCGCCCCAAGAGCACCACCACCTACAGCCCCTGCGGCAGTACCCGCGCCAGAACCAGAACCTGCGTTATACCCAACAACACTACCTGCGACAGCACCAAGAATAGCGCCAAAAGTTTGAGCAGCTTCTTTGTTTGCTTTATTTTCTACAGCGATTTTGGCAGGAAGAACTGAAATAATATTGATTGTTTTTGTTTCTTGCTTTCCATTTAACTGGGTTGTGTCATAAACATCTGCTGCATATGAATCAGCATTGGACTGACATCCACTGATAATCATTGAAGAAGCTGTGATTGCTGAGATGCATAATAATTTGATTTTCACTTTTATTACCTACTAAAACCGCCAAAAGCGCAGGATTATGCACTTTTTTGTGATAATAAACAATAAAATATATTTTTATATTAAATTAGCTCCACAATTTGTAGAGCTAATTTATTTTTCACTTAATTCAATGATATTTTGCTAATTATTACCACTTGAACTATTTTTAATTCCAATAGAATAATGTTGATCTATAACTTCAGCCAATTCACATATTGTCGGATGAGAAAATAGCAGTGCAAGTGGGATTTCCATATTCTGTTTCCGCATACGGGATAATAATTGCACTGCTGTTAATGAATGGCCTCCCAGTGCAAAGAAATTATCATGGCGACCTACTTGTTTCTGTTCCAATAATTCCTGCCATATCTCTGCCAGTGCAATTTCTACATTACCAAGCGGTGCCTGATAGGCTACAGCAGCAGGTTGAGTTGAAATTTGCATAGCTGGTGGCAGGTTAGTCTGAGCGGCGGTAAAGTCCTCCAGTAATTTCCGGTGTTCAGTGGTAGGCAGAGTAGAAATATCCATAATCGGTTTTTGGGACTCATTTTCCAGTGTTTGTACCAGATCAGACAACGTTGCGGTCATGCAGGTAATCAGATAAGCAGGATCAATTCCCGCAACTGACTGAGCACTCAGCAGGAAGCCTTTACTTAAATCATCCACGGCAAGATAAAGAGGGTAATTCGTCCTTTCCTTGCCGGTTACCAGATGTATGCCTTCCCATAGCGTGTTGGTGACATTTGACTGGCTATGACGATAGTTCAGCAGCGTGTTAAAAAGTGGCAGAGGCGGTGCAATGTTGCTACAGCGCTGTGTTTGTGCCAGTGACGCTTGTTCGTGTTCAAGTAACTGTGTCAGGCTGCGATAGGTGGCTTTCACGGTTTCCTGCACACTGTTTTTTGCCAGCCGGATACGCACAGGCAGGGTGTTAATAAACAGTCCCAGTGTTTGTTCAATACCGGCATTTCCCTGCATTCGTCCCAGTAAAACAGTACCGAAGACCACATCATCCCGTCCGCTTATTTTTGCCAGTATCTGTGCCAGTGCTACGTGAAATAATACGCCGGGGCTGACTCCCTGACGGCTTGCTTGCTTACGGACGGCTCTGGACAGGGATGCACTCAGTGGTTTAATGACCTCAGTTATCTGCCTGTTTTCACTGTAGATATCCAGTATCCCGAAAGGAGCGGTAGGCGTATCCACATCGGCAAGCATTTCACGGAAGAAGGTTTCATGATCTGCTATCGGCATGTGCAGGGACTGGGCGATAAAGTGACGATAAGGCAGTGCTGGAGGCAGTGGTTCAATGCGTTGGCGCAGCAGCTCCTTAATTTCAGCGATGATATGATCCAGCGACATATGGTCATTAAGTATGTGGTGACAGCAGAAAGCCAGCAGCCACTCACCCTGATGCGGATCATAGGCAATATCGGCGGAGAATAACGGTGCACGGCTGATATCAAGGCGGTGCTGACAAGGCTCGGTGTACGCTAGCAACTGAGCCGGAATGTCTTCGCTACTATCTGTATCCGGTATAAAGGTCTTGATATGCAGGGATGCCTGACGCCAGACAACCTGTACCGGCTGAGCTATCCCTTCCCAGCAGATGGCTGTGCGCAGGATATCATGGCGATTAATGAGTTGTTGCAAAGCATTCAGAAAATCATCAAGGCGTTTACGGCTATCGAATGCGAACAGGGTATGTAGTAGATAAACATCCCCCTGTGTTTGCATCAAATGATGGAACAACATACCTTCCTGTAATGGCGCAAGAGGGTAGATATCCTGAATATTGGCGGCTCCACCGGGAATGCCCGCTGCAATCAGATCAATTTCATCTTGTGCCAGAGAAACCAGCGGCAACATGTCAGGCGTAATCGCGGTACAGTTATCAGGGATCAGGTTAGGAGGGATGGCGAATGTCTCTGGGTTATCCTCCGTGACTTGCATCGTTTTTGCCATTTCAGCCAGAATCGGCGTGACGAACACCTCACGGATATTAAGACTCCAGCCACGGCTGCGTAGTCGTTCGACTAAGTTGATAATCATCAGTGAATGACCGCCCAGTTCAAAGAAATGGTCATAACGTCCGATTTTTTCCAACCTCAATAATGCCTGCCAGATCTCAGCCAGTACCATTTCTGCTTCACCCTGCGGTTCTATATAAGTCCGGGTAACGACAGCATCCAGATCCGGTGCAGGCAGTGCCTGACGGTCGAGTTTGCCATTAGGAGCCAGTGGGAACGCATCCAGTATTACAAATGCGCTGGGCAGCATATAGTCAGCGAGATATTGTGCAAGTTGTCGGCGTAGCTCTGCGGGCTCCGGTTTTGCACCGGGTTCAGCGATAAGATAGGCAACAAGGCGTTTATCATTCCCTGTTTTTGAATAAGAACTCTCTTCGCGGGCCAGTACGATAGCTTCACATACACCCTGACACTGGAGTAGTCTGGTTTCAATCTCGCCTAACTCAATACGGAAGCCGCGGATTTTAACCTGAAAGTCATTGCGGCCGAGGTATTCAATATTACCGTCAGCGCGCCAGCGAGCCAGATCACCGGTCTTATACATACGAGCATCGGGTTGCTTGCTAAAAGGATCAACAACAAATTTTTCGGCAGTCAGCTCCGGTTGATTTAAATAACCCCGCGCAACACCCATGCCCCCAATGTAGATTTCGCCACTTACACCGACAGGAACCGGTTGACCAAATGAATCCAGAATATAGATGCGGGTATTGGAGAGCGGGTGCCCAATCGGGATACTGTGAATGATGGTGGAAATGTGATTGTTGCTGCCCATCATCATTTCCCTGTTGACCATTATCGCAGTCGCAGTAATGGTGATTTCTGTCGGGCCATAAGCGTTGAACCAGCGGCAGTTTGCTGTTTCCGGACATGAAAACCAGTCTATTAAACAGCGGGGTTCTACTTTATCCCCTCCAACAATCAGAGTATGAATGCAGGAACTGAAACCGCTGCGTCCGGCTTTTATCTCCTGTCCCCAATGATGCCAGAAAGCAGTCGGTACATTAATGATCGTGACTTTCTGTTCACGTATGAAATCGACAAAAGTGTTGTCCGGTACTTTGAGATAAGAAGGTCGAAGTACCAGCGTAGCGCCGGAGGCCAGCGTAGGAAAAATATCTGATACTGAAATATCAAATGCGAAGGTAACAAACTGAAGTACACGATCTCCCGGCGCGGGTTCACTAATTTGACAGTGAGCGCCAATAAGGCTGACCACATTACGGTGTTCGAGCATAACGCCTTTCGGCTTTCCGGTTGAACCAGAGGTGTAAATGATATAAGCCAGATGATGTGGCTGAATTCCTGTTTGCTGGCGGTCAGGATTATCGGCAGATTGTTTTTGCATACCATCCCGATGAGTTTCATCATCCAGTAACCAGATGGGGATATTTTGTATCGGTAAGCGTGTTTGTAGATGTTTCTGGGTCAGTAATATGACAGGCTTACTGTCAGTGAGTTGGTATGTCAGCCGTTCTACGGGATATTCCGGATCAAGCGGAACGTAACCGGCACCTGCTTTTAAAATCCCAAGCAGGCCAACAATCATATCCAGCCCCCGCTCAACATGAATTGCCACCCGATCATCAGGACGAACGCCAAAGGCAATCAGGCTGTGGGCCAGTTGATTGGCGAGGCGGTTAAGTTCGCCATAACTCAATGACTGTTCTTCAAAGATCACTGCCGTTGCATCGGGTGTGCGTTGTACTTGTTCTTCGAACAGCTGATGAATCAACATATTCTGTGAAAAATCGGTAACAAGGTTTTGGGCAGGTTTATTACTCTGAACCGGTGGAATATCGTTGAAATCAGTCAATAACTGCTGACGCTCGGCAACAGATAACATCGGTAGGAAGCTAATAGCCTGCGTTTCGTCTAATGACATGGCTGTCAGAACATTGGTGAGATAGCCCACGATGCGTTGAACCGTTGCTCTGTCAAACAGACTTGATGCGTATTCCAGATAACCGCTGAGTCCATCCTGAGTTTCAGTCAGTGCCAGTGTCAGGTCAAAATAGGCGGTGCTGTGCGGCTGTTCCATTAATGAAACGGATAATCCCGGTAACTTGATGGAGGGGTCGGTTGTATTGTTCAGTGCCAGCATAACCTGAAAGATCGGGTTATGGCTCAGGCTGCGTTCAGGATGCAGAATTTCCACTAACTGTTCAAAAGGCAGCTCCTGATGAGCGTAAGCTGCCAGTGATCGCTCACGGACATGGGTGAATAAATCGGCTACGGAGTGGCACTGTTCAGTTTCGATACGTAAAGGCAGGGTATTGACGAAAAAGCCAATTAATCCTTCGAGTTCACTGTGTGAACGATTGGCAACGGGTGTGCCGATAACGATATCGTTCTGCCCACTTAACCGGGTAAGTACAATTCCCCAGGCAGTGAGTAATGTCATAAACAGCGTTGTGTTTTGGCGTTGTCCGAGCGCTTTGAGTGCAGAAAGCAAATCAGCACTCAGGTGAACAGGAATATGATCTCCTGTGTAATGTTGCTCTGGCGGGCGTGGGTAATCAGTAGGGAGAGACAGTAGTGCCGGTGCTCCCTGAAGCTGGTTTTGCCAGAAATCTTTTTGTACAGCGAAATCCTTGCTTTGTAGCCATTTTTGTTGCCAGACCGCATAGTCAGCGTACTGGATAGAAAGCGGGGGTAAGGAAGTCTCATTTTCTCCCAGAGCAGTGGAGTAGAGTGCACTAAGTTCGCGGAGCAATATGCCCAGTGACCAGCCATCAGTAATGATGTGATGCTGGATCAGAATCAGTACGTGTTCTTTATCAGACAGTTGCAGTAACTGGCCCCGAATCATTGATTCACTGGCGAAATCAAACGGTGTCTGTCTTTCGATTTTAACCAGTTCGTTGATGCGGCTCAGGCGGGCTGTTTCATCTAAACTGCGTAAATCGTGATGAGTCAGAGAAAACCCGGTATTCGCGTTATCGATATGCTGATAAGGCTGTTCATCCACCAGTACAAAACGGGTACGTAAACTTTCATGTCGGCTGACGAGATGGTCAAGTGCTGTTGCAAACGCAGCATGATCGAGATGCCCATCCAAACGCAGGACAGTCGGAATCTGATAGGCCAGACTGATTTCGCTATTAAGACGGGTAAGAAACCACAGACGCTGTTGCGAGAAAGAGAGCGGTAGGAGCGGATCGCGTTCAGCGGGGGTAATGGTGCTTTGAGTTGTCACAGAAGTGTTGGCGATCAGCACAGCTAAATCAGCCAGAACAGGATGAGAAAAAATCTCCTGTAAGGGCAGTTCCCGCGCCAGTTTCTGGCGTATGCGGGTGGTAAACTGGATGGCGAGCAGGGAGTGACCGCCTAACTCAAAGAAATTGTCATAACGCCCAATTTGCTCCAGTTTTAGCAGTTCCTGCCAAATTTCGGCCAGTTCTGTTTCGGTTGCTCCGATAGGCGCCTGATAATGACGAGTTACCCGTGCAGCCTGATCCGGCATTGGCAGTGCCTTGCGGTTGAGCTTACCACTCGAGGTTAACGGAAAGGTATCAAGGATCACAAAGGCACTGGGCAGCATATATTCAGCAAGGTGTTGTGCGAGTTGTTCTCTTAGTTTTGCGGGATCAAGATTTGTATCAGGATCTGCAAGCAGATAAGCAATTAACTGTTTATCACCCACTGCTTTTTCACAATTAGCGGCTTTTTCATGAGAATCGTCTTCCCGGGCAATGACAGCCGCTTCACGTACACCATGACATTGCACTAGTTTCGCTTCGATTTCACCCAGCTCAATACGGAAACCGCGTATTTTGACCTGAAAATCGTTACGACCGAGATATTCGATATTACCATCAGGTAACCATCGAGCCAGATCGCCGCTTTTATACAGACGGGCATCAGGATCTGAAGAAAATGGGTCAGAAATAAAATGCTTATCCGTTAACTCAGGGCGGTTCAGATAACCACGGGCAACAGCGACCCCACCAATATAAAGCTCACCTGAAACACCAACAGGAACCGGGTTTTTCTGATTATCGAGCAGATAAATGCGGATATTATCGATGGGTTTTCCGATAGGAATGCGACCAACATACTGATCCGCCAAACATTGCCAGGCCGTGACATGAATTGCCGCTTCTGTCGGGCCATATAAATTATGTAACTGGCAGTGGGCAAAATAGGACAGACATTTCTGCTGCAAGGCGTAAGGAAATGCTTCCCCACTGCATAAAATATGACGCAAAGAAAGACAACGACCGGCGGGGATCGCACTGAGAAAGAGCTGTAGCATTGAGGGCACAAAATGGATGAAAGTAATTTTGTGTTTTTCTGTCTCTGACAATAAATAATGTGGGTCTTTATGGCCTTCCGGACGAGCAAGAATCAGCCGGGCACCAAACATCAGAGGGGGAAATAACTCCCAGACCGAAACATCGAAACTGAATGGTGTTTTCTGCAAAATCCGATCTTGCGGCGTTAACTGATACGTTTTTTGTGCCCAGAATAAGCTATTGATAACAGCACAATGTTCATTCATCACCCCTTTTGGCACTCCGGTTGAACCAGAGGTATAGATCACATAAGCCAGATGGCGTGAGGTTAACCCCAGAGTGTCAGGGTCTGGATTACTGTCTGGCATGCTTGTTAGCAAGCATTCACAATTGCTCAGATTGACAATAGGTATGCTATCGGTCAGCTGATGAGTGAGATTAACAAAGGGTGTTTGAGTGAGCAGGGCAACAGGTGCCGAATCTTCAAGCATGTAAGCCAGACGTTCAGCTGGCTGGTGGGGGTCGAGCGGAACATAAGCCCCTCCGGCTTTCAGAATTGCGAGCAATCCTACGATCATTTCCAGACTGCGCTCAGTACAGATGGCTACCCGATGGTCAGGACGTACACCGAGGGTCAGCAGATAATGAGCTACCCGATTGGCCTGACGGTTTAGTTCGGCATAACTTAACGACTGTTCTTCAAAGATCACCGCAATCGCATCAGGCATGTGCTGAGCCTGTTTTTCAATTGACTGATGAATAAATTTTTGCTGGGAAACGGTAGCTGTATGGAGGGGAAATACCAAATGAGGATAAGGTTGTGTTTCCTGATAGGATTGTGTTGTGTTGAAATCCACCACCAGTTGTTGACGCTCTCTGGCCGGTAAAATCGAAATATTCAGAATTGGCTGGTGGGGTGCGGTTTCCAGCGCATTAACCAATCCCGTCAGGGCGGTGGTCATATAGTTGATCAGACGAACGGGTTCTATATCTGATACGCTCTGAGCAACTAGACTGAATCCATCGCCCCAGTCATCCACAAACAGACCAAACGGATAGTTAATTCTCTCTTCCTGCATCAGCAAACGAATCCCTTCCCATTTATTAAAAGTAAGGTTCGACTGACTATGACGATAGTTAAGCAGGGTGTTGAAGAGCGGTACAGAGGGCGCCACGCCGCTACAGTTCTGAGCCTGTGTCAGAGTGGCCTGTTCGTGTTCCAGCAATCTTATCAGACTGAGGCTGGTTTCCTGAATCGTCGCCTGTACGCTGTTATTCGCCAGTTTAACCCGGATAGGCAGGGTATTGATAAGCAAGCCCATCGCCTGATTGATACCGGTACTGCCCTGCATTCGCCCTAATAAAACTGTACCGAATACCACATCATCGCGCCCGCTGACTTTTGCCAGAACCATAGCCAGCGCGGTATGAAACAGGATACTGGGGCTTATTCCCTGACGTTTTGCCTGTGTACGGATAGCTTTGGCTAGTTTGGCATCAATAGGTTGTCTGGCCTCTGCGATTTCTTTATTTCCGCTATGAACATCCAGTATCCCGAAAGATACCGTTGGTTCCTCCACATCAGAGAGGACTTCACGAAAATAGTCTTCATGAGCTGAAGCCGGAACATTCAGCGCTTGGGCAACAAAGTTGCGGTAAGGTAACACCGGGGACAGTTTTTGAGTATGACTGCCTAATAATGCGCTGATTTCACTAATGATACTTTCCAGTGTTACATGGTCACAGGCTAAATGATGGATACACAATGCCAGTAACCATTCATCCCGTAGTGGATCATAAACAATGTCAGCAGAGAATAGCGGAGCCTGACTGATATTAAGGCGATACTGATGAGGATCAGTGTGTGCCCGTAATTGTTCAGGAATATCCGCTTCACTATTTGTTAAATGACACTCTGGCGAAAATGTCTTAATACTCAGAAGAGCCTGACGCCAGACAACCTGAACGGGTTTTTCCAATCCCTGCCAGAAGATAGAAGTATGCAGAATATCGTGACGGTTAATAACCTGTTGTAAGGCTGACAAAAAACTGTCCAGTCGTTCACGGCTGCCAAAGGCGAGCAAATTGCGTAGCAGGTAAGTATCGCCCTGTTGCTGCAACAGATAATGGAACAAAATCCCTTCCTGTAGCGGAGTGAGCGGATAAATATCCTGTATATTGGCAGCGCCTCCGGGAATGGCAGCAGTAATGGTATCAATCTCATGCTGAGACAGGGAAACCAGAGTCAGCATGTCGGGAGTAAGGGCAGTACAGCCGTCAGGAATGAGATTAGCGGGTACAGTGAATGCAGGTATGTTTTCCTGCTTTATATTTCCCTGAGTGGCATACTGCTGAACTGAGAGTATCGCTTCAGCCATCTCATTCAGTACTGGTTTAGCGAATACAGTCTGGATGCCGATAACCCAGCCCATATTCCCCAACTGCTCTATCAGACTCACCGCTAATAGTGAGTGTCCGCCCAGTTCGAAAAAGTGATCGTAACGGCTGATATATTTCACGCCGAGCAATTTTTGCCAGAGTTGGCTCAGCACTATTTCAAGCTCTCCTACCGGAGCCTGATAACTGCGTGTGACGATTGAAGTGTGATCGGGTTTGGGCAGAGCTTGTCTATCCAGTTTTCCACTGGTTGTCAGAGGAAAAGCATCAAGTGTTACAAAGGCACTGGGTATCATATATTCGGCAAGGTGCTGCGAGAGTTGTTGCCGGAGCGCCATGGGTTCCAGTCTGGCATTGGCTTCAGGCAGCAGGTAGGCGATCAGATGTTTTGATACTGAACTATATTCATCCGGTGTGTCTTGATCGGCAATCTCTTCATAAGAAGGGTTGTCATAAGGCAGTACCACGGCTTCGTGTACGCCATCACACTGATGTAGCCTCGCCTCGATTTCACCCAGCTCAATACGCAGGCCACGCAATTTAATTTGAAAATCATTGCGGCCGAGGTACTCAATTCTACCGTCAGGCAGCCACCGTCCCAGATCGCCGGTTTTATACATACGAGCCCCGTTATCAGCAGAAAACGGATCGGTGAGGAAACGCTCGGCAGTCAGTTCGGGACGGTTCAGATAGCCACGGGCAACACAGGCACCAGCGATATAAATCTCTCCTGTAATATTTGGAGGAACGGGCTGGTGGTATTTATCAAGAATATAAATTTGGGTATTGGCGATGGGATAGCCGATTGGAGGTGCTTTGCTTTCCTGACTGTCACATTGGCCAAAGGTGGCACAAATGGTCGTTTCTGTCGGGCCATAGGCATTGATCATCCGTCGTCCTTTCGCCCAGCGCTTAACCAACGTAGGCGGACACGCTTCCCCTCCCACGAGCAGAGTTTGCAGCGTTGCAGGAAGAGAATCCACTGTTGCCACTACACTGGGGCATAATAGTGCAAGAGTAATGGCATGAGTTTCTAAATAATGAGACAGGATTTTTCCGGGCAGAAGGTCTTCCCGTCTGGCGAGGTAAAGTTGCGCTCCGGCTAGTAATGCCATGCAGAATTCCCAAATACAGGAATCGAAACTATTTGAGGAAAATTGTAAAACCCTGCTTTCTGGCGTGATGTTAAGTTTATTCTGCTGAGTCGTAATCAGATTACACAGGCTGCGATGCTCAACCATGACACCTTTCGGCTGACCTGTTGAACCGGAGGTATAAATAACATAAGCCAGATGACGGGAAGTGAGTCCCTGTGCCTGAATATTCGGGTTTTCTGCCGAGCTTTCATCTAAAACTGAATATGGCGGGTTATCAAGCAGTATAGTTGGTAGGTTCTTATTCCATTTTTCTGTTATTGCTGATTGAGTCACCAGTGCGACAGGCTCTGCATCATTGAACATATATATCAGCCTGTTGCTCGGATAAGCCGGATCGAGGGGCACAAAGGCACCACCAGCCTTGAGGATCCCCCATAACCCGACCATCATTTCCAGACTGCGTTCAATACAAATAGCGACTCGATCATCAGGCCGGATACCAAGCGCAATCAGGTGGTGTGCCAGACGATTGGCTTGTTTGTTCAGCTCGGCATAGGTTAATGACTGGTTTTCAAAAACCAGGGCAATCGCATTCGGAGTGCGTTGTACTTGTGCTTCGAACAACTGATGAATCAGGGCATCCTGCTGAAATTTCGCCTGAGTGGCGTTGAAATCCACTAATACCTGCTGACGCTCGATATCGGGCAGAATAGGCAGGCTAACTATTTTCGTATTTTTTAGGGAAGGTGTTTCCAGCGTAGTGAGAGCGGCATTAAGCAGAACGGCAAGGCGGGAGCGGAGTGTTATTAATTCCTGATGGCTCAGATAATCAGGAGAAGCATGGAGTTCAATGGAAATAGGAGGAGGTATATTATTAGAGCGGGAAATATCTGTATGTTGCTTTATTTTGACAGTCAGCGGATAAGGTATACCGGATTGCATGTCAAAAAGTTTGACTCTGTTGTCCTCTCCTTCTATCAGAAAATTAGCTTCAATCGACTCCAGAGATAAGGCAATATGAAATAACTTCGTGTTCTCTGCTTTTTGCCGGGAATGGCGTTGCCGGTTAAGTTCTACCATCGGGAAGCGTTGATGTTTATAACAACACCGCATTTCAGCGGCGACTTTATCCATGACATCATGAAACGTATCTTCCGGCTCAATGGTGATACCAATCGGAAATACAGCCACAATCATCCCTACTGTCTGCTTTTGTTGTGGATTTTTACGATTATGTAGGGGAATACCGATAACAATTTCATTGATATCGGTTGTCCGCGCAAAATAGCAGGCCAGAACGGCATACATGAAATGCAGGAGTGGCAGTTTCCGCCCGCCAATAGCCTCTTCTATACGCTTAAAAAGATCCTGATCCAGTGACCAGATAACAGATTGTGCGACAACAGGTGTGGATGGTTTATCACCGGCCGGATTATGGGATTGGACGGGTTTGAGTAATGGAGGAGGCAATCTTTCATACCGCTGTAACCAGAATTGCCTGTCATAAGAATAGTGTTCTGAAGCAAAGTAATTGAGTTCATCTCCAACGAAATCCAGATAAGAGAAAGTAACCTTATCCGGTATTTTTCCTTGCATCAATCGGTTATAGGTATCGAGAAGTTTTTCAGAGAGTATAAACATACCTGCACCATCAATAATCAAATGATGGCCGCAGAATTGCCAATATCGGCAGGTATTACTTATTTTCAGTAAACTGGCTCGCCACAGCACATCATCCAGTTGAAACGGACGCATCAACTGAGCATCCATATGTTCTTTTACTTTGAGTTCTACATCGGGATATGATGACAAATCGAGGATATCCATGGTCACAGATTGTGGCCTGACAACTTTTTGCGCGGGTAAGCCGTGTGTACTGATAAATTGCAGATTCAGAGAATCATTACTATAAACAACCTGTTCAAAGGCGCGGACAAATACTTCTTCATTCAACTCTCCTTCGACACAGATAAATATGTTGATATTGTAGTCATAAGAGTCAGGCCGAAGCGCCTGATCAAACCAGATGGCCTGCTGCGGAGAGCTAAGAGGATAGGTATTCGAAATAGGTTGATGGCTATCACGAACTGCTGAGGAAATTTGTGAAGAGTTCTCATGTGACATTCTCATTTCTCCTTGGTAAGAGTCTGGCTTTAATTCTTATCCATTTGAAAAATAAATGTATATCGCCTTAGGCTAACCTTGATGCAAAGAAACGTAATAAGGCTGGATGACGATATCCATGTAAAATACTTAACGAACTATAACTTCAGGAAATTAAATTAACTGAAATTAATATCAGATGTCGATATTTTTTGTTGAAGAAAAGTTAATTTTAAGTGTAGGTACTGTGAGGAGTGAGGCTCGGGCAAAGCGAGCCCCGGAGGTTATTTTCGGTTCAGAGAATAGCAGATGAGGGTTGAGACCAAAGCAAGCCCAGCTAAAATTAACATCAGAACCTGATAGCCTTGAGCTAATGCATCAAAACGGGCTAATAAAAATACAGTATCAGTAAACTGCATATCAAAATAAAATCTAAAGCAGATTGCTGCGTTGGAAATAAAAAATGGTGCTCTTTACAGCACCATATAATTAATAATCACTGCCAGACGATCAAACATTTCACTGAATAATCGTTCTGTAAATGGCACCAGCATCGGGAACAGCAGGGAGAGGGTGAAAATGCCAACTGTCAGCGTCAGGGGAAAGCCAACTACGAACACGGAAAGTTGAGGCGTCATGCGGTTCAGCATCCCTAACGAGAAGTTCAGAACTAACAATAAAGTAATGAGTGGCATTGCCAGCATCATGCCATTGATAAATATCAGGCTGGCACTTTGCGCCAGTAACAGAAAACTTTTTGGGTTTAACTGGGTAGTCTGAATAGGGATGGAATAGAAGGTATCAGCCAGAATGGATAATATCCATAAATGCCCGTCAAAAGCCAGAAACAACAGCATCATCAACATATTCAGAATACGCGCCAAGATTGGCATATTCGGGCCACCGGTCGGATCAAAAAATGTGGCGAAAGATAGCCCCATCTGTAGCCCCAGAACTTCACCGGCATGACGCACCACAGCAAAGGCAATCTGGATAGTTAACCCCAGAGCAACGCCAATCAGCACTTGCTGGATCAGAACCCAAATTCCGGCAACGGAAAAGATCGGAATTTGGGGAGACGGAATACCGGGAACCAGTAAGGCGGTGATCACTAATGCCAGCCCGATGCGGACTTTTATCGGCATCTGCTTTTCGCTGAAAATCGGGGCGATGCTGAACAATGCCAGAAGGCGCGCCAGTGGCCAGAAAAAATCACTGACGAGGCGGGAAAGTGTTTCACTGTCAAACGGGATCATGATTAACCAATAATCGTAGGAATACTGCTGAAAAGTGTGCGCATGTAATCCAGCAATAGATTGAGCATCCACGGGCCGGCAACGATAATTGTGACAACAACGGCCAGAATTTTAGGAATAAACGACAGCGTCATTTCGTTTATTTGTGTCGCTGCCTGCAACATACTGATCACTAAACCACATATCAAAGCAGATAAAAGCAATGGCGCGGCCAGCGCCAATGCGACTTTCATTGCTTCAACACCAAGTGCCATTACCGATTCTGGAGTCATAATTTTTCAAACCGTTTTCGATCTTTTTAAGAAAAGTTCTGTTAGACGTAAAAACTTTGCGCCAACGAACCAAGCAATAATTGCCAGCCATCCACCAGAACAAATAGCATCAGTTTGAATGGCAGCGATATTGTGGCGGGAGGAACCATCATCATCCCCAGAGCCATCAAAACACTGGCAACAACCAAATCGATGATCAGGAAAGGAATGAAAAGCGTAAAACCAATCTGAAACGCTGTTTTCAGTTCACTGGTAATGAAAGCCGGAACCAGAATCCGCATCGGGACAGAATCGGCAGTTTCAAATGCTTCCTGATTCGCCAAACGGGCAAACAGTGCCAGATCGTTTTCCCGGGTCTGACGCAGCATAAACTGGCGCACAGGATGGGAACCTTTCTCCAGTGCCGTTTCCAGCGTGATTTTGTCTTCACTGAAAGGCAGATAGGCATCCTGATAAACCTTATCGAATACCGGGGCCATAATGAAAAAAGTCATAAACAGCGCTAAGCCCAGCATTACCTGATTCGGTGGGGCAGAAGGTGTTCCCAGTGCATTACGCAGTAGGCCCAGTACAATGATGATGCGGGTAAAACTGGTCATCATCAGCAGTGCAGCGGGAATAAATCCCAGTGCAGTAATGAAAATCAGGGTCTGAACCGGCAATGACCAGCTTTGACCGCCATTTGCCAGCGGCTGACTGATGATGCCCGGTAACTCTGCTGCTGCATTCATGGGAAACAGTGGCAGTAATAGCGCCATAAACACAGCTGCCAGACGCGCCGGAGAAATATGTGCGGCGAATTTCCGGCTTTTTATTTGATTGCCTATCATAAGGAAAACTCTATTGTTCATCGCCGTCCCTGTCGTTCCTGTTTTTTCGCTGAAGCTTATTTTTTAATAACTGACCGAAAGGAAGTGTCTTGAGCACGGTTTCCTTTTCCGTGTCATCAGGTGGTACAGGTAACTGATGTAACATAGTGATCTGTTGAGGGGTGACACCCAGTACCAGCCAGCTGTCCTCGATTTCAACCACGACAATCCGCTCTTTTGCCCCAAGTGAACAACTTGCTTTTACATTGAGTAACCGGTGATTTTTATTTTTGGCAGGAGCGAGTCCCAGACGACGGATCAACCAAGTTATGAAAAATATCAGTAACAGGATCCCGCCCAGAGCACTACTGACCTGCATCAGTGTCTGACCGGCAGAAAGGGGAGGGGCATGTGTTACTGCTGTACCAATCGGTGCGGCATCTGATGCCGCACCACTTTGGAAAGAAGTATGAAGAGAAGGCTGGTTCGCCATCATGGTTAACGACTCAGGCGACGCATGCGCTCAGAAGGTGTGATGATATCCGTAATACGGATACCGTATTTATCGGATACGACGACCACTTCTCCTTGTGCAATCAAATAGCCGTTGATCAGGATATCCAGTGGCTCACCAGCCAGACCATCAAGCGAAACAACAGAACCCTGAGAAAGTTTCAGCAGTTGTTTGATAGTCATTTTGGTGCGTCCCAGTTCAACAGAGAGCTTAACGGGAATATCCATAATCAGGTCAATATCAGAAAGCTGGGAAAGCGCATCCTGCGGTTCAAGGCTTTCAAAAATTGACGAGCCGCTGTCAGAGGCAAGCTGTGCAGCCTGTTGTTCCAGCGCCTCTGCCCACGATTCTTCAGTCAAGCTGGTATCTGCGGGTTGTTTAGCATCACTCATTGGGCTTTTCCTCATCCAGAGCATTTAAAACAGGGTTAATCAGGTGTTCAACGCGCAGGGCATACTGCCCGTTGAGTGTTCCATATTGGCTGGTGAGCACCGGCACACCATCAACGTGAACGATCAGACGTTCAGGCTTTTCAATCGGCAAAACATCGCCGCGCTTTAGCTGGAGAATTTTTGACAACCGCAGGGGAATATCAGCAAAATTTGCCACCAGTTCCAGTTCTGAGTTCTGAACCTGTTTCACCAGAATGTCACGCCACTGCCCGTCTTCCTGCCGTACATTTTCCACCGGAGGATTTGTTAGCAGTTCACGCAGGGGTTCAATCATGGCAAACGGAATACAGATGTTGAATTCCCCGTACAGGTCACCAATTTCCACCGTAAATGGCGTGGTGACCACGATATCGTTAGGGGAAGTCGTGATATTCGTGAATTTCACCTGCATCTCAGAGCGCACATATTCCACGTCAATCTTAAAGATGGAATCCCATGCGTCACGATAGGCATCCAGTGCCAGTTTCAGCATCCGATTGATGATCCGCTGTTCGGTATAGGTGAATTCACGGCCTTCCACTTTAGTCGGGAAGCGCCCGTCACCACCAAACAGGTTATCAACGGCGATATAAACCAGACTGGGGTCAAAAGCGAACAGTGCGGTTCCTCTCAGCGGTTTCAGGTGAACCAGATTGAGGTTGGTCGGCACGGCCAGATTGCGGGCAAAGTCATGATAAGGCTGAATTTTAATGGCACCGACCGTAATATCCGGACTGCGGCGCAGCATGTTAAACAGCCCCATCCTGAATTGGCGGGCAAAGCGTTCATTGATGATTTCCAGTGACTGCAAACGCTCGCGTACAACACGGCGCTGTGTATGCGGATCGTAAGGACGAACCTCACTTTCCACTGACGACGTAGTTTGTTCTACGTCATCCGCAGCAGCATTGTCACCATTGAGCAGAGCATCGATCTCTGCCTGTGAAAGAATATTGTCACTCATCGTGATTATCGCAGAATAAACGTAGTAAACAACACATCGGTGATCTCTTGATCAGGTTCACCGGGGATCAGTGTTGGGCTCAGTGTCTGTTTAATGTCTTCCACTAAACGTACTTTGCCGTCATCTTTTGCCAGATCAGTTGATCTCTGGCGGGATAGTAACAGCAGCATACGGCTACGAACTTCAGGAAGGTAATCATGGAAGCGCTGACGAGTTATTTCATCAGACAGACGCAGCGTCACGCCGACATACAAAACGCGATCAAAATGATCTTCGTTGTCTATCAGATTGACGGTAAAAGGTTCCAGTGTCATGAATACCGGAGTACTTATGATTTTGGCTTTTTCTGTACTGTTATTGCCGGATTGCTTCATTGTCCACCAGCTATATCCTCCGATGGCGGTACTAAATACGGCAATCAGTATTAGCAGTATCATCCAAATTGTTTTTGTGCGCTTACGCTCGTAGCTATAATCAGACATGGACAGACAAATTCCTGTTTTCTGTAGTGGAGTAAGGCACCGCGCATTCCGTGGCGGAGTTCCTTATCCAACAAATTCAACATCAATTATCCCGCGTCTTTGTTCCGGCAATGGCAGGAAAAAGCGCGGAAAAAACCATTAACTCACTCGTTTGTTATCGGCTCTGTTTCATTTTTTTGCAGTGTTCTGATAGCAAATGATGAAATCAGGTAGATAATCAGGCGAAAATATCAACGCCTCCCCGGCTTGAAGCCAGCTGCTGAGGGGTTAGCCGGATTGTGGATTCATGAGTTGTCGGTGCCTGTGTTACTGCCAGTGCTCTATGGTTTTCAGTATGGCTACCGGTATTGGCATGCTGTTGAGGGTCGGCGGCCTGTTCCTGTTGCCAGTTTCCTGATGTATCACTACCCACACTGCTTTCAGCCAGCTGAATGCCGTTTTCTGCCAGTGAATGGCGAAGGTTAGGCAGAGCGGCTTCCAAAGCAGCACGAACATGTTGATGTGCAGAAACAAAATGCAGCTGTGCCTGATTATCTTCAACATTCATACGGATATGCAGGGCACCCAGCTCCTGTGGATGTAAGCGTAATTCTGCCTGTTGCAGCCCGTTCCGGTTAAAAAATAGTACCTGCTGATTGAGTTGCTGCTGCCACTCTTCACTGCCGAGGTGAGCGCTCAGTAAAGGTGCAGGAGCACTATTCAGCTGGAACTGCCCGTTAGTCTGGTGGCCTGTCGCGAGCAGGGGAGCACTGAACAGATTGTGTGGTGCACCTGAAGAGGGCGTTTCCGCAGAAGCTGAAGCCAGTGCTGATGTTCCTTGTGTTGATAGGAACGCCTTCCCGATATCTCCTTTTCCGCTAACAGATGACTCTGAATTTTGCTCAGTGCCGTTAGCGGTGGCTTTTACTTTTCCGGTAGCTGTTGCCAGAGCTGCACGGTTTGTGGCTGAGGCTGTATGCTGTGGAGTAAAAGAACGGATATCACTATCTAAATCATTTTCTTCAGCCGGATCTGTCGCCGTCAGCGCCATATCGGCTTTAGTCTTTTTACCGGATAGTTTTCTGTCGGATAATGTATCTTCAAGGCTGTTTTCAGTGCGCAGTAAATCATCTGAGCTTTCTGAACCCTCGCCGGTCGGACGATGGTTGATTAATCCCGCCAGCTGAATAGGCATCGCGTTGATTAACATTTCAGCAGACAGAAGATCATCCTCTTCGGATAAGGTGAATTCTGCATCATTGTCGGATGCAAAAGCGCCTGAAGCCGAAGATTGATCCAGTCTGGCGATCTGACCAGAAACAGCCAGTGAAGAAGATAACTTTTCTTCATCCCGGTTATCAGTGGAATGTTTCTCTCCAGATTCGCTATTGCTGCCATCTGTGCGATTTTTAGCGGTCTGAACAGAGGTTTTTTGTTCTGCACTGAGAAACTGGCCGAATTCAGTCGCCTGCTCTTTAGGGGTGTTACTGCCCTGAGAGGAGTTCAGTGCTTGCTGATTTTTTCCCACACTTTTTTCAAGTGTTAAATCAGTAGGCAAAAGAGTGAGATTCATTGTTTCATTCTCCGTTGTGCACCACGTTGTGCGTACTCATCCATTTGTTTTTGCTCCATGCGATTCTGGTGTAACTTCAAACTATGTTCTGCCCGTTGTTGCAGCGTATCAAACGCGTTCAGACGCTGCTGTTTTTCCTGCCATTGCGACATAGCCTGCTCAAGCCGTTTTTTCCATTGGTTGAGCTGTAATCGGTGTTGCTCGATTGCCATTTCCAGTGTTTTCATAAACTGCTGGTAATTCTGCCAGGTCGAGCTGGACATGCCGCTGCTTAGTGTGTCGTTCAAACGTGTACGATATTCATCCTGATAACTCATTAACGCCGTGAGTTGTTGCTCCATTTGCTGATGGCTTTGTCGTATCTGTGCCAGTTGAGTCGCAGCTTTTTCCGCTGCGTCCTGAGCAAGTTCGCGCAAAGTCACAAGAGGGGAGTGTTGTTGCATGTCTATCCTCAGCGTTTTATACCCTTCGTCTTTCAGGCTGCCTTTGGCTGGGCAAATTCGTTTCTGACGAATTTGTCATTCCCTTGCCGCCGAGATGCAACCCGAAATCCATCGGGTATAGTTAAGTTGCGGTCTTAACTTGGTAATAACTGTTGCAGTTGGGCACATGCTGCATCGTATTCACTGCGTTCCTCAATACTTTGATGCAGGAACTGAGCCATATGTGGATACAACTCAATTGCCCTGTCCAGCAAAGGATCACTACCGGCAGCGTAAGCACCGACATTAATCAGATCCCGGTTGCGCTGGTAGCTGGAAAGCAGCTGTTTAAAATGTTGCACCCGTCGATAATGGGTATTATCAATCAGGGAGGTCATGGCCCGGCTGATTGATGCTTCAATATCGATAGCCGGATAATGCCCGGATTCAGCCAGAGCACGGGACAGGACAATATGACCGTCCAGAATAGCCCGGGCTGAATCAGCAATCGGGTCTTGCTGGTCATCACCTTCGGTCAGGACGGTATAAAATGCGGTTATTGAACCGCCATCACTGACACCATTCCCCGCCCGTTCTACCAACGCCGGTAATTTAGCGAACACAGAAGGGGGATAACCTTTGGTTGCCGGTGGCTCACCAATTGCCAGCGCAATCTCACGCTGCGCCATGCTGTAACGGGTAAGAGAATCCATAATCAGCAACACATGCTTCCCGCGATCACGGAAATCTTCTGCTATACGGGTTGCATAGGAAGCTCCCTGCATTCGCAGTAATGGCGAAACGTCAGCAGGTGCAGCAACAACTACAGAACGGGCTCGTCCTTCTTCACCTAAAATATTTTCAATGAAATCTTTAACTTCCCGGCCACGTTCACCAATCAGGCCGACCACAATAACGTCTGCCTGCGTATAACGGGCCATCATGCCAAGGAGCACACTTTTACCGACACCAGAACCGGCAAATAACCCCATTCGCTGTCCGCGCCCGACGGTCAGCAGAGCATTAATGGCACGTACACCCACATCCAGTACATCGCTGATGGGAGTACGTTGCAGGGGGTTGATGGGTGGTGTGGTCAAGGGGGCGCGATATCCGGTATCCGGGGCAGGTAAACCATCGAGAGGGCGACCTGCACCATCCAGCACCCTGCCGAGTAATTCCGGCCCCAGAGGTAAACGCCGTCCACCACCCGCTTCTTCACCATAAGCACGTGCATAGACACGGGCACCCGGCACAATGCCTTCAAGTTCTTCCAAAGGCATTAACAGCAATTTTTCACCATTAAAGCCGACGACTTCACTTTCGACTTCTTCAAGGGTGTTGCCATTTTGCCGTTCAATCAGGCAGGTTGCTCCCAGTGGCAGATGTAAACCTGTGGCTTCAAGTACCAGACCCGTGGCGCGGGTCAGACGTCCGTAACGACGTACTTTCGGCGTTTTTTCCAGACGTTTTTCCATGCAATCTAATGTCGCCAGCCAGCGCCCAAGTCTTGCAGTCATCACAGTTCTCCTGATACCGCCAGACGGCACATTTCATGCCAGCGCGTTGCCAGACTGGCATCCAGATCACCTTCATCAGCGCTGACCTTACAGCCTCCCGGATGCAGTTTATTATCTGCAACCAGACGCCAGCCATGCAGAGCCAGTATCTCGCCCAGTTGTTGCTCAACCAGCGGGATATTTTGCGGATGAACCCGCAATTGAGGTTTGCCACTGAACATCGGTTCCTGCTGAATAAATTCACGGATTTGGTTCAGCAGGGCAGTGCCGTCACACACAGCCGGTTGGCCAAGAATATGATGCGCTGCCGTCAGGGAAAGCTGCATCAGGCGTGATGCAACAACCGTATCCAGACCATCCAGTGAATGACTGAAATCACTCAACAGATCTTTCCACTGCTCAATGACAACCTGCTGTTGTTCCGCGGCTTCCTTGAGTCCCTGTTCAAATCCGGCTTTCCGGCCTTCTTCAATACCCTGCTCATATCCACGAACATGACCTTCAGCAACACCTTGCTCGTGACCTGCCTGACGCGCCTGTTCTTTCAGTTCGTCGAGTATTCTGGCCTGCTCCTGTAAACGCTCCTGTTCGGTAAGCTCCTGTATCTCATCCGATGATTCCAGTTTCGCTTGTAATGTTTCCCACGGAGTCAATTCACCCGGCAGCCATCGCTGCCAGTTTCCATTATTTGAATTATCAGACATAGGTATCATCACCACCATTCAGGATCATTTCCCCGTTTTCGGCCAGACGACGAACCACAAGCAGAATGGCTTTCTGTTCAGCTTCCACCTGAGACATACGAACCGGACCGCGGGTTGCTAAGTCATCACGCATAATTTCAGCAGCACGCTGCGACATATTGTTGAGGAAGTGATCGCGCAGTGCCTGATCGCAGCCTTTCAGTGCAACCAACAGCGAATCGGTAGTAACTTCCTGCAACAGACGCTGGATACTGCGGTCGTCCACGCCGATAAGGTTTTCGAACAGGAACATTTCATCGATGATTTTCTGTGCCAGTTCGCCGTCATAGGTACGGACAGCATCGATAACGCTCTCTTCCTGCTGGCTCTTCATCAGGTTGATAATTTCAGCCGCAGTACGAATACCACCCATTTTGCTGCGTTTCAGGTTCTGCCCATCCAGCAGATTGTTCAGAACTTCGGTCAGCTCGGCCAGTGCGGCTGGCTGAACACCACCAAAAGTGGCAATACGCAGCATGACGTCATTACGCAGACGATCATCAAACATGGCGAGAATATCTGCGGCCTGACCACGGTTCAGGTGAACCAGAATCGTGGCAATGATCTGCGGATGTTCATCGCGGATCATGTCAGCCGCTGCCTGCGGCTCCATGAAGTTGAGTGTTTCGATACCGGTTGTGGTATCGCGTGATTCAAGGATATCCTCGAGCAGGCTGGAAGCCCGCTCTTCGCCCAGTGCTTTCACCAGCACACTGCGCAGATAGTCGTTGGCATTGATGCTCAGAGCAGCGTACTGCTCAGCATCTTCCTCAAACTGGGCCATGACTTCAGCCAGTTGCTGGTTGGAGACTTGTTTCATCCCCGCCATTGCAATACTTAATTGTTGTACTTCCCGGGAGTTCAGGTGCTTGAACACCTCAGCCGCCTGATCTTCTCCCAGAGTCATTAACATGATGGCGCTTTTTTCTGTTCCGGTCAGACTCATTGTTCGTTACTCATCCATTGGCGGATCACCAGCGCAACTACGCGAGGATCTTTTTCCGCAAGTTCACGGATACGCTGGCTTTGAATCTCAGCATTGACACGCTGGCGAGCCAACTGACGGCGCACTTTTTCATCCATTTCAGCATTGGATTCAGTCGCAGGCTTATTCTGTTTCTTCTGCGCTTCCAGTGCGGCTTTTTCCGCAGCACGTTTTCTGGCAATTTGCGGCACGACCATCTTGCGCCACAGCAGCCATGCAGCCAGTGCTAACAGTAACCAACGGCCCAGCTCCAATAATTTCTCCAGCAGGACAGGGTGTTGCCAGAACGGCAGCGTTTCTATCACTTCGGCTGTATTATTGAACGGCGTGTTGACAACGTTCAGGCTGTCACCACGGTCGGCAGAAAAGCCCATTGCCTCACGGGTCAGTGACTCAATCTGGGATAACTGCTCTGGTGTCAGTGCCTGAGTTTCCGGGCCATTCTCACCCTGAACAGTGGCATAGTTGACCACAACCGCAACAGAGAGACGCTCCACGCCACCAGCCTGTAACTGGGTATGGCGGATAGTGCGATCCACTTCATAGTTGATGGTTTCATCATGACGATTATTGCGGTTATTACTGATCATGCGCTCATAGCTGTTATTGCCATTGCGCCCCTGAGCAGATTTGTCGTCACCATTACCTTTCGGTTTCTCAATTGGCGCACTCGGTGCGGCACTTGGCTGATTCGACAGCGCTCCCGGAACACCACCTACCAACGGCCCGCCACTTTGTTCGCTGGCACTGGTCTGTTTAGAACGGACGGCTGCCTGATTCGGTGGCTGGTTAGGCTTATATTCTTCCGCAGTTTCTTCACGGCGGGAAAAATCGACTTGCGCGGTGACCTGAGCATGAACATTACCACGACCGACAACAGGTGCCAGAATGGTTTCAATACGATGCTGGAAACGATTTTCGACTTCCTGTATGTACTTCAACTGGGTGGTATTCAAATCCCGCCCATTGGCATCGGATTGAGTCAGCAGACGTCCGGCCTGATCCACAATAGTGACATTGCTTGGCGGCAATCCGGCCACACTGCTTGAAACCATATGGACAATGGCATTGATTTGCCCTTCATCCAGAGCACGACCCTGCAATAATCCTACTGTTACTGAAGCAGAAGGTGATTTTTGCTCACGGACAAACAGGGAAGGTTTTGGTAATGCCAGATGAACGCGGGCACTTTGCACCGGGCCGAGAGACTCGATAGTGCGTGCCAACTCACCTTCCAGCGCACGCTGGTAATTAACCTGTTCACTGAACTGGCTGATGCCGAACTTTTCTTTATCCAACAACTCAAAACCCGCAGCGCCACCTTTTGGTAAGCCCTGTTGTGCCAGTTTCAGCCTGATTTCATGCACCTTATCAGTAGGTATCATGATGGCGGCGCCGTTTTCGGCAAACCGGTAAGGGACATTCATTTGAGTTAATTGTGTAACGATCTCGCCGCCATCCTTATCACTCAGATTGCTGTAAAGCACCCGATAATCAGGGCTGCGCAACCAGAGAAAAAGGGCGACGATAATAGCGATGGCAGCAGAGCCAGCAACTAATAATGGAACTTTTGGATCAGCTTTTATCCTGTTGATGATAGCGCTGAAACCCTTCTGTGGATTCTCAGCGTCGGTTGTTGCTGCACTCATAGACGATCCTTGCCTTGCTGGTCAACATGAATACTAAAAGCGTGGCGTAACAAAACAGACTCCCCATACGCAAGCGAAAAAACTATCTCTATACCTTTCATTTTATTACAAATTGCCTCTTTGCTGACTGCATCCGCCTCAGTGACATCGTTATCGTGTCACCGGGAATTGCTTAATTTGCCGCCGTGATGCAACTTAAATACAATAGATATAATTAATCCCGTCATTATTCGCTGTTCACACATCTTTTAATGGCACAATAAGCTTCGAATTTTTACGTTAATTACCCGCTTTAGTTTGAAAGGGCTATGTTACGGTGGCAGCCTGAAAAAACTGCCAACCAGCCCACGGCTAATATGGCATTTAATCACGTAATCAATAGGGTGATTTAACACGAGGTTTTTATGTCAATTCAGGCAATTGAAGGTGTACTGCAACAGATGCAGACGCAGGCATTACAGGCAGCAAGTATTGCTAAGCCTATGCCGGTAAAAGGCGGCTTTGCCAGCCAGCTCACCGCCGCGGTAGAAAAAATAAATCTGTCCCGCGTAGAAGCAGCGAAACAGGCACAGGATTTCACACTGGGCACACCGGGCGTGGAACTGAATGACGTGATGGTCAATATGCAGAAAGCCACTATTTCACTGCAAATGGGTATTCAGGTCAGAAACAAGCTGGTCAGTGCGTACCACGAAGTAATGAATATGCAGGTTTAACGATAGATACACTTTGTCTTTCACGTTGCTTCTTTGTTGGTTGCGTTCGTTCACCCCAGTCGCATAGTTACCTATGCTCCCGGGGGTGAACTCCCTTGCCGCCGCGACGTATCTTGAAATCCATTATGTATAATCAACTGATTTGTAAAAATTTGCTGTTTTAAGTTAAGTGCTTGGGGCACATATGGGGCAATAGTGATTTTTTCGTTTATTAGCTTAATTTGGTCATCGCTATTTTCGTTCATCCATTACTTATTTGTGTCGTAATTAATGAAGGACAGATATCAGTAGATAGTATCTAACTAGCATATATATTTTAGTATTTTTACATCCGGATGATCTATTTCAATTTTGTGTTATATTGCCCAAGGTAAAAACCGGTTAAATAAAAAAATATTTCATTTTATTTTGATTATCTTAAATATGAAAAATTTAATTAAAATAACTGTGTTTGATAAATGGGTATCAGTGCCTGTGCTATAGGATAAAATATACGAGGTTTTTCTTTGCAACTTTCTGAGAGTACAATGTGTTTTTTAGGTTGAGATGAAGACAAGCCACTACACGCATTTTCCATATTAATAGCGGACAGCTCTAATTCTGATGGGGTAATATCAGTCTGCCTTACTCTCCGGTTCAGCTGAGTACGTAAAGAGGAAAAATAGCTTAAACTTGCTCTCGTCATTACAGGCACTCTGGCATCAGGTACTCCTCGGGGAAGTTGTGCGGTAATGGCGACGGCCAGAATATCTCCCCTATCTGTATTTATTGAAGATCCGTAACGTTCATAGCCTGCATTTGTCCGTGGATGAGTCAGGCCTAGAGCATGGCCGAATTCATGCATAATGGTTGAATAAACCATTATATTTGCAATCTCCTCATGTGTAAGTCTAAGACTTAAGTCATTTCGTAATTGAGAGTAGGATTCTTCACTTAGATAAAATGTATTTGCTATAACTATTCCCGGATTCTCGAAATATCTCATTGAATAATGCTTGAGCATTTCATCAGGTAAAACGAGGGTTGTTACAGCTAGAGCGTGATTGACAAGAGGTCGTGACGGATCGGTTGAGGGGGGTTCTGGAACCAGATAATTCTCTTGTGCATCATTTGCTCTGGTAATCCAGAAATCAACTTCATGTGGTGTACCCTGAGGAATTTCAGTAAGGCGAATCGGGCTGTGAATTGACTCTAAACGTCGATTCCATCGGTTTGCTGCATTGCGTACTAATGGCGCAGTATCAACCGTAAAGGCTCTTGCTCCAACATTAACCGTTACTTGCCCTATGTGCTCATCTATTCTATACCTTAAATTATTATTAAAAAACCGAGCAGGGCTATAAATTTGATTATTAACAACAAAAGAATAAGTGTGCCTGTTTGAATTATTTCTGGCAGTTGGATCAAAATCACTATCTGCAAAAACACTATGTGTGGTTAGTAATAAGACTAATAAAAGATATTTCATTTTAGGCTCCATTATTTTTTCTGGTCTAGAGTATCTGTGTTTGTAGAATAGGTATCAGTGCCTGCGCTATAGGGTAAAATATACGGGGTTTTTCTTTACAAATTTCTGAGGCCGTAACATTTCTTTTAGACTGAGGTGAAGGTGAATCACCGCATGCATTTTCTGTCGCTATAGCGTTTAGCTCTAATTCTGATGGGCGGAGATCGTTATATTCTAATTGCCTGCCTAATTGGTTACGTAATCGGAGAAAATAGGTATCGTTACTTGTCATTAATGGTACTCTGGCATTTGCTTGTCCCTGTTCAACTTCTGCTGTAATCGCTATAGCAAAAAAGTGTCCGGGATTTGATCTATCTAATTGTATTTGATTTTCTTTTTCATTCGGCCCTCTCAATTCAAGCAACCCGGGATGCGTCAGACCTAAAGCATGTCCAAACTCATGAGCTATGGTATGGTAAACCAATATTTTTGCAACGTGGGGTTCTGAATAATGTTCATTTAACGTTTTTCTAATGGTGTTGAAAGTTTCTCTTGGGTAATTGAATGTATTAGTTAGGACTATTCCAGGTCTATTAAAAACTTGATTTGTTATATGCTCTTGGACTTCAGGAGGTAAAACTAAAGTTGTTTCAGCTAAATCCGAACCCAAACTTGTCTGTTGCGCATCATTTGCTCTGGTGATTTGAAAATCAGTATCACTCGATGAGCCCTGAGGTATTTCTGTAAGACGAATAGGGCTATTCCTTGCTATAAGGCGTTGATTCCACATATCTGCCGCATCTCTTACTAATGGAGCAACCTCGATAGTAATATTTCTTGTTGTTCCATCATCATTATGAATAGAGACTGTAACTGATCCTATATTTTCAGCTATTCTATATCTTAAATTATTATTAAAAAAATCAGATGGGTTATAGATTTGATTGTTTAAAGCTATAGAACAGACGTGCCTATTAGGGTTTGAGTAGGCAGAGGGATCATAAGGATAAGCATAAAATGCTGATAGAGATAAAATTAGTAAAATATATTTCATATTATATTCTCTTGTTTTTCTAAATAGCTTGTCAAAATGGTAGGAGTACTCCTTACCCCGCGTGACACGCGGGGTAAGGAACACCGCATGCTGGTACTCTCACTATTCTGAAAAGGTATATAGTGTGGTAGATATGTTATTTTAATTAATGCATTATAATTCGGTCATCTACTACTTTTTATTTGGTCTAATGTTTTTGTTTTTATCTTTTTTATTATTAAGGTCCAATTAATTTGGATTTTAAATTCTTGTCTTAATTTCTATTTATAATATTAAAAGAGATCTTACATAAGAATATTTAATGAATGCATTAATTTTTTAAAGTGAAATGATTTGTTAAAGTTAAATGAATAAAACAGCACTTTTAAGAAATTCAATGTCTACTTTTTAGTATAGTACCTGATTGGTGTTTTTGTTGTTTTTTATAGAAAAATCTCAGTGTTTTCTTTGTCACAACAATAATGATAATAAGTGATTATACTCTTTCATTTTTCCAGTTATTTGATTTTTAATTTAAACTAGAAAATGTGTAATCATCTATGGGGTACAGGTTGTTCTATATTTATAACGATAAAAAATGGGACAGGAGAATAAAGTTAACGTGGGGATAATCCGCAAGAAGGAATGCTAATAAGCAAAAACAGACCCCTTATCACCATTGACACACTAAGAGGTCTGTATATAACACATTGATTAAAAGTCTTTAAAAATCAAACGCTGATTTTGTGACCTGATAGTGCAGAATTACGGCGAGCCTGACCATCAGCACCATAAAAAGAGGGGCTGTGATGACTCTTGAGAAAAGCAATTGCCTGACTATTCTGATCAATATGCTGTTCCAGCAGAAATCCGTTATGGGCATTTAAATCACGGATACGTTCAACCGTCTGGCTGATTTGATCCCACAATACTATCAGTATTTCATGATCGGCATAGGGGGCACTTACTTTTAGCGTTTCATTTAATTGCTGACGCTTTCGCTCAGAATGATCAAGCGCTGAGAGTAAAAATGTTTTCTGTTCTGTCACACGATGTAAATGATTCGCTTCAATAAAGCCTTCACTCAGGATACGTTGTTCTTCTGCCATCGTTATCGAAAGCGAATTTAAATGTGCGCTTTGCTGCTCAAGCAACAGTTGAAGTTCTTCCATTTATGGCCTTTATGATTTTGCTGGTTTATCTGTTTTAAACAACCACTGAAAGTATACCTAATGGATTTCAAGTTGCATTGTGGCAGCAAGGGAGCGACAAATTCGTCGGGAACGAATTTGCTCAGCCAGAGGCTGGCCTCCGATGAGAGACTGAGCCTCTCGTTTCCCCCGGGAGCATAGGCAACCGTATATTTATAAAAATGCTAACCGGGGTGAGCGAATGCAGCCAACAAAGAAACAGCTTGAAAGACGAGAGGTATTATCAGTTTTCAAGAGCTTCTCTGATCAGGGCATCAGCAATTTTGCCGCTATCCATGGTCAGAGTTCCTTTCGCTATCGCTTCTTTCAGCTGTTGTACTTTCTGGATATTAATGTCTTGACTACTTGGCTGAACCAGTTTTTTCTGTGCCTCGCTCAGTTTAACCTGCGTATCGGCGCTTTTTTCTGCAACAGCCACGGTCCTGCGAGTGCTATGGACACCTTCATTGGAATTGCGCTGCTGTAAAGCCGCAATAGCCAGTAGAGGTTGAGTGCGTTCAATACTCATAATCGTAATCCTTTATTCAGGCATTATTTATTTGTCTTAGGTAGCAGGCGATATACCGCTGGCATGCCTGTAAATCATGGTCTGATGGTTATATCGGCTGAAAGCAATAAAACTTTAGACACTTATAACATCATTTTTACACTGCCATTTTCCTGAGCTTCACCGGTAATAACCTGCCCGGAAACCAAACGGATACGGATATTATCAAAACTGGCAGCATTGTTAATCGCTTTTCCTTCATAACGTACCCGGAAATTTTGCCCATCTACGATGACGATGACATTTTGTCCGGCTTTAATCACCCACGGACGCCGGATCATATTGCTTGTGATGAGTTGTCCGGCGGGGATATTGCGGATGGCAATTCCATTTTTTACCGCCTTTTTGTTATGAATGATGTTATTCGGCAGTTTGTCCAACTGACCTGTTTTGCTCTGAAAATCTTTTTCTGTCAGTACTGAGTTGCGCTGAATAGCCCGGTTTGAAACCAGATATGGGCCGGTAACACTAACGTAAATCTGTATAAAACGACGCTGTTGACCACAATTAACAGGCAGTGAAATATTGCCCCAGTTTTTATTGCCCATAGGGGGATGTATGTCAGGCGATTCGCACGTCGGCCATTGTTGTTCCGGTGTTTTGATTTCAACGGAAACTTTGTAGTTCGTACCGTGGTGAATTTGCCTGAAATAATCATTTATTGAGCGAGGTAAATCACTCCCCCATGCCAGAGAGCAGCCTAAAAACAAATTAAGGAAAAAGGTAACGGATCCGATAAATTTTAATACAGACATTTTATCACCTTCATTTTCCTTACCTGACAGACCTAATACCCAACCCTAATAGGGTAGACCATGATTGCAAAAAATAATCAGTACCTGTTGCCGTTCTTCATTTCATTAACTCTATCTGACTAATTAATAGTGTAACGCGCTTGATTATTAGTTAATGGGATAAATAGCAAATCAATTTGTGTCTATTCTTCGAATCGGCTTTTTCTTCTGCGTTTATGCTGTTATCGCTCTTAATGCGTTACAGGGCTTGGTTCTACGGAATTAGCCCTACAAGAAAGGCCATAAATCTGGCTTAAAAAACAGGCGAGGGAGGAATATGCTCGATAAATTAGACGCCGCCTTTCATTTTCGACAGGAAGCTCTGGTACTCCGCAACCAGCGGCAGGAAATTCTGTCTGCAAACATTGCCAATGCGGATACCCCCGGCTATCAGGCACGCGATATCGATTTTGCCGCTCAGTTAAAAAAAGTGATGGATCACGGGCGGGTAACTGGGAATGGAATTGGGCTGACTCTGACTTCCAATCGACATATTCCCATTCAGCCCCAGCAACGTCTGGAGATGGATCTGTTGTATCGGGTTCCTCATCAGACGGCTATGGATGGAAATACCGTTGACATGGATATGGAACGCAGCAATTTTGCAGATAACAGTCTGAAATATCAGGCTGAACTTACGATGACTAATGCTCAGATCAAAAGCATGATGTCAGTTCTACAGTCACAAGGATAATGGGAATGTCTCTACTCAGTATTTTTGATATTGCCGGCTCCGCGCTTTCTGCTCAGTCCCAGCGACTGAATGTCAGTGCCAGCAATATGGCGAATGCCGATAGTATCGTCGGGCCGGATGGCGAGCCTTATCGCGCCAAGCAGGTTGTCTTCCGTGTCGCTGCTCCCGCAGGGCAAGAGGTTGGCGGCGTGCGTGTCAGCGAAGTGGTGGATGATCCAACCCCTTTCCGTCTTGAATACCAGCCGGGCAACCCACTGGGGGATGAAAAAGGCTACGTACGTATGCCAAATGTGGATGTCGTCGGAGAAATGGTTAATACCATCTCGGCTTCCCGCAGCTATCAGGCCAATATTGAAGTACTCAATACCACCAAGTCCATCATGCTGAAAACCCTGACTCTGGGTCAGTAACAGGAATTCCATTATGGCAGTTACTGCTTCAATCAATGATTCTCTGGATAATTCAACGATTGGTGAATTAGCCAGTAGCCCCAAAAAAAAGCAAGACAGCAATGATATTAAAGATAACTTTCTGAATCTGCTGGTTGCGCAACTTAAGAATCAGGATCCAACCAATCCCATGCAAAACAATGAACTGACTACGCAGCTTGCGCAGATCAGTACGGTAGAAGGGATTGAAAAACTCAATAAATCGCTGGGCGCTGTTGTCAGCCAGATGGAAGGCAATCAGGCCATGCAGACGACCCAGTTGATTGGTCGGGGCGTTATGGTTCCGGGGAATAAAATTTTAGTTGGTTCCAGTGAAGAGAAAGGGATTAGCACATCGCCAATAGGCCTTGAGCTGACCCGACCTGCTGATAACGTAAAAATAACCATCAGAGACAAAGATGGTGCGGTAGTGCGGGAATTGGACATCGGTAAATTTGAGGCGGGTGTTCATAGCTTTGCATGGAACGGTCAAAACGCTGATGGCAAGGAAGTGGTAAATGGTGCTTATAGTTTCACTGTTTCTGCAAGCTATCGTGATCAAGCGTTAGTGGCACTTCCGCTGACATATGCCGTGGTAAATGGCGTCATGCGGGGTGAGGACGGCACTAAATTAGATTTAGGGCTGGCGGGTACGGTAACCATGGATAAAGTTCGTCAGATTCTTTAACAAAACGGAGGACATATGGCTTTTTCACAGGCAGTCAGTGGCTTAAATGCCGCAGCAAGTAACCTGGACGTAATCGGTAACAATATTGCGAACTCAGCAACATTCGGTTTTAAATCGAGTTCAGCGGCGTTCGCCGATGTATTCAGCGGTTCTGATGTAGGTTTGGGCGTTAAAGTTTCTGGCATGGTTCAGAACTTTAAAGATGGTTCAACCACTACTACTAACCGTCAATTAGATATGGCCATCACGCAGGGCGGTTTTTTCCGCATGCTGGATGAAAACGGTAACATTTTTTATTCCCGTAACGGTCAGTTCAAAATGGACTCAGACCGTACCCTGATCAATATGCAGGGTATGAAACTAACGGGTTATCCGGCAGTACAGGGACCAAACGGGCCTGAAATTCAACGTGGTGCAGCACCGGGACCAATCGCTATCGCAACAGATATGCTGGATGCCAAAGCGACTACAAAGGTTACGATGACAACTAACCTGAATTCGATGAATAAAGCTATCGACGCAACTGCTAATCCGTTTGATCCTGCCAAAAAAGACAGTTTTAACTACAGCACGGGTATGTCCGTATACGATAGTCTGGGTAATGAACATAACGTGAATGTTTTCTTCGTCAAGACCGAAGATAACAAATGGGAAATTCATGCACAGGATACTTCTGTAGCAGGTTCTGCGGCCCAGAAACTGGGTAATGTAGAATTCGACAATAATGGACGTATTAAAGGCAATGACAACGCATTTCCATTTAATATGCCAGCACTGAATGGCTCCAATCCTGCGGCGATCACTATCGATTTTAACGGCAGCAAACAGCAGAGCATTCAGCAGGATTCTGTTTCCAACCTGCAACAAGACGGCTATGAAGCGGGTCACTTCACTAATTACCGTGTAGATGCTGATGGCAAAATTTACGGTATCTATTCTAACCAGCAGACTCAGGTTCTGGGACAGGTTGTTCTGGCTAACTTCTCTAACCCGGAAGGTCTGGCATCACAAGGTGATAACGTTTGGGTCGAAACCGGCGCATCCGGTAGTCCGGTTGTGGGTACGGCAGGCTCTGGTAACTTCGGTAAGCTGATCAGCGGCGCGCTGGAAGCCTCAAACGTCGATATGAGTCAGGAACTGGTCAATATGATCGTCGCTCAACGTAACTATCAGTCCAACGCCCAGACCATCAAGACTCAGGATCAAATCCTGCAAACTCTGGTCAGCATGCGTTAATAATCTCAGGCGGATAGCTTTTTTGGAGATCGCTTTATGGATCACGTTATATACACCGCTATGGGAGCCGCGCGCCAGACACTGGAACATCAGGCTGTCACTACCAACAATCTGGCTAACGCATCGACGCCGGGCTTTAAAGCCCAGCTTGCTGCGCTGCGTGCTGTACCCATTGAAGGTGAAACCCTGCCGACCCGTACTTTGGTTGTTGCTTCTACTCCCGGAATGGATAGCCGTCAGGGGCCGATGAATTATACCTCCCGCCCGCTGGACGTTGCTGTCGGACAAGGCGGTTATCTGGCTGTTCAGCTTGAAGACGGGACAGAAGCCTATACCCGTAACGGTAACATCCAGATTTCACCGGAAGGGCAACTGACGGTACAGGGACGCATGTTGATGGGTGAGAACGGGCCGATTGATGTTCCGCCACAGGCTGAACTGACTCTTGCCGGAGATGGTGCTATCTCTGCCCTGATTGCCAGTGATCCTCCGACTTTGCTGGGGCAGATTGGCAAACTGAAAATTGTCAAACCGGAAGCGGGACAGGTTGTGCGCGGTGATGATGGATTATTCCATTTAACGCCCCAGGCGCGGGAACAGCAGGGCGACGAACTGGCAGCGAGCACCGAAGTAAAAATCATGCCGGGTGTACTGGAAGGCAGCAATGTGAATCCAGTGGAAAGCATGGTGAATATGATCGCCAACGCGCGTCGTTTTGAGATGCAGATGAAAGTAATACACAGTTCCGATGAAAATGCTCAGCGAGCTAATCAAATTCTTGCAATGAGCTGAGCCGGAAACAGAGGATAAATTCATGATCCGTTCTTTATGGGTTGCCAAGACTGGGCTGGATGCTCAGCAAACAAATATGGACGTTATTGCCAACAACCTGGCAAACGTCAGCACGAATGGTTTTAAACGTCAGCGCGCGGTGTTTGAAGATTTACTTTATCAAACGGAACGTCAGCCCGGTGCGATGTCGTCTGAACAGACTAACCTGCCATCCGGTTTACAGATTGGTACTGGGGTTCGTCCGGTAGCGACTGAACGCCTGCACAGTCAGGGTAATCTGGCTCAGACCAACAACAGCAAGGACGTGGCAGTCAAAGGGCAGGGGTTCTTCCAGATCCAGATGCCTGATGGCACAACTGGTTATACCCGTGATGGCTCATTTCAGGTGGATCAGAATGGTCAGCTGGTGACAGCGGGCGGCTTTCAGGTCATGCCTGCCATCATTATTCCGGACAATGCCACCAAAATCAGCATTGCCCGTGATGGTATTGTCAGCGTTAACGTACAGGGGCAGAACGCACCACAGCAGGTCGGGCAACTGACACTGACGACTTTCATTAACGAAAGTGGTCTGGAAAGCATTGGTGAGAACCTGTATCTGGAAACCAACAGTTCCGGTGTTCCGGTCGAAAATGCGCCGGGCATCAATGGTGCCGGATTGCTGTATCAGGGTTATGTTGAAACCTCTAACGTCAACGTGGCGGAAGAGCTGGTCAATATGATTCAGGTTCAGCGAGCCTACGAAATTAACAGTAAGGCAGTATCAACATCTGATCAGATGCTGCAAAAACTTACCCAGTTATAATCTAATCATTAATCAGTAGGGATTTATACCCAGAGGGTATAAACCCTTCATGATTACTGCGATAAACATAAGAGCATCGAAGATGGATACAATGCCCGTTGCTGAAAGCCATACTGAAAATCCTGTGGCTGATAGCTGTGCCGGTTTACGGAAAAACCGGGGAAATAAGCGGCGTATCAGCAGAACTGCGGCGGTACTCGCATTGTCGGTACTGACATTAGGGGGATGTGCTTACATGCCGCACAAACCACTGGTGAAAGGAGTGACAACGGCCAAACCTACCGAAGCACCTGCGCCAGCGCCGAATGGTTCTATTTTTCAGACCGTCCAGCCAGTTTACTACGGTTATCAGCCATTGTTTGAAGACCGTCGTCCACGCAATATCGGTGATACGCTAACTATTATCCTGCAAGAAAATGTCAGTGCGAGCAAAAACTCTTCCGCCAATGCCAGCCGCAGCGGTAAAACAGGTTTCCTTGCTGCCGTGACGCCTCGTTTCTTAGAGGGATTGATCGGTGGAGGTAAGACCGATATTGAGATGGAAGGTAACAGTGAGTTTGGTGGAAAAGGTGGGGCGAATGCCAACAATACCTTCCGGGGCACCATTACTGTGACCGTGGATCACCTGCTGGCAAACGGTAACCTGCATGTTATCGGCGAAAAACAAATTGCCATCAATCAGGGAACGGAATTTATCCGCTTCTCCGGCGTTGTCAATCCGCGCACCATCAGCGGCAGCAATACAGTCAGCTCCAATCAGGTTGCGGATGCCCGCATTGAGTATGTTGGCGATGGTTATATTAATGAAGCGCAGCATATGGGCTGGTTACAACGTTTCTTTATGAATATCTCACCGTTTTAAAAGAGGATGGTCAGGATGAAAAAATTAGTCGCCAGCCTTTTTACGTTGGTGCTGGTACTGTTCAATACGTTCGCACCGACCAGCGCTTTTGCTGAACGCATTCGTGATTTGACGACGATTGAAGGTATCAGGGATAACGCGCTGATTGGTTATGGCTTGGTGGTTGGGCTGGATGGAACGGGTGACCAGACCATGCAGACACCTTTCACCACGCAAAGCCTGAATAATATGTTGTCACAGCTGGGTATTACTGTGCCCCCCGGCACGAATATGCAGCTTAAAAACGTTGCTGCTGTGATGGTGACAGCTAAGCTGCCACCTTTTGCACGTTCAGGGCAGAATATTGATGTGGTGGTTTCTTCACTGGGTAATGCCAAAAGCCTGCGCGGCGGTACATTGCTGATGACGCCACTGAAAGGTGTGGATAATCAGGTATACGCACTGGCTCAGGGTAATATTCTGGTTGGCGGGGCGGGTGTCAGCGCCGGCGGTAACAGCGTGAAAATCAACCAGCTGGCAGGCGGACGAATTTCTAATGGTGCAGTTATTGAGCGGGAGTTACCAACGCGATTCGGCCAGAAAGGGACACTGAATCTGCAACTGAATGAGGATGATTTCAGTCTGGCGCAGCAAATCAGTGATGCGGTCAACCGTCTGCAAGGTGTGGGTACGGCAACAGCGCTGGATTCCCGCACAGTACAGTTGCGTCTGCCGATAGAAAACAGTGAGCAGGTGAAATTTCTGTCACAAGTGCAGAACCTGAATATTCGCGTTGATGCCGGTGATGCCAAAGTGATTTTCAACTCCCGTACCGGATCGCTGGTGATGAACCGCAATGTCACACTGGATAGCTGTGCGATTGCGCACGGTAGCCTGTCTGTGATTGTTGAACGTCAAACCGCAGTCAGTCAGCCGGATACTCCGTTGGCGGGTGGTAATACTGTCGTAACCCGTAATACAGGTGTTGGTATTCAGGAGCAGGGCGGTGTGCTACAGAAAGTCAACTCCAGTGCGAATCTGACTCAGGTTATCCGTGCACTGAACGCGTTGGGTGCAACACCGACAGACTTAATGTCGATTCTACAGGCGATGGAAAGTGCAGGCTGCTTACGGGCGAAGCTGGAGATTATCTGATGAATGATTTTCTGTCGATGCCGACTGCGGCTTATGATGTGAACTCACTTCATTCACTGAAAGCCAAATTATCACAGGAACCACAACAGGGGCTACGGCAGGTAGCCCAACAACTGGAAGGCGTATTTGTTCAGATGATGCTGAAAAGTATGCGTTCCTCGTTGCCGCAGGACGGCATGTTAAGCAGTGACCAGACGCGTTTTTATACTTCGATGTACGATCAGCAAATTGCTCAGGATCTCTCCCAAAAGGGGCTGGGATTTGCCGATATGATTGTCAAACAGGTTTCTGGTGCGAACAGTGCTCCCAGTGAACTGGCCGGAACCGTGCCGATGCCGCTGGGCAATGACATCCTGCATACTCTGCCGACACAAGCGCTGGAGCAGTTTTTACGCCGGGCGATGCCCGAAAAAAGCCAGTCTGATAAATCCTCTTCAGGAGGCACACAGTCAAAATCTCTGCCAGTAAACAGCTCCAGTTTTGTTTCCATGCTTTCCATACCTGCACAGATAGCCAGTCAGCAAAGCGGCATTCCTCATTTGTTGATTATTGCACAGGCGGCGCTGGAATCTGGCTGGGGTCAGCGGGAAATACTGACGGAAGAAGGTAAACCGAGCCATAACCTGTTTGGTATTAAGGCGGGTAAAAACTGGAGGGGCGCGGTCACCAATATCATGACAACCGAGTATGTGAATGGTGAGCCGCAAAAAATGCGTGACAGTTTCCGGGTCTATGATTCTTATCTGGAAGCCGTTACGGATTACGTCAGGCTGCTGACGGAAAATCCCCGCTACGCCAAAGTCGCACAATCAGTGACCGCAGAGCAGGGGGCTCATTCCTTGCAAGAAGCAGGTTATGCCACAGACCCCGGTTATGCCCAGAAACTGGTATCACTGATCCAGCAATTAAAGAGTAACGGCACTCAGATGGTAAAAGCCTATACCTACGATTTTGATGATTTGTTCTGAGTCACCGTCCAAATCATTTTTGTTCAAGGTTCAGGTTCTTCTGCCGATAACTTTTACAGAGAATTTATACCGATAACGATAGCAGTCATGTCTCTCTGAATAGAGGCAGAGCGAAAACGTAAAAGGATCTACACATGTCCAACAGTCTTATGAATACTGCGATGAGCGGTATTAATGCCGCTCAGGTGGCAATGGGTGTAGTAAGTAATAATATTGCCAACTCCAAAAGTGAGGGCTACAACCGACAGAACACCGTCATGACGCAAAATAATGGAACTATGTCCCCGGTGGGTTTTATAGGTAACGGAACAGCGGTTACGACTATTAACCGTGAATACAGCGAATTTATTAACCAGCAGTTCAATTCAGCTCAGACCAAACACTCGGCGTTAAAGTCATATAACGAACAGATAACTAAGATCAACAATCTGTTAGCCGATAAAGACACCAGTCTTTCTAATTCTTTCGAAGATTTTTTCAAAAGCATTGGTACCGTTGAGAGCAATGCAGAAGACAGCGCGGCAAGAACTACGGTCTTAGGCAAAGCGGAAGGCTTGGTCAGTCGCTTTAAAGAAGCTGATGAATTCCTGCGCCAGCTTGATAGTGGCATCAATTCTCAGATTGAGCAGAATGTCAAAGAAATCAACAAATATGCAGAAGAAATTGCCAAGCTGAATAACGAAATCATCCGTATGCGTGGTACTGGCACGGGTGAACCGCTGGCATTGCTGGATAAACGTGATCTGGCAGTCAATAAATTAAATCAGCTGGTGGAAGTGAATGTGACTCAGCAGGATGGTGGCGTTTATAACGTCTCATTCGGTGGTGGTATGTCACTGGTATCAGGCAGTAAATCCTACCGTATGGAAGCCATTCCATCCAGTGCTGACAGCGGCCGTATTACGCTGGGTTATAACAACGGCACAGTAGGTACGAGAGAAATTGATGAGCGTTTCATCTCTGGTGGCGCGTTGGGTGGTGCATTGCGCGTTCGCAGCGAAGTGGTTGACTCGACTCGTAATGAACTGAACCAACTGGCGCTGGTGATGGCGGATCAGTTTAATCAGGTACAACACGGCGGTTTTGATCTGAAAGGCGAGAAAGGGGTTAATTTCTTCAATTTTAAACAGTCGGAAATTATTTCCAGCAGTGATAACAAAGGCACGGCTGAGATTAAGGTGGAATATGCGGATTCCACGAAAGTCAAAGCCAGCGATTATACCCTCAAATATGAAGGTGGAGACTGGAAAGTACAGCGAGTCTCTGATCGTGAAATGGTTGCTGTAACCAAAAACGGCAATACACTGGAATTCGATGGACTGAAAGTCGAAATCACAGCGCCTGATGCACAGGAACACGATAAATATACCCTGAAAACTGTCGGCAATGTTATCGCAACACTGGAAGTAAACCTCAAGGATTCTTCCCAACTGGCAACCGCCAGTGAGAAAGGTGCTGGCCCAAGTGATAACCGCAACGCGAAGAAATTCCTTGAATTACAGGATAAGCGTCTGGTGGATGGCAAGGCTTCTTTTTCCGGCGCTTATGCCTCATTGGTGAGTACCGTGGGCAGTAAAGCCAACAGCGCACAAATCAGCGTTGAAACACAGGGCCATATCGTTGATAAATTGAAAGAAACCCGTGAATCAATTTCCGGCGTCAATATGGATGAAGAGTACGGCGAATTGCAGCGTATGCAGCAGTATTATCTGGCAAATGCCCGTGTGATCCAGACGGCGACGACGTTGTTCGATGCTATTTTAGGCATTCGCTGATAAAAGGAATAAGAAGGAGTGATACTGTGCGTGTAAGTACGAATCAATTATACGGCCAGAAAATGGATGGAATTTTTGGCGCTCAGTCCAAATGGATGAAATATGGTGAGCAACTGTCCAGCGGACGCCGGGTTATTAACCCATCTGATGATCCTCTGGCGGCATCGCAAAATATCATGGTTTCTCAGTCTGAATCGAAAAACCAGCAATTTACCACTGCGCGTATTTTTGCCAAAAATGCAATGTCATCCCAGCTGAGCATTACAGCGAATGCCGTTAAGGTAACAACGAATGTGTTTGAAACTTTAGTGGCAGCAGCAGATGAACAAAGTGATCAGGATCGTTCATCCTATGCACAGCAATTGCAGGGTTTTAAAGAGGAACTGTTAAACCTTGCTAATAAAACTGATGGCAATGGCCGTTATATTTTTGCCGGCTATAAAACTGATGTGCCGCCTTTTTCAGCGGATAAAGATGGCAAAGTCACTTATGTAGGTGGGTCTGAAAAAATCACTCAGAAAGTGGATGATAACCGCTCAATGGTTATCGCTCATACCGGACAGCAGGTGTTTTTATCCTCGCCTCCTAATCCAATCAAAGAACCTGATGGCAAAACTGCGAGTGGATCTGATATTTTTGCCACGATTGATCTGGCAATCGAAGCTTTAAGAACACCATACAGTTCAGCGACTGAAGAAGAAAAAAACCAAGCGGCGGAGCTTATCAACAAAGCTAACCGTGGGATTCGTAATAGCCTGAATAACCTCTCTTCTGTTGAAGCGGTACTGGGTTTACAGCTTCAGGAACTGGAACAGCTGGATTCTCTGGGTAGTGAACGCAGTATTGCCAACAAAGTTCGCTCAGGGGAGTTAGTTGATGTGGACTGGACTTCCACGATTTCCAACTATTATCAGCAACAGGCTTCTTTGCAGGCTTCTTTCAAAGCATTTACTGATCTAAAAGGGATGTCTTTGTTTGAGATGTATAGATAACACATTCTAATTTATTTCTGTGATTTCCGGCTCTTATCTGTTTGCGGTAAGAGCTTTTTATTTCCTCTTTGGTTTCCTTAATAACGCATTGTTATTAATAGCTTTAATGGTTTATACCTCTTAATGTGTATTGAGTTATTTTGCATTCAGTAAATCCTTTCTTTTTTTCTTATTATATTATTTTATCTTGTGATCGAGATCTTATCTTTGATAGGTAAGAAGAATCATGTATTAAGTTTTTTGATATAAACGTTTCAGATTTAAGTTAGTGAACTTAGGAAAGGATTAAATCTCGTCTTATGCCTTATAAACAGATAAGAAAAACAAATGTGCATGAAAACTCTAAATATACTCGCCTGTATTACTTTTATTTTGTTCAGTACGATATTGATAGGTTGTTTGTCAACTGTTGATTATGAATGGACAATCGGAGAGGAAGGAATAAATACCGTTTGTGATGTGGTCAGCTCTTTTGTTATTGATGATGACAGGGCATTGACTGCACCTTTATGTCTGTTTTTTTTGCTACCTTTTCTGCTGATATTTGTCGTAAAAGGAGTAAAAACTTTTTCAGTATGTAAATTCAAATCGATCAGCTATATGTTGATTGCAGGATTTGCAATAGGATACTGGTACTGGATGTTCTTCGGCCGATTAATGGGGTGCTCATTTGCTGTATATTAGCTGTGGCTAATACAATTTATGACTTAAAAGGTGGCGAGTATATCGGGAGATGCTGGCAACCGATCTCCCGATAGCTCAGGGTTAATCTTCCTTTGGCACTTCTTCCCGTTCATACATGCCATAATCACGAATAATGGCTGAGACTCTCAATTTATAATCTGAAAATACCCCATTGCGTCCTAATATCTGTGCTTCCCGGTGTTGGCAGGTATTCCGCCACTGTTTAACAGATTCCTCATCCCGCCAGTAGGATAATGAAAGATATTTATTATTTTGAGACAGGCTTTGAAAGCGCTCTACAGAAATAAAGCCCGGAATGGTATCCAGTAGTGGCCTTAACATGGTTGCGGTGTCAAAGTAACGTTCACTCTGGTTTTCTGCGATTTCGACTTCAAATATAACTACTAACATTATCGTTTCCTTGAAGAATAGAAAACGTAATCATATATTGCCGTTTTGACGGTTACTTCGTTGGGCAGCGAAATATACTCTTCGTTTTTCAAGTAGCCTCTTTGTTGGCTGTATCAGGTATGGGATAGATATGTGTGAATTAACTCTGGAGAAAAAAGTCACTGTAGTTTCTGCATTATTATCGGATCGTGCTCGTCTCTGTATGCTATTTCTGATGATGGACGGCCGCGCTTACACAGCGACTGAATTAAGTACCGCGGCTGATATAGCACCTTCGACAGCCAGTGCGCATTTAAGCCGGTTAGTAGAACAAAATCTGGTGAGCAGTATTAAGCAGGGGCGATACCGTTATTTTAAAATTTATAGTAAAGAAGTCGCAGTATTGCTGGAAAGCATGATGTGTTTTGTTAATAGCGAAAGCTTCGGGGTTATTAAAACGTCGACACCAAAATCATTGCGTTCCTTCCGAACTTGCTATGACCATATGTCCGGAGAAATCGCCGTAAAAATTCATAACAGTCTGTTGTCCCGTTTTTGGATAACGGATGATTACCGTTTAACGCCACAGGGGAAAGAATTTTTCTTTTCTCTTGGCCTGAGTTTGGATGAGAAAACAATTTCCGGACGGAAATTTGCCTGCTCCTGTCTTGACTGGAGTGAACGATATTTCCACCTTAGTGGTTTTCTGGGTTCATCGCTGCTGAATATTTTTTTGCAGAAAAAATGGGCTATCCGGCAATTGGATAGTCGGGAACTAACGTTGACAGAGACAGGAAGGCGGGCACTTAAACAGCGGTTTGGTGTGGAAATATAGGTGGTATTTTTACACCACCTATGTCCAACAAAAAGGCAATCTGAAAGACGGAAAGTATAGATACATTCTACAACTCAACGCCTTTATAACCAGCCAGAATCTGAGCCCATTCCTGTCGGGCAAACCATTTTTGGGTCTCTGCGTTGTAATGCATATCATCGGGAGTAAATACCCCAAATTGGGTGGAGATCCCGTTATAGTTTGGTGCATTTCTGGCATCGACGAGTGTACGATACTCAGGATTAGCCGCAATCACACTATTCATTGCTTCGGAAACATAGCTGGTATTAAGGGGGTCAAACCAGACTGAAAGCGGGTAATAAAATCTCCACGGTATATTGCGGGATCCTATGGCATCACTAAGGCCGGTAACGATACGGGTAAAGTTCATTTCTGCGGCTTTTGCGGCGGCTAAACTTTCAGTTTCTGCTTCCCACTGATTCCAGTGAACGGCCAGTATGCGGGGATTTTTACCCATTTTACGCAGGGAATTCACCGCCATCCTTAATGTTCTGACTGCGCGGGGGTAGAGTGATTCTACATCATCAGGGTCCCGCTCTGGCGCCCAACGGTTATCAGGAGTATCAGGTAAATACATTCCCTGCCCACCGTATCCCATGAGAATGACATAAAGATCAGGTAATTTGAGAATATTACCGGTGTTAATATGATTTTGCCAATAGCGGGCAAAACGATTGGCGATATTAACCGGATGATCCTGATTACCTCGCGGTAAACCACACGGAGCACCAATATTGGCATGGCCAAAACTCGTCAGGCCTGTCCAGTTAATGGTTGAAAAATTGACACTATAAACTTCAGGCAGGGACAGGGCAAATACATTATTTAAACCCTGAGTAATTGCTTCATTTGGTGCCAGTTGAGTGGCATGACCATAACTATTTGACTGCCCAAGAACAACTAATAATGGAGCATCATCACTTCTCCACGGAAGGGATTTTATTTCAGAACAGGCTAAATTTTTATCTATCATGAAGATCTCCTTTAGTATTTTAAATCTGATTTATATAAAGGCGATACTTTTCTACATAACAGAAATTAACTTTTTTCTTAAAAAGATCAATAGATAATATGTTTTAATTATCTAATTTAATAAGATAGTTAGTATATGAGTTAGATTTCAATAGAGAGATTTATTAATTGTTATATTAAAAAATATTTCAGATGATAAAGGTAAAGCAAATTTATAAGTATGGATTAAGATTTCTAAATTTTGGTCATGAAATAGAAATATAATCACTTATGTATAAAAATACGTTTAATATAATGAAATGATATTTAGTACATTGTTGGTAATTATCCATACTGTTATTGTAATGTGTTTGAATTATTCTTTATCAAGAAAATCCCATTAAATTTAATGATGATTGTTTTATTTGGGGTGATTTATTACATAGATGGGGTGCTACTATTAAAAATGGCCTCTAATGAGGAGTGATAATATTATTTATATTTTGGAGTGTTATTTTTTTTTTTTTGCATTTTATACAATATAGATGGTTTTATGAGTGAAAAAGAAAAAATAAATCTATAAATGATTAAACATTTTTTAAAAAAGCAGAAGGTAAATGGGAAGCTGATCTTATCGATAAAATAGTCATCATAATATTATAGTTAAGATGGTTGGTTTTTGATAAATAATTTAGCTAAACTTTTTTCTGATACGGTATGTTTTTTCTTTTTAGAAACTACCGTTTATTTAAGTGTATATTTCTTCTGCGCAGGTTATTTTGTTCTTGGCTGTTTTCAAGGTCCACCCATTTCTTTTATGCTAGAGGAAGGTTGTGTTCAGGGTCGTTGAAATTAATTATTTTTTTATAAAAAATATATTTATATAATGGTGGGAGTAATATTATGAGTGCAATAAAAGACAATGAAATAAGATTAAAAATGATTGAAGATGTTAAAAAATATACTGAAGGTAAATTGGAAGCTGAGCTTATTGATAAAACAATAAAAGAAATTACTTCTTTGGGAATTGAGGGTTATCAAGCTACAGTTTCTTATGTTGGCAAGTTCATTAAACAGATTTTTAACATCGTGGTGGAAGATCATCATGAGGTTTTTCGAGGTGAATCATGGGGAATTTCTTCTATTGGTGTGGGTGCTTCAGAGGGTTGGATTTGGACAGATAATTTAGATAAACTTTTTTCTGATACTACACATTTTAAATTTGTCGGAAATTCTTTGGTTTTAGGTATTACTTTCCAAAGTGCAGATCTTTCTCCTCTTGGAGTTTTCACTGGTCTAGGCATTTCCCTGGTAACAGGAATCGGGTCTGGGTCGGGTAACTGGAGTTAATTATTTTATTTTTACTGAGAATGATGAAAGTTTTAATTTTAAAAAATGAAATAGGAATCCCTAATCCTCACTTGTTAATTAAGTATTGTACAGATTAATGTTTTATTATTGAAGAAATTATTTGTTGACGTATGGAATTGTTAATTTCACTTTTATATATTCTTGGTTATTAAACTAAGGATATATAAATTTATCCTAAAATAAAGTTTAAGAAATTATGGGGTTGACAATAATTGGTCACACCTGAGATATTTTCCAAAAGTAGAAAAAACCGTCACTGAAATTTTTCTTCTCAGAAGAAGATTTTTCAGTGACGGTTTAAACGGAACACGGTTGAATGACGGGCTCTATTCCACAACAGATACGGCAAATATTTAGCGTTTACGCAGTGCGCGAAGCCGCATCGTCAGGATGAACAGGGGCACACCAATAAGTGTGAAGCTCAATCCGATAGGGATAAAGACGCCTGCTGGTGCTGCTTTCGTTATGATATCTGCCGCAATGACTAGATTGCCGCCCACCAGAGCGGAAAGAAACAAACGGGCGCGACCTGTAGCCGATGAAATAAAGCTGGCCAGATGTGGTGCCAGTATTCCTAGAAAGCTCAATGGCCCTACTGCGGTGACAGATGCAGCGCTTAGCAAGACAGAGAATCCCATCAGCATCGGGCGGGAATATTTGATAGGTTCTCCAAGGGACAAAGCAAGTTCGTTTCCAAGTTCATAGCGATTTAACGCGGGGCCGATGAGCAAAATGCCGATAATGCTCAATAAAAATAATGGTATGAATGATGCGATAACTGACCAGCTGGCCTGAAACAATGATCCTTCCATCCATCCGGCAAGGTGGAGGGATAATTCTGTTGGAAGATAGAGAATAAGAAAAGAGCTAACTGAACCGAGAACGGACGAAACGGCAATTCCCATCAGTAAAATTGCCAAACCACTTGCGCGATTATTGCCGACGAGTAAAGTCAAAAACAATGCAACAGCCAGCCCACCAGCCAGTGCAGCAAGGACGATCAGCATGTTAGGTGCGTTGGGAACGAACGCCAGCAAGATGATGATCATTGTCATTGAACCCTGACTTATGCCAAAAAGACTGGGATCGGCCAATGGATTGCGAGCAATCGGTTGCAGAATAGCACCGGCAAGAGCTGCGCACCAACCAACCATCAGCCCCAATAAAATATGCGGGATGCGTACAACCCAGAGTGCATAAAACTGGTGGTGTTCCAGCGAATTACCGAAAAGCATATGCAAGAATTCATAGACACCAACGTCCGTAACTCCCACGCTTAAAGAAATAACGACGAGTATGATCGTAATGGTAAATAGACATAACCCGACTTTTATATCGAGGGTACGCATTTGTAATCCATTCGCGAAACGTAATACTCTTTTTCCGTCTATTGCCTGACCGAACTTCATAACAATCTCGCTGATTTTGTTGAAAGATAGCGCTTTCTGATGATCCAGATAAAAAACAGCCCGCCCAAAAAATCCATCAGAATACCGGTATGAATGACATAAGGCTGGAAGAGTGTCTGCGCACAAAGATTAGCGATCAGGCAGACACTTGCTCCTGCCAGAGCACAGGCTGGCAGCGACAGCATAAAGTTCTGTCCAACCAAAGGCTTGACAATATGGGGTACAACCAGCCCTACGAAACCAATCGGACCACATATGGCAACAGCAGAACTGGATGCAACTATGGCTGCAATTAACGCAATGCGCGAAACAAGCGTTGCATTCACTCCAATCGAGTGCGCCTTTTCGTAACCGAGCAGAATGAGCGTCAGCGGACGTGCCAGTAATAAAAGTACGATTAAGGCCAGCAGACCGAACCACCAGAAATGGTGTAGTCTTGTGATATAGACATGATTGATAGCTCCTGCTAGCCAGCTCAAATATTCAGTTCGCGTTTCAGGATAAGCAAGAAGAACAGCATTACTTACCCCAAGATAAAGCATCGCTATTAATGTGCCAGCCAGTATCAGCAGTAAGTCGCGAGAAACGGTGTTAACGCCCGCCAGACGAGATATCAAAAGAGATGATAAAAAACCAAGTAGCCCACCCAAAAGTGCTGCTATGCCTTGTAGTGTCAGGTCGAGTGAAAAAACGATTGCACCAGCTACGACAAACAGTGTTGCACCAGCATTGATGCCTAATGTTGATGAAGAAGCCAGCGGGTTGCGGATCAATCCCTGGAAAACAAGACCGCTGCATGCCATCACCGCGCCGACATAAACAGAGATCAGCGCCCGTGGCAGTCGCTGGTATAAAATAACGGCTTGTTCATAGTTTTGTGGTTCAGACTGGGTTAAGGCGGCATAAATTTGCGAAAATGAGGCAATATTTACACCGAAAGAAAGACTAAAAAAGAAGATCAGCAGTAATAAAAAAGGTGCGAATATAAAGAATAGACGGGGTTTCATCGTTATACTCCGGACCAATTTTCAGGATGGTTTATGCCCGGATAAGGCTGACAGATAAGGCTGCCGTTATAACTGAAAATATCAGCCGGAATATCGAATACACGCTGGATATTATCTACCGTTATTGTCTTATTGACAGCCCCCGCGGCAATGACTTTGCCAGTATTAAGCATCACTACATCATCGGCAAAAGTGGTCGTCAGATTTAAATCATGTAACACCACAACGATGGTTTTTCCGTGCTGGAGTGAGAGATCGCGGATCAGTTTTAGTACGGTGTACTGATATTTGATATCTAAGTGATTGACTGGTTCGTCCATAAGAATGATATCAGTGTCCTGTGCAAGCACCATCGCCACCCAGGCCCGCTGGCGTTGCCCTCCTGAAAGGTCGCTGACCTGAGAGCTGGCCTGATCAGCCAGACCGACGATGTCTAATACATCATGAAATAGTTTGCGATCCCGCGCAGATGCCCCGCCGAAAAGAGAATGGCGTCCACAAGCAGCCAGTTCGATCAACTCTCCCAGTGTCATGTAGTCCGGGCAGTGGCATTCCTGCGGCAGATAAGAGATCTTTCGGGCCAGCGCTTTGCGGCCTATCCCTGCAATCGGCTTACCTTCCAGTAAAATTTCCCCGCTTTTCAGTGGAATGAAGCCCATGATGGACTTCAGAAGTGTTGACTTACCGCAGCCATTAGACCCGACGAGTGCGGTAATTCGCCCTTGAGCAAAGTCTACTGACAAATCATGCAATACGGTTTTTTTACCGTAAGTTGCGGTGAGATTTTTTGCTGTAAGCACCAAAAGCTCCTTCAGTTATCTTATATATAAAAAAAATTACAGTGACATGGTTAGGGTTCAGGCAGAATACCAAAATCACCCTATCCATAACACAGCAGAAAAATGGTGGCTGTTATCGTTTATCTGACGAGCAGTCAGGTTACGGTTTTATCTTATGGATGATCCATTCTCTGCATCTTTAATGCCGCATAGCCTGAAAATAATCAGCCTCACTGTTATTTTTTACTGCTCACATACAACATCCCGCACGTTAACTATCTGGCGGGAATCAGCAATAACGTCATTGATTAAGATATCGATTTTACTACTGTCGTGATGATGTGCTGTGGTTATTAAATGTGCCGTGTTTCCCGATGTTGCCAGACAATGCTTTTTCCAGACAGCGACCGACGGGCATGGAAATACCACCGTAATAGAGTTGTCATGACACCAGGCATCTATCCCCGCAGACCGGAAACGCTTGACGGCATATTGTGCCATTTCCAGACAGCGTTTGACGCGATGACGCCAATCGGCGAACGAGTGGCTGCGAATAGCGGCCCACATCATCAGTGGCGTCTGGCCATTACGTGAACCGGAGATAGTCTTGTCCTGAGCCGAAATGTAATCAATATCAACGGAAATACGTTCAACGTTTTTCCGTTTCGCAACAACAATTCCGCAAGGAATGGGTGAGCCTATCATTTTGTGCCCGGACACACTGATTGAGTCGATACCATCGGCAAAGGTGAAGGGTTGCGGGTTATCTACAAATGGCAGGATCATCCCACTTAAGGCGGCGTCAGCATGCAGATAGTAATTCCCGCGGGCGATACCTGCTTGCTGCATACGCTGTTGAATGATTTTTATGTTATCCACCGCACCGCGCAATGTCGTGCCAATGTTAGCAAAGATGATGGGATGGGGTTCTTTATGAGCGATGATTTTCTGTAGCAGGTCATTATCATCTATCTCACCAGTGGGTAGAGATTCCACTAAACAAGATTTGATACGCAATAATTTGACGATTTTTGCCACCGAATAATGAGTATCTTTTGAATAATAGAGTGTGCCATCCGGGAATAATTCTCGTCCCAGATAGCAGCCGAACATATTACCTTCCGTTCCCCCGTTGGTCACATAACCCCAACTGTCTTCAAATGGAATTCTGAACAGTTCAGTAAAATACTCCATGACTTCTTTTTCGAACTCAAAGGAGTTTAAAAGATAGTTGCATTCCGCCCCCCAGTCCCCGCAATTGTTGATAGAGAACTGCATGAATCTCTGTAAATAAGAGTAATCAAAGTCTGAGGACTCAGGATAACCGATATTGAAATGCTGGTTTTTAACACAGTGATACCAAAATGCATCTAGTCTGCCCTTATCGGCAAGGGATAATGTCATTTTTATCTCCGATATTGTGATGCTCTTGCAGACCAAAGCTTTGGAATGACGAGTTTTGAGGTAAGCGATAATGCGCTCGGCCAAGAAGCTGGTTGGCAATAATACTATTACGATATGCGCCAAGTCCCAGATCGGGAGAACCAATGCCATGTTGGAAGATCTCAGCATTTTGCACGAAAATAAGGCCTTTTCCTTTATCAAGGCGTTGAGCGCTAAAGTCCTCTTTCACAATCAAATCGCCGTAATCATCGGTGGCAAGTACCGTTTGTTTGAGTCCTTCTAGCCATTTTGGGCTGGTGTGTTTATAACCTGTAGCAGCAACAATGGCGTCAGTTTCAATGGAACTGACTTCATCGAGTTGCTGATGGCGAAAAACGATCCGCAATGTCCCGGAGTCTTCGCTATTTTCCACTTGCTCAACCTCGCAGTTTGAAACAAGCGAAAGACCCGGATCACGACCGCCGATGGAACGTTCATACAAAATATCGAAGATATCTGCGATAGTTGAGACGCTGATACCTTTATAAAGCCCCCCTTGGCCCGATGCGATCTTGCGGCGTTTTTCTCTGCTTATGCTGTGGAAATGGTTCATGTAAGCAGGCGTAAAACATTCCTGACCGAGTTTCGATGATTCCATCGGGTGAAAACCGGCAGAGCGGGTGATCCACTGGACTGAAGCACCGTCCTCTATCATTTCAGGAGTCAACGCACTATAGAGTGCCAGCACGCATTCGGCAGCACTTTGCCCTGATCCAATCACTGTTATACGTCGGCATGTTGAGAGTTGAGCTCGTTTGTTGATGAAGTCTGCTGAATGAAAGATAGGCGCTTGGGTTTGGATTTTAGCCCATTCAGGCAGGAACGGAGCTGTTCCGATACCAATAGCAAGGTTACGACTATAGTACTGATGCGTTGAACGCGAGTGAGTCTTACTTTCAATAATGAAACGTTCAGATGTTGGTTCATACGCCACATCAATGACATTTTCACTAAACTGGCAGGAGGGAAGCTGTTGTGTCACCCAGCGGCAATAATGGTCATATTCCTGACGTGGGATCTGAAATTTTTCATAGTAATAGAATTTGTAAATACGGTCGTGCTTATGAAGATAATTCAGGAAGCTCAGAGGATGTGTAGGGTCTGCCATCGTGACCAGATCGGCCAGAAATGGAACCTGTAACGTTGTACCCGGTAGCAGAAGACCTTCATGCCAGCGAAACTCAGCCTTGCGTTCGAGGAAAAGGCTGGTCAGGTTAGAGTGTGACGAAAGCAGGGCCGCCAATCCCAGATTGAAGGGGCCGATACCAATACCGATAAGGTCAATATTATTCATGTTAATAATCCGAACTATTTTCAAAAGCGCAGAGATGCGTTCAGTTGCCGTTCAACCTCTGCGGCATTACGGCAACGCAGCAATTGTGGTAACGAAACCCCGATAGCAAATTCCTCGGAGATTCGTGCCGAAATTGTCTTCAGATGCTGGGGGCGTAATCCCATGCTGATGAAGTCGCTGGAACCATCAAAATGGCTATCTCGTGATTGGCCGAGCACGTCCAGATAGATTTCCAGCACTTTCTTTTTCATTCCCGTCTCTTCTATCTCTGTTTGTTGCTCAGGGGAAGAATTGTGTCGAATAGGCGATGCTTCATGCACAGATTCCATCAATAGGCTGCGTGCTTTAGGGCGATCAGGTTTACCATTTGGCGAGAGCGGTAATTCAGTGACCTGTAATATCCGTGTCGGAACATGTGATGGAGGCAGACATTGGCTGGCATATTTGCGTAATTCTGCTCCTGACAGGGCATCTTCTTTTAGTGGTACATAAAGTACGCCGATAGAGGTTTCACCATGCATTTCATCGCCATAATCCACCACAAGAATGTGCTTAACTGACGGATGACGAACCAGTTCATTTTCAATGTCCGGCAAGGAAATACGCACCCCGCGCACCTTGACGTAACCGTTGACGCGGCTATCGAAAATAATGATGCCATCGTGACGATAGTGCCCGTGGTCGCCGGTGCGGAAGGCTCGGATGTCTTCTCCGTTTGTATCCCTGATGGTGACAAAATTGGTCTGGGTGAGCTTCCCGTTTTCCAGATAACCCAGTGCGACATTGACACCAGCCGTATGAATAAGGCCAGTCACACCGACCGGACAGTGGTTACCACACTCGTTCAACAAAAAGTAGCTGTTAGCAGGCAAGGGTTTTCCATAAGGGATCTGGCTGATATCATCCTGCCCAATTTCGTGCCATATACTCCATATAGTCGTTTCGGTTGGTCCTCCTAACGAAATCAGCCGCACTGACGGTAGAAGTGTACGCAAGCTACTAATCACAGCAGGTTTGATATAATCACCACCCTGAGCAATCAACCGTAGGCTTTTCAATTCATCACTCTGACGGCAAGCGAGGAGCATTTCCAAAATAGCAGGCACAGAGCACCATAATGTGACCTTGTGTCTGACAACTAACTGGTTCCAGCACAGGGCATCCTTTTCTTCACCGATAGCAGGAAGAACCAGTGTTGCACCGGCGGTCAGGCACCCAAAAATGTCGAAGACCGACATATCATGATGTAAAGGCGTTACAGAAATGAAGACATCCTGGTGTGTTACAGACCACTCTTTAAGGGTACTGGTAATGACATTCGATGTTGATTTATTGGATAAAACAACGCACTTTGGCCTTCCGGTTGTCCCTGATGTGTACAGATAATAGGCGGGCGCCTCACTTGATGAGAGAGCGTCAAGCGGAAGTGGGAGTTCTGCTAAAGGCTCGGCAGACAAAAGTGTTTCAGGCATTTCAGCCGGATGTTCAATGCCTTCTCTTTTTGTCGTTACGACAAGATCCGGATGACAGTTTTCAAGGAGATAATGCAGTCGCTCAAAAGGGGAGTCTGCGTCTATCGGAACCCAGATCACCCCTGTTAATGCACAGGCTAGGGTTATTGCTGTGTGCTCAGGCCCACGGTGCAGGCAAAGGGCGACAACGCTACCCTCGGAAAGCCCCTTCTCCCTGAAAGCGCCCATAATTCGACGTACATCACGCCCAAGATCAGCGTAGCTGATATGTCTGTCGCCACAGATGAGTGCCGTTTTGGTGTTTTTGTTGTCGAAAATATTGGCGGCTATCCGACTGAGAAATTGTCCGCAGTGAAAATCAGCTTCGACACTGTTTAATCGATAGTGGTCTGTATCGATAATATTCTGCGCTGAAAGGGTGAATACGCCTGATGATACGATGGCCTGTATCGCCTTGCTTAGAGCCTGTAAAATGTCCTGAATGAAAGCGGGTTCAATTGCGGAAGTTGCATAATCGATGTCAAAAACAAGCTCTTTGTTCGCATTGGTTGAAAAACGGATATCCATCGCGACTTGTGGTGTCTGAGTCAGCCCGCGATGCAACTGCATACCACTATCCTGACCTGATACCGGCCATGAAAGCCCGTTGGTAATGACGACAGGTAAAACAGGGCCAGCCCCATTTTTTTCAACCAACATTCGGGTAATGTCTATACCTGAAAATGCAAGGTGTTCAATCCCTTCCATCACATCGTTCTGTAGGGTGCTGGCCCGTTCAGAAAGGTTGCCTTGCTCAGCATTCCAGTTGACCACAATAAAACTTGAACGATTACACAAAACACCAGAGAGCTGCGGTGCCACGGGAATGCCGATAGATAGATTTTTCTCTTCGCTCCAATGGGACAGAACCTCAAGCACCAGAGCCATAATAGTGGAATTCTTAAAAAGCGTTTGTTTAGTACCGGCTTTTGATACTGCGGCATAATCTTCCCGGGCTACAATCAAGCTTTGTCGTGCATAGCGGGATGTGCCAATTTGCACCAATGGTTTTATCCACGGAAGTCGTGGGGCACCGCTGACGGCATCAAGTTTTGTTTTCCAATATGCTTCATCTGTTTTGCGCTTTTCAGAGATATCACTCTCATTCAAGGAGGCATCAGTATCCGCCACAAGTGAAACTTTGCCCTCGAAAAGTTCTACCATCAGAGAAGCTATCGAACGCCCATCAAGGATCAGCGCGTCGAAACGAACAAACGCAATCAGCTCATCCTTTTCTGACGGATTTTTTGGTAAACGAAATAATGTTATGTCCCATGGAGAACGATCCAAATCGCAAAGTGCATGTGCATATTCTTCACGGTGGTTTTCTACATAGCGGAAAGCTTCTTCCCGTGACATAGCACTCAGGTCGACTTGGTGTAAATTGATATCGGCTTCTGTACTAACATATTGGACAAGTCGCTTGGCATCAATTCGGGTGCGCAAACTGTCATGACGCTGAACCATATCTTCCAGATTATTTCGCAAACGCGCCAACTCCATGCTTCCGCGGTATTCACGAAACTCTTGCATCGCGACGCCACCCAGCGGCAATTCTGCCCGTCGCCCAAGCAGATACGCCAGTTGAAGGGCGGTTAATGGTTTTTCCGTGTTATCTGTCTTTTCCATATTGTTTTTCAGGCCAATATTGTTTTTCAGATCAATTTGCGCGGTAGAATCAGCGGATTTGCGCCTGATTATTGATGATAAGGCTGCGACGTTATTGGGTGAAGAATGTATTGCTTCATCGAATCGTTGTGGGTGTGTGGCGATTTCACGGACGAAATTGACAAAACTGTCAAACATTGAGGTTATCCATGCTTCTGGCAGTATATCCAGACGAATGTCCCAATTGATGAGAATACCGCCATCGGCAGATGCCACTTGTGCATCAAGTGCAACTTGCGGGCCTTGTGAAATAACCCAGTTCATAGAACCGAATACCTGCCTGACGCGATCTGAGAGAAGTTCTTCCCCCGGCATATCCAAAGCGGCGGTGAAGACGACTGGAGTTAATTGCGTTGCACCATGATGCCGGGAAAGGTCACGCATCAGATTCACCCCCGGATAAGCTGAGTGAGCGAGCAAATCGGTCAGTTGCTCGCCAAGCTGTTGACTAAGGTCAGCAGGGCTTTCAGCTCCATTGATATCAACGCCGAGGATAAGCACATTAGAGAAATCGCCGACAATTCTTTCTACATCATTCACATGGGGAGAGCGCCAGAACATCGGCACATTGAGGCGAAACTGCTTATCTCCGGTATGCCTTCCAAGAATAATGGAGAAAAGCCCCAGCATCAGGCTAGACATGGTTATTTTGTGTATTCGGGCAAGCCGTTTCAGCGCCTGACGTTCCTCTGGCTGAAGCCATGCCGCCAGACGATGGCTGTGAACCTGATCGGGCTGAGTTTTATTCATAGGCAGAGCAGGGGCTGGTGGAATCTGTGGAATACGTGAACGCCACCAAATTCTATCCCTTTCACGGGCTGCTTTCAGGTGGGGATCGGTGCGTACCTGATCGCACCATTCGAAATATGATGCTATTACCGGAGCTGGCTGGTCTGGATTATCATAAAATATCGCCAGATCCTCCATTAGTACCCTGAAACTTGAAGGATCGATAGCTATCATATCCGTATCAATATGCAGGCGAAATTTTCCGTCATTTAGCAGACTGAGCGAGAACCGCGATGCCTGACCGGAAGAAAGATCAAGTTTCTGATGAGTCCACTCCGTGCGTTTAACGAGAAGTAATTTCTCCACTTCCTGTTCTGTTAATCCACGAAAATCGTCGATCTCCGGCAATAATGGCTCACCGGATGAAGTCACAGACTGAAGTCCCTCAGCATCGACACAGAGTCTTAGCATTGGATGTAGAGAACAAACGCGTTCCAGAGCCTGTTTAAATCGACTCACTTCAATGTCATCGCCGTCGAACTCAGCATAAAGATGCGCGGCAACGCCTCCCAGATCGGCCTGAACATGACGCCCGACCCAGTAAGCTGCCTGCATTGACGTTAATTCTCTCATAGTTTATTCACGTAGTTGAAAAATGCTGTTAATAGGTACAAGTATAAAAATAGGTTGAATGCGAGCAGCCTCTGGCGAGCAGGATCATTTTATTGCTTCGACTTAGCCCATTCTTCCACGGCTTTAAGCGTATGTTCCGCACTGGCAAATGTGGGGGTAAAAACTTCACCTGCGTTAAGGAAAACTATCCGTTTTTCGCGGGCGGGTTTCATATAGTGAGCCCATCCGGGGACAACCCGATCAAGCGCCGAGCGAATGGCTTTCTCATCGTGTGCCTTGCTGCCCCAGCTGTTGAGCACGACCAGAACGTCCGGGTTAAGCTCGCCTAATTTGTCCGCACTCAACTGTAGAAGCAGTTGGGATGAATTGGCAGAAAGGCCGCTTTGTTTCGAGAGGTTCAGCCGGGTGAAACCAAGATCTTCCAATGCCTGAGTGAAACCGGTTGCTTCGCCAACGACATTGATCTGATCTGTGACAAGGATCGGCAGATAAGTCTGTTTAGCCGGATTTTCCGGCAAGAGGGCGCGCGTTGCGGCAACGCGTTGCAAATACATATCCCGTCGTTTTTGAAAGCTCTGCTCACGTCCGGTCAGTTGGGCCAGATTTTCTTCAATATGAAAATTGTGGGATTTCCCAGAAAGGAAATTTTGCAGATAGACAGGGGCGATTGTTGAAAGTTGTTTTACTTTGTCGATATCAAATTCTGTTCCGATAATCAGGTCGGGCTTCAGCGCGTAGAGTTTTTCCAGATCAATCTCCCGCCCAGCACCGATGCCTTTTGGTTTTGCACGCCCTTCACCCAGAACAGTATCGACGAAATCTGTTCCAAGCTGGTAGATACCATCTTCCGTGCGCCCGTAACTGCCTACAGGTTCAACACCCAGCTCCATTAAGGGCAGGCCGATAGCTGGCTCGCTCATAACCACAATACGCTGTGGCTCCTCAGGAATAACGACATCCCGCCCTAAGGTATCCGTAACCTGCCGTGATGCGGCAAAGGCCGATGTTCCCATCAGACACATTAATATTACAGTAATAGCAGATCGCATAATGTTTTCTCTTTCAGAACGGATCAGGGTTATATGAGTCCGTCAGTTAACACCGACCGACTCACGTTAATTATGGTTGTTATAGATATCACACAGTCACTTGAGCAAGAGGAAGGCTTAAGGCCCCAGGTATGGTGAAGAATGAGAAAATTTTCTCTATTGTTTCACAGAGGCGTTGGATAAGTTCTTCAGGATAACGCTCCTCACGGTAAGTAATGACCAATCGCATGATTCTTTCGCCATCAATGACATCTTCCATAATTTCGAATTGAAGACCGAACATGGATTCCTTTTTATCGGGATCGATTTGTCGATAGCGTATATCGTTACCAGGCGGGGTCTTAAGTACACCGTTCAGTGCATTATTGGCATGGATCTGAATATAAACGTCGAAGATTAGTCCCTCCTCAGGTGCCATCCCCAACGATTGTTGAATAAGATCGAGCGGCACATCTGCATACGGCATTGAGTTATTGATTGTATCTCTGGTGTCTTCGATCAGTGTACCGACGGGTTTCTCCGGATAGAATTGCAACCGGTGTGCAACCATGGTGGTGAAATAGCCGACTGTTTCATAAGTATCATGTTCGGTTCGACCTGATGCAGAAGTACCGATTACGATATCCTTCAGATTACCGAGCTTATGCAGAGAAAGCGCAATTGCCGCGTAGACGACACTGAACAGGGATGCGTTATTTTGTCGGGCAAAGGAATAAAGATGATGAGTGACTTCAGGTTTAGGTTTGTACTCGATCCAGCCGGCTTTAGATGAACTTTCATGCGCTGCAACAGTTTTCTGGTTGTCAGATAAGGTGAGTTCTAATCCGCGAGTTGCATTACGCAACATGTTTGTCCAGTAATCGAGGTGTTTTTGATTAAAGCCGTTCGCCTGCTGTTGCAGGGCAAATTGATGGAATGATAATACGGGTTTTTTCCAGATAGGGGCCACACCGGAAGAACGTGATAAATAAGCCTGGGAGAGTTCATCCATCAGAACATTTAGCGACCATTCATCAATAACCATATGGTGGACCAGAAGCGATAATATCTGACGTCCGGTTTCCGCATTGCGGAGTAGTCGTATTCTGATTGGCAATTCACGGGAAAGATCGAACGTATAAGCCGCTTCATCATCAAGGTGTACACCCTGATTTTCGTGACTGAACCAGAACCATTTATAATCACTCATGTCCGACATCGCGACAATCTGCTGATAAACCTCGCCATTTTGAACATAGAACAGGGTACGCAGACTGGAATGGCGTTCTATAAGATCAGAAAAAACCTGTTCAAGGATTGTTTCATCAACCTCATCAAGAAAATCCAGAGCGAATGGTAGATTAAAGATAGTGCCAAACTCATAGGCCTTATAGGCATCCCAGAGCGAGGTTTGGGCAAGTGCCAATGGGGCCGTTAAATGATCGTTCTGTGCCGAAGAGATGGCGCCTTTATTCTGATTTTTTCTGATCGCACGGGATGCCAAAGCAGTAGCTGAAGGATGGCTGAAGAAATCACCAAAGTGTACTTCCAGACCGTGCGTACCAAGCAATTTACCGATAATACGTGTTGCCAGCAGGGAATGACCGCCACAATCAAAAAAATCATCTTCCAGTGTCATATCTGTAATCGCTAAAGCTTCACGGAATTCCGACAGGATTATTGTTGCTATTTCGTCAGTACCAACGGAGATCTCTTTGCTGGTGGCATCATGCGTAGAAGGTATACCTGAGTCAGACACAGATTTTGCAGCTAAGCGCATAATGGCATCTTCAGTACCTTTAAGAAAAGACACAAAACGGCTCATTAAGAACTCGCCGGCATGGCTGGAAACCGACTGGCCGGTTGTTAAAATAAGACTAATTTCCTCTGTACTTTCATACTCCATTGCCAGCTCAAAATCGGGCCGCATTTCATAGGTGGGTAACAGAATTGACTGACTCAGTAAGCTCTGTTGTTCAACCAGATCGTTCGGGCGAGATAACAACCGAACATATATCTCAGGTTCATCACTTACTGTTACGGGAGCATCGGAGAGAAAATTATTTTCGTCTGGTTGAGCCTGAAGTTTATCCATGATGGAGCTGACAATCTGTGTTTCCGCCATGTCAGATTCGATAACAAGGCGACGGAACCCGTCCGGCTGCAACAGACACAGTGCTAGCTTTTTCTGGCCTCCAAGCAGAGCGATAAACTGAGAAAATCGGGCCGAAATAAGGGCTGGCACATAGTGAGGTAATCTGTCGCTAGGAAGAAATTTTTCCAGTTCATTAATTTTAAGTCCTGTTTTCCAACGCAGTGCGAGCCGACCTTTACTCAGATAGGTTGCCTCACCAAAAGAGGAACGAATGGTGAAATTCTCATCATTGCGGCAGCATAGCCAAGGCACAAGAGAAGTTGCCTTTCCATCGTAAGGTAATAAGGAAGTGCGTTTTAGAGGTGAAAGTTTTACTAAGTGACCAGCATAAGCGCGGGTCAGCATTTCGATAATTTCGGTTTCATGGCAAGTTTGCGCCAGTATTTCGTGCAAGATAAGCGCTAAAACAACTTTATCACTTCTTTGTATTATCAATATATTGAAGGGGGGATTCTGTTCAGGAAGCCAGACAGATGCTTGCACAGTTAGTATTTTCTGGAGCATGTCTGAATGTGAACCGGCATAGAAAAACTCAAGGCATGACTGCCAGCTCGATGCCCGGGTTTTATACAATTCACCGTCATCATTTAACTCATAACGTACGTTCAAATCCGGTATTGCTTCAACAACAGATTGGACAGCCTGCACCACCATTGAAATATTAACATCATCATGAAGCTGCCAGGCTGAGAGCTGTTTAAGTACGCGGTCAGGATTCTGTTGCTGGAGTAACCAGATATGTTCTTCATAACGGGATACGGCTACGTGCGATAACTTTCCTGAATCAATGTTCAACATAAAAAATCCCGCTTTATCAAACTAATTAGTTGTTTTTTTTAAGTGTATTAATACGGGCTAACAGCCATTAAATACGGCATAGGAAAGCCAGATGTTACCCGCAGAATATGTGCTGTAACGGCCCGTATTTGAAGAAATACTAACAAATATGTAATTGACAAATTAGAAGGTTAACATAATATTACCTGCCTGTGAACAGTAATGATAATGATAATGATAATGATAATCATCCCGAAAAAGGCAGTAACTCCCCTAGCTATCAAGGCAGGAAATCAGATTTTTTCACGTAAAAAAATGTTACTTAACAGTGCAATTTTGCTTTCTTTATCCTCCCTGGGAGGGCAAGCGATTGCGTCTGATCAAGCAAAGAAAAATGAAACGAGGAACGATGAAGCCGATATCATCACTGTAACCGGTGAAAAAACGGCAAGATCACTACAAAGAACGGCAAGTTCAGTTACCGTTATCTCCAGACAGGAGATACGAAATAAGCCCGAAGCGACAACCATCGGTGGTATGTTGCAGGGTACACCCAATGTGCTTTATACCAGTAATACAGAGGCACCGAGTATTCGCGGTATTGAGACGAACGGGCCTCTTGTAGGGGGAAATACTTTTCTTTCCAAACCGATACCGCGAGCAACCACCAGTGTTGATGGTCGTTATATGAGTGCGGCGGAATTCAGTTTGGGAAGAGGGCCTATTTGGGACGTGAATTCAATAGAAGTCTTCCGGGGCCCACAAACCACAACACAGGGAGCAAACAGTATTGCCGGGGCAATTATTATCAAGACAAACGATCCCACCTTTACTCCCGAATTCGATGGTCAGATTTTGTATGGAAGCCACCAAAAGAAACGAGCGTCCTTTACTGTCAATGGGCCGTTGACAGACGATCTCGCGGTACGCCTCGCAGTGGATTACAGCGGCAGAAATACGTTTATGAAATATACCAACCCTCGATTCTATGATTCTGATATGAGGAAAGGTTCTGAAAATCTGGATGCCAGGTTTAAAGCACTTTGGCAACCACTAGATAGCCCTTGGCTGGCTAAACTAACCTACTTCCATACAGCAGCAAAAAATTCTGATGCCGAGTCTGCTTCATTACCTTACAGTAATTTGAAGAGTATGACTTTAGGCATAAACAGATCTAAAACTAGCAGTAATGTCGGTATCTTCGATCTTCAGTATGATTTTGACAACGATATCGTGCTCTCCAACCAACTCCAATATTCTGCATCGAAATACCGTTACACTTTCACGAAGATGTTGCCAGGTATCGCAAACCGTGATTCGAACAATATCACTAACGAAACACACTTGAACTTTGGTGATGAATATTCAATCTGGAGTGGAGTGACAGGGCTTTATTACTCGCGTGATAAGGCCAGAAACGTGCTTAATAATGTCTTGGGCAAGGCTGATGCGGATTTGACTAACACGAGCATTGGCCTTTTCTCAGAGGCGACCAGACGTTTCGCGGGAAAATGGGCTCTGACTGGCGGTTTGCGTTATCAATATGATCAGGTTAAGCATGAAGGGATTAACAGCTATGTACCCGGTGTTTATCATGAATATAGTAAAGGGTTCCATGCTGTCCTGCCGAAAGTTTCCCTTGCTTACGATATTACTGACGATGTCACTGTCGGTACTTTAGTCAGTAAAGGTTATGCTCCGGGTGGTACAGGTGTGAATTTCTCCGGGCATTCTTATTATACCTTTGCCCCGGAAAAGGCCTGGAATTATGAGTTGTTTGCCCGTGGTAAAGCCATCAATAACCGATTACTGGTAACCAGCAATATTTTCTATACAGATTATAAGGGGTTCCAGAGTGCTGTAGATGATTACAGGGAAGACAAATCTAACGGTTCGATTCTTGTTAACGCCGATAAAGCGGTAAGCTATGGGGTTGAACTAAGCGCGGATTATCGGGTACTGGACAATTTAAGCTTAAACGGTGGGCTTGGATTACTTCATACTGAAATCAAAAAATTCGCTGATTATCGAGGCAACTCGTTTGAAGGAAAACACTTCTCTAAAGCACCCGGTTATATGTTTAATATCGGTGCTGACTGGAATATCACCGAACAATTTCGTCTGAGTGGGTCTCTTCGTTACGTGGATCATTATTTCTCTGATGACCAAAACGATCCTGAATTACGAGTCAGTTCTTATTCAGTCTCCAATCTTCGTTTCTCATATAATCCGACTAATAATCTGGAACTCTTCGTTTACGGAAATAATATTTTTGACAGACGTGCGCCGACAAATAAGTACCGTGACCGTACAGCCGGGCTTTCTGGAAATATTTTAGAACCACGTGAAGTGGGTATTGGGGCTAAAATGAGCTTCTAAAAATCAGCATTGAGCGCGCCGATCTTCGCTTGAGCAGGGTTGGCGCCTCCCACAGTAGAAAATGACTTGATTATCTTGACCTGATGATGTCGATCATCAGGTTTTTTGTATATAGAAAACCCCCTGCTAGGCAGGGGGTTCCGTAGAGCTTTCAGCGATGAGGCAGCTATAAAAACCCCTTTTGATTTGTTAAAACACCTTGCG